>CAUWMZ010000007.1:0-79598 GCA_963560035.1 uncultured Parabacteroides sp.
GAATCAGTCACAAAATGAGTCATATAACAAATTAATCTATATAATGTCTATTAAATATGATGTTACTCAAATCAATTATGAAAAAAATGCAGAATATAATGAAGTTTTATCATCTAAATATACAGACATTAGTTATGACCATTCCTATTATGCAGGAATAAATTATGACTTTAGTGAGAAGCATAGTATAGGGATACAATATACCGGATATAACAGCAATCTGGAAACCCAATCCAACTTTGAGAATGACTGGATAAAGATGTATGAAAATAATGTACTTTTTGCAGATAACGGTAATGCTCTTTTGGGCAAGGATTATTCCGATTTTCTACCATTACCCTCATTGTCATTTCCAATCAAGAAATTGGACTTCTCCTTGAATTTCACAAACAGGTTACAACGTCCATCATTCGATCAACTCAACAACAAAGTCAAGTATAACAACCAGTTTCATCAGGAAAAAGGAAATTCCAATTTGGCACCATAAAAGATATTTGATGTTGATTTTAACATGAAGTATTCTGTAGTCAGTTTTCGTCTTAATTATCAATATATAAAGGATTATATCTACACAACAGCAGAACAATCGGAAGTCGCAGACGGTTCTTCTGTATGGTTCACAACGAATGCGCCAAAATATCAGCAAATTGGCGCAATGCTTGTAGCTTCTCCATCATGGGGATGTTGGAATTCTACACTCACAGCTGGAGTGTATAAGCAGTATTTAACCTTGGATTATCTTGGAAAGCCACTGGATTACAACAAGCCTTATGGTCTGTTCTCGCTTCAGAATGAATTTTCTTTGCCAAAAGATTTTACATTGCGTACTGATGTACAATGGAATACAAAAGGTAACCGTGGTATCTATTATATGAAAGGTTTTGGCTACAGTGAGTTATCCATACAGAAATCATTCTTGTCGGATAATTTAAATCTTACACTTAGAGGTGAAGACCTGTTTAATTGGAGCAAAACAAAGGATACAAAAATATTGAACTTTTTGGTATCAAATAGAGCGACAAATTCATATGGAAGAAGAATTGTCTTATCTGTGAGTTGGAATTTTAATGATTTCAAGGCAAAATATAAAGGAACAGGTGCTGCGAGTGAGGAGATTAATAGATTATAATTAATTTGTAATGTTCCTTTGAGTCAGTCATATTCTTATCCGTTCCTTCTTCCAAAAAGTAATAAGTCGGAAATATGGTCATTGTCTTTAACGGTATATTCTAATGGGTGAAGATTTAATACTTTTATTGATCCTTAACTTTTTTGGAGTATCAATATAGGCGATTTCTTCTCTTTCCTGTGCTATTCCCTTCCGATATTCCATGTTTATTTTAGCTTATTGCCTAAACCGATAACAAAGGTGGCATATTTTGTTTGATATTTCCAATATATCTTTTCGTTGGGCAGTACTGCCATATTTGAGAAAAAAGTAAAAGGACATATACCCTAATCTATTATTTAGAGGGAGTGCAGTCTTTCGTTTCCCAAATTTTTCTTTGATTAAAAAATAGACCTTCCAAATAAGAATTATGGTATATTGCTTTTTGATTTTTCTTGTAACCTACTATTTCGTCGGTCGTTTATCTTCGTTGCCGGATGCCGTATTAAGTCTGACGTTGGAATGGGTAAAGGTTTTGTGGTGGTTTCTTCTTCCCTTGGAGGGTAAACCATCACAAAACCTTTATCGCTTGACCTTTATACATTCAATAACGGCCGGCTACTTTTGTATCCGACATTAGGAGATAAATGACTTATATAGATATTTCCTATTTATGTTAGTAGTATTATAAGTCTTTTAATACCCCATTCGCGAAGTGTCAACTTGTTTGATTTCCTTACGTTTATAATTTCCGAATTTGAAAATTACAGAGAGATTAGCTGTTATCCAATTTTGACCAACATTCATGGAAAAGTCTTGATTCCCGTAGTTTGAATGGAGCTTGAATTTGCTGTTTGTAAAGTTATTCCCCGAAAAGACAACATTCCACTTGTCATTAGCAGATGCCCAACGCAAAGAAGCATTGAGTTGAAATAGATTTTTTATGTCATAAACACCTTGAATGGCGTTAGACTGAAAGAATGGATTTAGAATAAATCTGATATTTGCTCGTTCGCTTATAAGGAATGATGCCATACCGCCTGTAATGATACTGAATTTATTACGGTTAAATGGCAAGTCGAAAAAA
This sequence comes from uncultured Parabacteroides sp., assembly GCA_963560035.1. Classification (GTDB taxonomy): domain Bacteria; phylum Bacteroidota; class Bacteroidia; order Bacteroidales; family Tannerellaceae; genus Parabacteroides. The sequence continues at coordinate 2,196 of CAUWMZ010000007.1, forward strand.
TCGTCACATTTATCTTGGGTGTATTGCCCTACTACAAAAATGTTTCCATTTAGCCATTGTCCGGCTGAAAATTGTGCGGATGCTTGAATACCGTATGTATTCCTGTGATTGAAGTTTACCTCTTTCATAATCACAGCAAAACGGTCTGACGGTTGGTAAGGTAATTGTGCGGAGAAATTAGGTTTGAAGTCTGCAAATGCCACGAAAGTATAACGTCTGTTCAGTTGCCACATCAAGGAAAGATTGTAGATGCTTGTCGGCTTTAAGTTAGGATTACCCCAAATCTCAGAATATATGGAAGAGTAGTGAATACTAGTCATCGTACTCCAATAACTTGGATATTCCGCATTGGAACTGAAAGATAGATTGAGTAAATGATGTTCATTTATATTCCAGATGGCATTGACAGACGGATAAAACCTCCACTCGTTCCATTGCGGTGTATGGAAGTTTTCAGCAGCAACCGAAGCATCAATAGATATGTTTTTCCCTATATGTTTATTGAATCCGAAATAGGCATTGATGATGCGCTCATCAATATCAACACTGCTTGTAGCTTCCGGTAATACTTCTCCATCAGCGGTTTGGGTGGTTTGGAAACTATTATTGTTTGTAAACTGAGCCTTTACACCATACGAAAGTCCCCATCCGTTTTGTAATGAATGTACTTGGTCGGCTGTAACCAGCCATTTATTGATTTCTTGGTTACTGTTCGCCAAAAGGTTCTTTTCTGTTTCATTCAGACTTCCGTCAAGTAACTGGTCCTTAGGAGCTTTATAATTCGTATAAGATGCACTGACTTGTAAACCAAACGGAAGATTATAATATAAATCCACGTTATGTAGATAGTTGTGCTCTTCGCTGGATTGTTGTGAGATGCTGTTTCCTGTGGTTTTATTCTCTGACTTGCCGTACTTCCAAGCTCCTGTATAGGTAAGATTCAAGGAATGATTTTCTCCAAACTGATAGTCGAAGCCTGCACGGTATTTATGAGCATGCCCTTTGTTTCTATTTGTGGTGAAGTCGTAATATGGGATTCTCTCATTGTTCAACGGATGCTGTGCGTCATGTTCAGCTTCCGCATAGGTATTGATATTAATATAGGAATAACTTGCATCGACAGTCAGTTTACCTTTGGAATACAGAAAATTTCCTTTCGCTCCACCAGAGGCGTACTTGCTTTGCGTGTAATCTCCCTGTATCTGCCCGGAAAAATGTTCTTTGCCTTTGTGCCTTTTAGTCACGATGTTCAGGGAAGCTCCGCGTACATGATAACGTGCAGGTGTAGAAAGCATGAACTCTACCTTTTCTATCTGTTCGGCAGGCATCATTTTCAGACGCTCCACAGCTTGCCCATAGCTCATCGTATTTACCTTTCCGTCTATAATAAGTGTAAGCGGTTGTCCGGCAAAATCGACATTCTCGTCTTTCACATTGATACCGGGTATGTTTTTCAAGGCATCAAAAGCGTTGTCTGCCGGAATGCGTTCCAGCATGGCAGGCATATTGTAAGATAATTTTCCGTCTGCCAATTTGACGATAGGGCGTTCTCCAACCACCATTACCTCCGGCAGATTCTCATAAACGTTGAAAATGTCTAAACTATCTGTCTGATTTGTTTTCGTAACGTTTTGAGCAAATGCAGATAATGAGGCAAAACAAAGGACTGCCGCTATTATATGTATCTTATAAATTATCATCTTAGTTCTGTTTATTAGTTATTATATTAGTTATTAGATTCCAGTAGGCAAACTGCCCTGGAAATCTTTCGTCAAGGCTTGCCCTAGTAGTCGGATATGCCGATTGGATTCCGAATGTCACGCAACGCTTATTTGATTTTGCGAAGCAGTGTCGCATAATCATGAAAGTTATCCGACATGTTCTCTATTGTTTGTTTAAAGAGTTACAGTTGCGATTTTAGTAAAAAATCAAACTCACAAGATATTAAAAAGAAAAAAATTTGTTCGTAGATAAACTTTTTTGAAAAGCGGCTGTAAAAATGGATGAGTTGATGAAGTCAAAGCGCATGGATTCGCAGTTGAGTTTTAGCGTGCAGATGTGGTAAAAGACGATATAGTTTATATAATTGTGTTACAGCATGTTAAGTGAATAGTTATTCACTGCTCAAGTGAATAACTAACGAGTAGGGGTAGTGAATAGTTAATCACTTGGCAAGTGATTAACTATTCACTTAGAGAGGCTTTTATTATTGATATTATCGAGGCTTATCGGGACACTCATAGAGGAAATAGTGAAACATAAAAAAAACACATTTCAATTAGGGGCTATATTAGAAAATGCGAGCTTATAAACTTTTGGCAAATAGAAGCTCGTGAATCATAAAAATAAGTCGTCATATTTTCCATCTCTTCTTGCAGCGTTTTTCTTTTTGATGTATCTTCTATATATAGAATCTCATCAAGCTATGAACAATACGTTAAAGTATATGTAAATGTTGTGACATTCGTATTAATCAATATATATTTGTAAACACAATATGTCGCATTTAGTTAATACTTGGGAGATAAAAATTTAGAAGATCTTTCATAAAGGAAGACGATTTGTGATTTAATGAGTATAAATTAAAAGCAGAGGAGAAACAAATATGAGATCAATGAAATTAACATCTTTATTAATGATGCTGTTAATGGCCTTTAGTGCTGTTGCGCAAGAAGAGTTTTTCGACGATGTGTATTTCTCTTCCAAGAGTAAGAAAAAGAAAGCACAGGTTGAAGAGAAGCAATCCCCTCAGCCTAATCCTACTGTAAGTCAGCAAGGAAAGGCCAAAACATCGTCATTCTCAGAGCAGGAGATTGACGCATATAATCGTCGTTATTCATCAGATAGTGACGCGGAAGAAAGAGCTGAAGGGCAGGAAGCTTCGTCTGAAGTAAGGAGTACGTCAGAGCGTCATTCCGATACGGAATATACGGAGCGTATCATACGTTATCATTCGCCAAGTAAGATTACGATCACGGGAGCAGATCAAGTAGACTTATGTTTAAGCGATGGCTATTATTCCTATGACACGAATTATTCAGATGGAGGTTCGAATGTTAATGTGAATATAAACATAGGCAATGCGTGGGGCTCTCCTTGGTATGACCCTTGGTATTATGGCTATAATCCTTGGTGGACATATTCTCCAAGATATTATGGTCCGTCATGGGGCTTTGGTTGGGGCTGGAGTGGCTTTTATGTAGGTTATTACACTCCCTGGTATGGTCCATCATGGGGATGGGGTGGTCATTATTGGGGCCATTATCACCATTATTATCATCCTGTCTATTATTCATATAGCAGACATTATTGGAATGGCCGCTCATCCTATCGTAACAATAGATACTATGGTCGCGGAAATAGTTCTTATGCGGGAAGATCGACACGTTCTTCTTCATTAAGAAATTATGGCTCTTCAACGAGACCGTCATCTTCATACAGTAATGGTCGCGGTTCATCACGTCGGGAGTCCGCTATTTCATCCGGTGCGGGACGCAGGGCATCTGTGGGTCGTTATTCAAACGGATCATCTTCAAACACTCGTACAAGAATATCAAGAAGCAGCTCTAGATCACGTCAATCCTCTACATCTGTTTCTCGCTCTTCATCAATGAGCGATTGGGGAGGAAGCCGTTCATCTTCGGGCAACTATAGTCGTTCATCATCTTCAAGAAGCAGCTCTTTCGGTTCTTCTTCCGGAAGTTTCGGTGGAGGACGTTCCGGTGGATCTTTTGGTGGTGGTAGCGGTCGCTCCGGAGCAGGGCGCAGATAATACAAATTTTATAAATAAGATAATAAAGATGAAAAAGATAGCTATAATAATGTCGGTGCTAGCCCTATCGAGCGGCACAATTTATTCTCAGTCACAATTGGATGCGTTTAAGTATTCTCAAACTGAATTGACCGGAACGGCTCGTTATTTAGGAATGGGAGGCGCATTTGGAGCTTTAGGAGGTGATATTTCAGCCATGAGCTCAAATCCTGCCGGATTGGCTATATATAAAAGTTCTGAAGTAGTAACGACATTAAGTGTCTCATCTGTTTCAACAAAGACAGATTGGCTAGGTTCAAAAGTAGATAACAATCGTACAAAAGTAAGTTTTGACAATATCGCATATGTAGGATATTTTCCAACGGCGAATGATGTTGGCGTTGTAAGTTGGAATGTAGGCTTCTCATATAATAGGGTAAAGAACTATACACGCAACTATGAGGTTGCCATGGGTGGAGAGATGGCGACATCACTGTCTGACTATGTCGCTTCTCGTGCTTATGGCTTGCCAAGCAATCTATTGGTGGGCGATAAAAATTACAGCCCATATGAAAATGGCGATATAGGCGATTGGTTGTCTGTGTTAGGATATAATGCCGGATTTATGGATTCCTATAAAAACGACAACAAAAATTATTATAGCTCATTTGGTGACAATGACGCTAATGGCAAATGGCAACCCTATTTGTTGCATGGAGGATCGTTGAGAGTCTCAGAGCGTGGAGCTGTAGATGTCTATGATCTATCATTTGGATTGAATATATCAGAGTTGGTGATGTTGGGCGCTACTGTGGCCATTACAGATTTGAATTATAGCTATCAATCATCGTATGATGAATCGTTTGAGAAAGGTAATAGCCTGTTTTTGGATAATTATTTAGATACGGATGGTACGGGATATGCTTTTAATATTGGAGCCATTGTTAGACCTGTTGATTGCTTACGTTTAGGAGTCGCGTATAATTCTCCTACTTGGTATAAGATGACAGACAATTATTATGGCGAAGCGGGTTCATATCTGACATTTATGGAAGATGGTAAGGAAAAGGAGCGTAAACTAAATGCGTCTACACCGGAGGGAGCCGTTTATGATTACGAGTTTCGCTCTCCGGATAAGTGGATTTTTAGCGCTGCGGCTATTTTAGGAACAACAGCGTTGATTAGTGTCGATTACGAGATGACTAATTTTAAGAATATGCGAATGAATGAGGTGGATGGAAGCAGCAACGTTTTTACGAATGGAGATATAAAGAGTAACTTCAAGATGAGTAACACTGTTCGTGCCGGCGTTGAATTTAAGGCTACACCGCAATTCGCGATCAGGGCAGGAGTCGCTTATAGCGATAGTCCGATGAAGGATCCGTTGAAAAATGGGTCGATAGAGGTGGCAACAGTGGGAACGATACCCAATTACACTTTATTTAAAGATGCCACAAGCTATACTGTCGGTTTAGGTTATCGTTTTACGCCTAATTTTTATGCGGATTTAGCTTGTGTATACCGTGTAGCTAGAGAAGATGTCTATAGCTTCTCTAATATGTATGTAGACAATGATCCATCACCGATCATCACCGCTCAGCCCGCTACAATGAAAACTAATACGACACGTGTCGCATTAAGTATAGGATATAAATTTTAACAGATTACCTCTTAAAGGGAAAGCCTTCGCCGGCGCGTCAATTAGAATGCGTTAGCGAAGGCTTTTTTTATTAGCGGTCATATTTCCAGTATGTTTAACAAGAGAAAAACAAGAGCTGTTTTATAATTAGGTTTCAATATTTTTTTTACATACTTTTGTGAAAAATAAACGGTAATATATTATGAAGCATATGATAGCGCCCTCTTTGCTTTCCGCGAATTTTTTGGATTTAAGAAAAGAGGTAGAAATGATTAATGAAAGTGATGCCGATTGGTTGCATCTTGATATTATGGACGGAGTGTTTGTTCCCAATATCTCTTTTGGTTTCCCCGTTCTTAACGCATTAAAAGGGGTATGTAAAAAGCCGATGGATGTGCATTTGATGATTGTGGAGCCTCAAAAGTTCGTTAAAGAAGTGGCAGCGACAGGTGCTTATATGATGAATGTTCATTATGAGGCATGTACACATTTACATCGTACAATAATGGCTATTAAGGAAGCGGGGATGAAGGCAGGTGTTACATTAAATCCTCATACACCAATTTGCTTGTTGGAAGATATCATCCGAGATGTAGATATGGTGTTGTTGATGTCTGTCAATCCGGGATTTGGAGGCCAACGCTTTATTGAGCATACGGTAGATAAGGTTGTTCGTTTGCGCGAAATGATAACACGTACAGGTTCAAATGCGTTAATAGAGGTAGATGGTGGCGTGAATTTAGAGACAGGCAAACGTTTGGTAGATGCGGGTGCTGATGTTCTCGTCGCCGGTAATTTTGTTTTTAAATCGGAAGATCCAATAAGCACTATAAAGCAATTGAAAACAATGTAATATATAAAGAGATATAACCTAAAATCTTATCTATGATAGAAAAACTACAGAAGCGACCTTTTGCGAGGCCGCTTCTCTTTTGGATTATAGGAATTGCGCTATATACCTTCTTACCAAATCCTTTTTTAGTAGCGTTTATTCTATTCAGCAGTATCCTTTGTTTATTATTCTTGACCGTATCTTGGAAGTATGGCAGTGAGTGGCCGCATTTTGGAATGCGAGGTTTGTATGGGACCATCATGTCTCTGTTGGTTGTTTGCGTAGCTATATCGGTCTGTTTTTGCTCAAATCAGCACTCTCCATCGGAAATTGGTTTACATGCATTTATGGGACAAAAAGCATCGGTTGTTCAGCATACGCTGGTTGAATCATTCGATCGTTTAAAAGTGTCAGATCGTGAAAAATCTATTTTGGCGACTCTTGTTGTAGGCTACCGTAGCGCTGCTGTGAGTGAGATGAAACGGCATTTCTTATTAGCGGGAGTCTCGCATATTCTGTCGGTAAGTGGATTTCATGTAGGTGTTATTTGTGGGTTTCTTTCGATCTTGTTGAGACCCTTGTCTTATGGTCGAGTGTGGCGACCTTTTTATTTGCTTTTTTTGATTTTTGGCGTATGGTTGTATGCGTTTATTACGGGTTTAGCGCCATCTGCCGTACGTGCCTCCTTAATGCTCACGCTTTATTTATTAGGAAAGATGTTGCTTCGTAGAATGGACAGTTATAATACACTAGCGGCTTCCGCTTTTTGTATGTTGGCATATAATCCGGCCTATTTGTTTGATATAGGTTTTCAGTTGAGTTATAGTGCTGTATTTTCTATATTATATATATTGCCCCGGATAGATCAACAGATAAAGTTGCGTAATCCATTAATTGCCGTCCCATGGGGTTGAATAACAGTTTCAATAGCGGCTCAGATGGGGACGGCCTGTCTTTGCTTTTATTATTTTGGGCAATTTTCCACTGTGTTTTTATTTACCAATCCTCCGGTGTCTTTCCTCGCTTTACTATTGATTCCGCTAGCTCTTTTATGGCTTTGTTTTCCTGTCGGATTTTATGGTTATGATTGTTTAAGTAATATAGTGGAGTTTTTAGTCCATGCGATGGTGAATGTGGTAGAGTTGTTTTCGTCATTGCCCTATGCGACTATAACATGGCGTTTTGATTTGTTTGATTTGTTGATCGGCTATTTGTTTTTAGCGTTTATGATATGCTACCTTCAGCCGAAGGTCTCTAAAATTTTAATCATCGTGTCGCTGTTCATACTCTTAATATCATTAAAAATATTATTTAGTTGAAAAACGATGAAAACACAATCCCCTTAAATTAAGCCGGATAATATCACTTCAGATAAGACGCCTGATCTGTTTCAGTTTTTCAGAGGAGCAATCAACTCCGGTATCGTTAGAAGAAGATTAAAAAAATTATACCTTTGCGGAGCAAATAAAAAAATATATGATCACAAAAATCATTCAAGAAGAAAAAATACAAAAGGCAAAGAAGTATGTAGAAAAAGGGGATAGTTTTGTTATTGTGACTCACGTATCACCCGATGGTGACGCTTTAGGTTCATCTTTGGGACTATATCACTTTTTATGCGCTTATGGTAAAGACAATGTAGCGGTAGTTGTGCCCAACGAGTTCCCCTCTTTTTATAAATGGATGCCGGGAGCGAAAGATATTGTCATACATGAGAAATATCCCGAATTTGCGGAGAAATTAATTAAAGAAGCAGACGTAATCTTTTGTTTAGATTTTAATGAGCCGAAGCGAGTTGAGAAGGTCGCTCCATCATTATTGGCGGCAGAAGGTAGAAAAGTAATGATAGACCATCATTTAAATCCCGCTGATTTTTGCCGAGTGACAATGTCTTATCCGGAAATGTCATCAACGAGTGAGATGATTTTCCGTTTTATATGTAGAATGGGGATGTTTGATCTGTTAGGTAGAGATTCCGCCGCATGCATATATACAGGAATGATGACGGATACGGGCTCTTTTACATATAACTCGAATAAGCCTGAAATATATACGATCATAGGAGAATTGATAAAAAAAGGAATAGATAAAGATTGGATTTATCGCCAAGTGAATCAAGTTTACTCCGAATATCGTTTACGTATGATGGGGTATGTCTTATATGAAAAGATGAAAGTATATCCGGAATATTCGACAGCGTTGATTACTTTGTCTAAAGAGGAACTTGATCAATTCCATTATCAGTCAGGAGATACGGAAGGGTTCGTGAATATGCCATTAAGCATCGAGAACGTATGCTTTTGTGTATTTATCCGAGAAGATAGTGAGTATGTGAAAATTTCGCTTCGTTCTGTTGGAGATTTCCCATGTAATCAGTTTGCCTCGAGATACTTTAATGGCGGTGGACATAAAAACGCCTCAGGAGGAGAGTTTTATGGCTCTTTATCGGATGCTGTAGCGGTGTTCGAGAGAGGATTAAAGGATTTTAATCCTAATAGAGCGGAAGAAATTGCCGATCATGTGTAATGATTATCAAAGATTCATTACATTTGCAATTCACTAAAAAATAGACTCATATAATAATGAAGAAAGTATTTAATATCTTGTTGATCTTAGGTGCGGTATTCGCGACTTTTTCGTGTGGTAAGACTAAATCCTATTCAGATATGCTGAAGGATGAGAGAAAGGCTATAGATCGGTTCATTGATGCGCAAGGCTTTGAGATCTTGGATGATTTTCCAGAAGACACCGTATTTAAAGAAAATCAGTTCGTTAAGTTGGATAATGGAGTCTACATGAACATTATTGATAAGGGAACGGCCGAACGTGCAGAGAAGCAAAAGACAAAGATCTTGTATCGTTGTATCTTGCATTATATAATGGAGAAAGACACTGTTGTGTTTTCTAATTACGGGCCTCATAGTAATGGAACATTGCCTATTCCGTTCACTTATGGAGATTATTCTAGCGCCGATCCAAGCTCTGTTTCTTATACATGGGTAAGTGAAGGATTACAAGCTCCATTGCAATATGTGGGAGATCGTGCAAAAGTAAAACTTATTGTTCCATTTAAATATGGAACATATAATGATCAAGGTCAAGGATGGCCCGTTTATTATGAAGTTCTAGAATTTAAATTTGAGAAAAACTTATGACATTAATTAAATCTATTTCCGGTATTCGCGGAACGATTGGCGGGAAACCGGAAGACGGATTGAATCCGTTGGCTATTGTTAAGTTTGTGGCAGCTTATGCTACATTTATCAGAAAAAACACGAAGGTAACAACCAATAAGATTGTTGTTGGACGTGATGCCCGAATTTCCGGTATGATGGTAAAGCAAGTTGTTTTGGGAACACTTACGGGAATGGGTTTTGATGTGGTTGATATAGATTTGGCGACAACACCAACTACAGAATTGGCGGTAGCGATGGAAGGCGCTTGTGGTGGTATAATTTTGACAGCGAGCCATAATCCTAAGCAGTGGAATGCATTGAAACTTTTGAATGAAAAAGGAGAGTTCTTAAATGCAGCTGAAGGTCAAGAGGTCTTGCGTATTGCGGCTGCCGAGGATTTTGAGTTTGCGGAGGTTGATCAGCTAGGTAAGGTTATTCCAGACACAACATATAAGCAGAAACATATAGAGAGCATCTTAAATTTGGATCTTGTTGATGTGGAGGCTATCAAGGCCGCTAATTTCCGTGTCGCTATTGATTGCGTGAATTCTGTTGGTGGAATAGTAATCCCGGATCTATTATATGCTTTGGGAGTGAAAGTCATTTTCAAGTTGCACTGTGCGCCTCATGGAAACTTTTCTCATAATCCGGAGCCTATCCCGGAAAATCTAACAGAGATATCCAACTTGATGCAACATGCGAAAGCGGATGTTGGATTTGTTGTTGATCCGGATGTGGACCGTTTAGCTATTGTTTGTGAAAATGGCGAGATGTTTAATGAGGAATATACCTTAGTTGCTGTAAGTGATTATGTGTTGAGCCATACTCCCGGAAATACCGTGAGCAACTTAAGCTCAAGTCGTGCTTTGCGAGATGTTACTCGTTCTCATGGCTGTGAGTATAATGCGGCAGCAGTGGGTGAGGTTAATGTCGTAGCGAAGATGAAAGCTACAAATGCTGTAATTGGTGGAGAAGGTAATGGTGGCGTGATCTATCCGGCTAGTCATTATGGACGTGATGCATTGGTTGGTATCGCATTGTTCTTGACTCATTTAGCGAAGAAAAAAATGAAAGTTAGTGAGTTGAAGGCTTCATATCCTCAATATTTTATATCAAAGCAGAAGGTGCAGCTAACGCCGGAGATTGATGTTGACGCTATTTTATTGAAGGTTAAAGAGCGCTTTGCGCAGTATGATATTACGGATATCGATGGTGTGAAAATTGATTTCCCTGATAAATGGGTACATTTGCGTAAGAGTAATACCGAGCCGATTATTCGTATCTATTCAGAAGCTCATACAATGAAAGAAGCAGAAGAATTAGGAGGGGAATTGATACAGATTATTAACGAAATGTGTAAAAAGTAGAGACCAAGTCGCGGTAAAAGCGATGTGATTTATATGAACTCGGCAAGACTCATCTTATGATGAAATCTTGCCGAGTTTTTTGTGAAATAGAGCAACGGGTTTATTCCTGAAAAAGGACAGAGAACTCATTTTCAAAGTTGGGTGTAAACACGCCTTTTCCTAAATGAGACTTAATCGATTCAATGGGCCAAAAACGTCCCTCGTCCAATTCGACAGGATCAATATTAAAAGGGCCTTCGTAGATAGTTTTAAATGTATTGACTAACTCCTTTTCAACGGTCGATTCAAATATATACCTTTTCATAAAGACCGGAGAAAAGTCGATGATACCCAGCTCTTCGCGTGCTTCTCTTCTTAGAGCTTTTTCTATATCCTCACCATAATCAACATGTCCTCCGACCGCAGTGTCCCATTTGCCCGGTTGTATATCTTTGTTCATAGATCGTTTTTGAAGAAATAAATCCCCATTTAGGTTAAAGATATGTAGATGTACTACCGGATGCAGCATCTTACTTCCATTATGGCAATCTGTGCGGGTCGCTTTTCCTATTGTTTCGCCATTTTCATTAACTAAAGGAAACCACTCTGTTTTCATTTGTGTATAATTAAATAGTCTTTTTATGTTTATCGAAAAAGAATTATCATTACAACTTCTTAATAATATCGTATAAATCGTTGTTTGTCAGTTCTTTTCCGTATATGTCATAGTCTAATCGAAAAGTGCATCCATTTTTGTATTCAGAACACCCATAAGCTGTTTTACCTCGAAGGATAGTTCCTTTGTGGCAAATAGGACAAATAGGTTGTTGCTTTGTATCATTTTCTACATCTTCCTTTTTAGGGGTTCGTGCTTTACGAGTCTTTTTTCCTTTAGTAGGGGCTGCCTCTTTTTTAGATGTATCTTCGATTGTTATCATGTGTTGTGTTTGATCAGAAAGCACATTGACCACAACCTCGTTGACCATCTGTTTGAGTTCATCAAGGAAAATATGTGTCTCGTATGTACCATGTTCAATTTGTCTCAATTTTTTTTCCCATAGACCTGTTAGTTCTGCGCTTTTCAGAAGCTCGTCATGAATAGTGCCGATAAGCTCTATTCCTGTTGGGGTAGGAAATAGATTCTTACGTTCTTTACGAATATAATTGCGTTTAAACAAGGTCTCTATGATAGCAGCTCTGGTGGATGGTCTACCAATTCCATTCTCCTTTAAGGCATCTCTTAGCTCGTCATTGTCGACCAGTTTTCCGGCGGTTTCCATTGCCCTGAGCAGGGTTGCTTCCGTATAGGGTTTAGGAGGCTGTGTCCATGTTTCTTTAAGGATAGGTTTATGTGGACCACTTTCTCCTTTTATGAAATCAGGTAAAATGCCGTTATTCTCTGTTGGTTCCGCATCCGGATCTTTTTGTTCTGTTCCAAAAACCACACGCCATCCTGGTTTAAGGATCTGTTTTCCGTTTACTTTAAATTCTATCTTGTCAACTTGTCCGAATACGGTTGTTGTTGAGATTTCACAATCTGGGTAAAAAGCGGCAATAAAGCGGCGAGTCACCAGGTCATATACTTTTTTCTCCGAATCAGTAAGATTGCGGGCTGGCACTCCTGTTGGTATGATCGCATGGTGATCTGTTACTTTTGAGTTATCGAACACACGCTTGCTCTTAGGAAGTTTTACCTTTTTAAGAGGTGTTACAAATTCATTATATTCAATAAGTCCATTAAGAATATTAGGCGCTTTAGGGTAGATGTCATCGCTCAAGAAGGTTGTATCTACACGCGGATAAGTAGTGACCTTTTTCTCATATAGCGATTGAATAAGCTTCAATGTCTCATCTGCGGTGAATGCAAATTTTTTATTGCATTCCACTTGTAGTGAAGTTAAGTCAAATAGACGAGGCGCAAACTCTTTGCCTCTTTTCTCTGTGATGTTTGTTACGGTGAAATCTTTATCTCTTACCTTATCAAGAAAGTTTTCTCCCTCTTCCTTCTTGGTGAATTTACCTTTTGTCGTGGAGAAAGTCGTTTCTCTATAAATAGTCTTTAGTTCCCAATAGGGTTCAGGTTTGAAATTATCAATATCTGCCTGTCTATTTACAATAAGCGCTAAAGTAGGAGTTTGCACTCGTCCGATAGATAATACTTGTTTGTTTTGTCCATAGCGCAAAGTATATAGTCTGGTCGCGTTCATTCCTAAAAGCCAATCGCCAATAGCTCTCGATAGCCCGGCTTCGTATAACTTATTAAAATCGGATTGCTCTCTTAAATGTTGGAATCCTTCTTTTATGGCCTCTTCTGTCAAGGATGATATCCATAAACGATAGACGGGACATTTGCATCCCGCTTTTTGCATGACCCAGCGTTGGATGAGTTCTCCCTCTTGGCCCGCATCACCGCAATTAATCACCATATCAGCTTTTTGCATAAGGTTTTCAATTGTTTTGAATTGCTGCTCGTATGTAGGGTTTTCTATTAGTTTGATTCCGAATCGAGGAGGAATCATAGGTAGAGAGCTTAGGCTCCAACGTTTCCAACTATCAGTATATTCATGGGGCTCTTTGAGCGTACATAAATGTCCAAAAGTCCAGGTTACTTGATACCCGTTACCTTCAATATACCCTTGCTTTTGCGTGGTCGCACCTAAAACATTTGCGATCTCTCTCGCTACACTTGGTTTTTCGGCGATACAAACTTTCATGAATGGATTATCCTTTTTTTGTTAATATGGAAAGACAAAAGTACAGGTTTATTTCTGAATGAGCAAAGAGGAAGTGGAGTTAGGAAAGTGATATGAAAAGGCAAAGATTGATGTCTGTTTGTATAAAGATGCATTTATTTTTTTGTAAAGTTATATGTGTACCGGATTAAAATTCGTATGTTTGTTAACTTAAAATGAAACTATATTCCTTTACATGAAGTATAACACTATTTGGGCGTTCTCCTTAATGGCTTTGATTGCCTGTACGCCAGAGAATAAGCAGGAGACAAATTTCGCTTCACTTGTAAATCCATTTATTGGTACAGATTTTACGGGAAATACTTATCCCGGGGCACAGGTCCCTTTTGGAATGGTGCAATTAAGTCCAGACAATGGTTTGCCAGGTTGGAACCGTATCTCAGGTTATTATTATCCTGATTCGACTATTGCGGGTTTTAGTCATACGCATTTATCAGGAACAGGGGCTGGCGATTTATATGATATATCGTTTATGCCGGTGACTCGTCCTTATAAGGAGGCTTCTGCTCCTTTAGGTATATATTCTTCGTTTTCTCATGATGACGAGGAGGCTTCCGCCGGATATTATCGGGTGAAGTTAAAAGATTATAATATTAATGTTGAGTTGACTGCGACAGAACGTTGCGGCATTCAGCGTTATACATTTCCTAAGGCTGATGCTTCTGTCTTTTTGAATTTGAAGAAGGCCATGAATTGGGATTTTACTTTAGATTCAAAGATAGAGGTGGTTGATTCAGTAACCATTAGGGGGTATAGATTCTCTCAAGGGTGGTCTCCTTCTCAACATGTTTATTTTGAGACACGTTTTTCTAAGCCTTTCGAGACTTGTCATGTGGATACAACTTCTATTATGACGAAAGCGGGTTGGATTGGTACAGCGTATGTGGCTCGTTTTGATTTTGATACGAAAGAAGGGGATCAGATCTTGGTCTCTACGGGTATCTCTGGTGTGAGTATGGAAGGGGCAAGGATGAATTTGCGGGCGGAAGCTCCAATAGATGACTTTGAGCTTTATAGAGAGCGTGCCGTAGAAAACTGGAATGAACAGCTTTCTAAAATCGAAGTGAAGGGCCAAGAGAAAGATGACTTGGTGAAATTTTATACTGCTATGTATCATTCAATGCTAGCCCCAACTATTTATAGTGATGTTGATGGTTCATATTTCGGTCCGGATGCTCAAATACATAAGGCCGAGGGATGGACAAACTATTCAACGTTTTCTTTGTGGGATACTTATCGGGCTAATCATCCGTTATTTACATACACGGAATCTAAACGTGTTAATGATATGATAAAAGGGTTCCTGAAGTTTTATGAGCAAAACGGAGCATTGCCTTTATGGAATTTATATGGTTGGGAGACCGATATGATGATTGGTTATCATGCGGTACCGGTCATCGTTGATGCTTATTTGAAGGGAATAGGTGATTTTGATCCAGAGCTGGCATTGCAAGCATGTGTGGCTTCGGCCGATCGCGATGGTTATAGAGGCATAGGTGATTATAAGCGTTTGGGCTATGTGCCGGCGAATAGTGACCCAAAGAAGTGGGAGAATTGGTCTCTGTCAAAGACTTTAGAGTATGCATATGATGATTATTGTATTGCGAAGATGGCTGAAAAGATGGGGGAAAAAGAGATTGCCGATACTTTTTATAAGCGCTCTCAAAACTATCGTAATGTTTATAATCCTGTGACAACATTTATGCAGCCTCGCGATGAGAAGGGGAATTTTTCGAGCGGTTTTACTCCGGATGCCTATACGGAAGATATTTGTGAAAGTAATGCTTGGCAGTATTTTTGGTATGTCCCTCAAGATTTGGATGGGTTGATTGATTTGGTAGGTGGTCGATATAATTTTGCGGAGAAGCTTGATAGCATGTTCACTTATGTCCCTAAGTCAGATAAGGAGTTGCCTATTTTCAGTACGGGGATGATTGGTCAATATGCTCATGGCAATGAACCTAGTCATCATGTGATCTATTTATATAATAAAGTGGGAGAGCCTTGGAAAACACAACGATATGTTTCGAAGGTTTTGAATGAATTATATACGAATGAACCTGCCGGTATTTGTGGTAATGAGGATTGTGGACAGATGTCTGCGTGGTTTATTTTCAGTTCAATGGGCTTTTATCCGGTGGATCCGGTAAGTGGTCGTTATGATATTGGTACGCCGCTATTTTCGGAGGTTCGGATGCGTTTGGATAATGGTAAGGTCTTTTCTGTGTTAGCACATGGCATTTCTAAAGAAAATATATATATACGCTCTGTGAAATTAAATGGCGAACCGTATGATAAGAGCTATATTACGCATGAGCAGATTATGGCTGGATCAATATTAGAGTTCGAGATGTCTAATGAGCCTGGACCTGTTTGGTATACGAAATAGCGTTATAAACATAAAAAAGCGTCATGATTTTATTCATGACGCTTTTTTATTCTTTTGAAAGTTTATCCTAAGGTAGGATTATTGAAGATATTTTCTATTATTGAATGACAATATCAACACCTTTTGCTTGATTGTCAAAGCGAAGGAGAAGAGTTTGGGTTGTTGTGTCCCATTGATGAGAGAGCGGAATTGGGGTATCTTCTTGTTGAGCATGTAAATTGGCTTTTATAGATTTTGGAGTAAAAGGCAACCAAATACGCATAATATTTTGTGTCTGTATGGGCGCTTTGGCAGTGAATTTAAAGACCGATTGATGGATAAATTGCTCTTCAGAGATAGAGCTGGCGGCCGCGATGACAACAGGTCGTTTGGCTTTTGATACTTTCTTTAGGTCGAATAAGAAAGCTTGTTCTCCTACAGGTATCTCTTTTTGAGTAATGACAGCGAGATTTTCGTCAAAAAGGTCAACGAAAGAGCCTTTGAGCATCAAAGAATTTGAGGAGACACTTTCATTCATGACGCTAGCCAATATGTAATTGCCTCGTTGTATAGGCATAGATGATTTTTGAATTGAAGAGCTTCCCTTGTTGTTTTTTGATATAGTTGCGCCACAGCTTTAACTAATTTTGAATCTTGATTTGCTTGGAGAACGAATTCTTTTGGATCCTTACGGATGATGAGGACATTGCCTTTTTCTCGTCTATATATTCCCTCGGAAGCTTGTTCTTTTATATTTAATAGTTGGAAAAGATGGTCGGCGGGAGATTTAAAATGTAATCCATCTGTATTCCACCATTCACGTACGGTTTGAAAAGGGTCTTTGTCGCGTGAGATATAAATAAGAGATCCACCTTCCTTTACCCATTGGGCGATTTGTTCGTTCATCTCTTTTCGTAAAGGTTTCATGTTTGAGTAAGTCATCATTAAGACTTTCGTGTCTTCCCATGCGTTAGGGTCTCTTAAATTTTCTATTTGTGTGATGTTAAGGGGAACACCTCTTTTGACAAAAGGTAGCGCAAGTCCAAAAAAGTTTGAAAGTTGTGGGTCCTCATAGCCTTGTATAGGTATATCATTACGTTGGAGCATGAGGGAATTACTCATGAGAACACTAAGTCCTTTACTGCCATCTATGCTATTAGAAGAACAAGGCATATTATTGGAGGCATGGATCATGATTTGCATTTTAAACGCAAAATCGCGAGGAATATGAATATGTGTCGTATCGTTTGCGCTGACTTGATAAGTACTTTCATATATTCGTTCAGGCCATGGCATGACCTCAAAGTTGTTGTTTTGAGGGTAAAGCATTTGTGCGATATAGGTGGCTCTATAATTGCGCAAATAGTCTTTCCAGTCTCTGACGCCATCTTCTATAGGATCAGTGAGGAAGAATATTTTTCGTCTTGTAGGTGTAGTCATGGATTCTAGAGCGCCATATTCAAGGAAGGCGGTTTCAAATACACGCTCGCCATATTTCCCTTGATAGAAGTTGGGGACACGGGATGTGCCAGTCCAGACCTGTGCGATATATCCATCCACGCAATCTAATAGGGCCAGTTCAGATTCAGGATTGATAATTTGCCATTGTGAATAGTTGATCAAAGAGTGAGTCGCTACATAGCAATGAATATTACGTCCTTTTGTTTTGCCATACGATTTAGCGAAAGAGAGGCATTCTTGAAGAGCTTGATAATAGAGATGTAGTTTAAGCTTATTTGATAGATAAAGATTTTCAGCTGATTCATGTTGCGGTTTCCAATTCTCGTGATAGAAGAGTTTCCACTCATGTTTAAACTGTTCGCTGTATCCTGCGAAGGCCCAGAATTCAGGCTCTTCTAAAATAATGTCATCGATACCCGCATCAATAGCCCGTTTGATCTGAGTTTCTTTAATATAATTGATGTATGTGTTAGAAGGAACGACATAAGGAACTTGTTCGTGCCAGATAGTATCTCCAGAGAGACGAATTTGTCCATTCTCATTATGCTTTTTGCCATCCCATTTCCCATTAAAATAGTCTTGATATTCCCCCCAGGCGATGCCGGTCATAAAATGTAAGGCATATCCATTCTTTTTCCAAGATTGTACTCGCTCCTCGAAAGAGAGCATGCGTGTTTTGTCGCATGGATCTTGTTTGTCGTTTGTGCCGTAGACGATAGCGATATCTGCTTGAACATTGAGTGTAGGTTTCCAAGGGGAGTTAGTTTGGAATGCGGTTTCACCTTGTGCGTTACATAAGAAGGAGAAACTTGATAGGACTTCGAAAAGCAATCCGGCCCCCAAAAGTAAAATGGGTTTATTCATGATATTATTTATTAATTTTTAAGAATTGAGTGATTAGATTCTTTTAATTTCCTTATCTAATCTGATGGATAAGGGAAGAACAAAAATAGATAAAACTTTTAGATTGGGTAAAAAATATTAAGCTTGCGACTAAAAGTCTTGCTTGTTATTGAAGTACGAATAGAGAGTGAGAGAATAGTCGATTTTTTGGAAAAATAAGTTATCCAGCTTACTTATTTTAGATCAACAATGATATTTCATAATATTATTTTATATTTGAGCACCATAACTGATAAAACTTATATGATATGTTTAAGAGAATGATAGCCTTAGCGGCATTGATGGTCTCGTCTATGACCTTTGCTCAAGAAAGAGAGTATGTAATTGTGGTACATGGCGGTGCGGGAGCCATGGCGGACTTGGAGAAAGATCCGGTGAAATCGGCTAAGTATTATGCCGCGCTTGATTCAGCTTTGATGATTGGCGATCGTGTTCTTTCTGCGGGAGGTGATGGACCAGAGGCTGTTATGGCTGTCATCAACTATTTTGAGAGTAATCCGATGTTTAATGCGGGTATAGGCGCTACCTTGACTGCGGAGGGCACTTTTGAGTTGGATGCTTCTATTATGGAGGGTAAAGATTTGAGCGCGGGAGCGGTTGCGGGTGTTAAGCATGTAAAGCATCCGATCAATGCGGCTTATGCGGTAAAGACAAAATCTCCTCATGTGATGTTGAGTGGTGTTGGCGCTGAAGAGTTCGCGAGGGAGCAGGGATTGGATATGGTGAAAGATAATTTATATTTCGCTACACCGAGCTCTTTGAAATGGATAGAGAAATTGAAGCAAGAGAGTAAAAAGAATGGTACGGTAGGTTGCGTTGTTTTAGATAAAAAAGGTAATCTGACAGCAGGTACAAGTACTGGAGGTATGTTTAAGAAGCGTTGGGGACGAATTGGCGATTCTCCGGTGATAGGAGCGGGTACTTATGCGGATAATAATAGCTGTGCGGTTTCTTGTACGGGTCATGGAGAGTATTTTATTCGTCATGCTGTAGCATTTAATCTTTGTGCACGTTATAAATATTTGCAAGAGAGTGTGGAAGATGCGGCCAATTACATTATTCATAAAGAATTGAATACGAAAGAAGGTAATGGTGGTTTGATAGCGTTGGATAAAGATGGTAATTTTGCGATGCCATTTAATAGCGGTGGTATGTTCCGTGGCTATTTGTATAAAGAGAAGGGTAGTCAAAAAGTAAAGAAAGGTTGTGCTATTGGTGAAAAGATGGTTGTTGTGGGTGAATGATAAAATAGAATGGCGAAAACAAAGACGGTTTATGTCTGCTCCAATTGTGGCGCTGATTCTCCTAAATGGATAGGAAAGTGTCCGAACTGCGGGGAGTGGAATACGTATGTAGAGGAAATAGTGACAAAGGAGCCGATCGCTAAGCGGTCGGCTCATGGTGTATTGGAGGGGGAGGATAAAGCTCGTCCAATACCTTTACGTGATATTACGACAGAGAAAGAAGAACGTATTGATTTGCGAGATGCCGAGCTTAATCGTGTGTTAGGAGGTGGATTGGTAAGGGGTTCTTTGGTCTTGATAGGTGGAGAGCCTGGAATTGGCAAATCTACATTAGTTTTGCAAACAGTGTTGGCTCTTTCGGGTCTGCGGGTGCTTTATGTATCAGGAGAAGAGAGTGGAAGGCAACTCAAGTTAAGAGCGGATCGATTACCGAATGAGAATCCGGATTGTTTTATATTATGTGAGACAAATTTGGAGCGTATATTTACACAGGCAGCTAATGTTCGGCCCGATCTTTTGATTATTGACTCCATACAAACGATATTTACAGACGTAGTAGAGTCTTCTCCGGGTAGTGTGGCGCAAGTTCGTGAATGTAGTGTGGCGATATTAAAATATGCGAAAGAGAGCGGTGTCCCTGTTTTGTTGATAGGTCATATTAATAAGGAGGGAAGCATCGCGGGGCCGAAAGTGTTAGAGCATATAGTAGATACGGTTTTGCAATTCGAGGGAGATCAGCACTATATGTATCGCATTTTGCGGAGTATTAAAAATCGTTTTGGTAGTACGGCAGAGCTGGGTATTTATGAGATGCGTCAAGATGGCTTGAGAGAGGTGAGCAATCCTTCTGAGTTATTGCTGACACAAAATCATGAGGGATTGAGCGGTGTCTCTATTGCGGCTGCTATAGAAGGGGTTCGTCCTTTTTTAATAGAGACACAAGCTTTGGTCAGCTCAGCTGTTTATGGTACGCCACAACGAAGCGCGACGGGTTTTGACTTGCGTCGAATGAATATGTTACTTGCGGTGTTAGAGAAACGAGCCGGTTTTAAGTTGGTTCAGAAAGATGTCTTTTTGAATATAGCTGGAGGCTTGAAGGTGAATGATCCTGCGATAGACTTAGCGGTGATTAGTTCTATATTGTCTTCAAGTCTTGATATAAGTATAGAGCCTGGTGTTTGCATGGCCGGTGAGGTTGGTCTATCGGGAGAGATTCGCCCGGTGAATCGAATAGAGCAACGTATATTTGAGGCGGAAAAATTGGGCTTTTCCAGAATAATTATTCCGCATAATAATTTAAAAGGATTTGATGACTCCAAAAGTCAGATACAAATTGTACAAGTGAAAAAAGTTGAGGAGGCATTCAGGCATTTGTTTGGATGATCTATTGTGTATGAATTATAGATAACTGATGATAAAAGAATTACAACTTCGAGTGTTACCTGAAGAGACAGGTAGTGAACAATCTTTAAAGAGGGTAGTCGCTCGTGAGACGGGCGAGCCGATCAAAAATATTATGGCAGTACGCATGTTAAAGCGCTCAATAGACGCTCGTCAGCGTACTATATTTGTCAATCTCAAGTTGAGAGCATTTATAGATGAGTTACCAACCGAGCCGGAATATCAATCGATAGCCTATAAAGATGTTTCGGACGGTAAATCTGTCGTTGTGGTAGGTGCTGGTCCCGGTGGACTTTTTGCCGCGTTGAGATTAATAGAGTTGGGTATGCGCCCTATTATCATAGAGAGAGGAAAGGATGTCCGGGAGCGAAAGAAAGATATCGCTTTGATTAGTCGTGAGCATAAGGTGAATGCGGAATCCAATTATAGTTTTGGCGAAGGAGGAGCTGGTGCTTATTCTGATGGGAAGCTATATACTCGAAGTAAAAAGAGAGGTTCTGTGGATCGTATATTGAATATTTTCTGTCAGTTTGGGGCAAGTCCTTCTATTTTGGTGGATGCGCATCCTCATATAGGGACAGATAAGTTGCCGCGAGTGATAGAGAATATGCGAGAGCAGATCAAGCGATGTGGAGGAGAGGTCCATTTTGAGACACGCATGGATGCTTTTATTATGCGTGATAACGAGGTAATAGGGGTAGAGACTAATACGAGTGAGACATTTATGGGGCCTGTTATCTTGGCGACCGGTCATTCAGCGAGAGATGTATATAACTATTTGTATGAACATCAGATCCAAATAGAGGCAAAAGGTATTGCGGTAGGAGTTCGTTTGGAGCATCCTCAGGCATTGATCGATCAAATACAATATCATCGCAAGGAGGGCAGAGGTGAGTATTTACCTGCAGCAGAGTATAGTTTTGTGGCGCAAGCAGGTGAGCGTGGTATTTATTCGTTTTGTATGTGCCCTGGTGGCTTTGTTGTGCCGGCGGCAAGTGGACCGAGACAGGTTGTCGTGAATGGTATGTCTCCTTCTAATCGTGGCTCTCGTTGGGCTAATTCGGGAATGGTTGTTGAGGTTCGTTCAGAAGATTATCCCGCTTTGATAGAGCATGAGAAGCTACAATTGCGTAATGGGGAGGAAGTGGACGCTGATTCTCCTTTGGCGCTTATGGCTTTTCAAGAGCGTTTGGAAGAGATTTGTTGGCAGAATGGTGGAATGAGACAAGTAGCTCCGGCTCAGCGTATGGAGGATTTTATTCGTAAGAAAAACTCATTTGATTTGCCGGTATCTTCTTATACCCCAGGCTTACTGGCCTCACCGCTGCATTTTTGGATGCCATCATTTGTGACCAGTCGGTTGCGGGAGGGATTCCTTCGTTTTGGCAAATCATCACGAGGCTTCTTGACGAACGAGGCGGTAATGATAGGCGTAGAGACACGCACATCCGCTCCTGTTCGTATCTTGCGTGACAAGGAGAGCTATCAGCATGTTGTCTTAAAGGGCTTGTTTCCTTGTGGAGAAGGTGCGGGCTATGCGGGAGGGATAGTTTCTGCCGCTATTGATGGTGAGCGTTGCGCTGAGGGTGTATACAATCTTCAGGATCATTTACTATCCCCGCGATAAGAGCTTCTCTTTCCAAAGAGAAGGTGCTATCGTTTTGCTGTACATATATTAATAGTTCCTTCGCGCGATTACGAATTTGGGTCTTGTTGGGTTCTGGGGAGAGATAGCTCTCTTCAAGGAGTGTCTTCGCTGCTATTTCCATGCGTTGCAAACCGCAAGAATCCTCTTGGTTCATCATTTCTCTTATTTCGTGCAAGGGGCTGTTCAAGAGAAACTCTTTGTCCACTTTAAGTGATGAATAAATTGTTTGTATCAAACCCATATTTGTTCGTGCGCCTTGGCTTGCGTTACGATTAAAAAGAACTTGGGCAAGTATTTTGCCCAGTTCTTCTATTTGTATCATGATAAAATCTCTATGCAGCATAATCAGGGAGTCTTATATGTTGTTTATTCAACTGTTACATTTATGATACGGATATCTTTTTTGGGCCGGTCATATTTATCTCGAGGCTGATTCGCTATGATATCTAATACATCAAAACCCTCCGTTAGCTCTCCAAAGATAGTGTAAGTTCCATCGAGGTGATGACATCCGCCAACGGTAGTATATGCTTCTCGTTGTTCTTTCGTGAAGAGCAAATGTCCGGGAGTCGCTCGTATGACGGAGTCTATTTTTGCGTTAATGCCTTTTAGGCGTTTTACATACTCTCTTTTATTGCTCATCTTAATCATATTGAGCTCTGCCCTTACGGGTATATAAAATTCTTTGATCGCTTTTTGTCTTGCCGCATAGTTCGCCGTACGCTCTAAGGTGTCAAGTTCAGTCTCTCTATACACTTTTCCTTGGACAATAAAAAACTGCGACATATCAGACTTCTTTTGAGGATTGATATCATCCGGTTGCCTAGGAGCGGCTAAAGCGCCTCTTTTGTGGAAATATTTTTCATTGATTTCAGGCATGATTTCTGCGGAGCGGTCACCAAATCCACATTGCGCCCCTGCGGGAGCGTTTTTGGAGTCCGGGGCTCCTCCTTGTATCATGAATTCAGGTAATACACGCGTAAAAAGAGTTCCGTTAAATTCGCCTCTTTGGGCACGTTCAATGAATGTACGTGTATGATTAGGCACATCATTATATAAGATGGCTTTCATCGTTCCTGCATTTGTTTGTATAATCACTTTCTTTTCTTGTCCATCAGTTTGGGCTGATGTGGTCACTACACAAAGTAGTGCAACTAATAAAATGTAATAAATCTTTTTCATGAAATTTTAATTTATAGGTAAAAATAGAATTTATGTTGTTAAACACAAAGTAAATAATTAAATTCGCGGCTTTATTAATAGGTAGTAAGATTTTTAAAGATTTAGGCATGGATTGGATAAACGATTTATTGTGGGGACAAGGTATCGGGCATTCCATTCTTCTTTTGTCTTTCGTGATTGCTGCTGGCATACAGTTGGGAAAGGTGAAGGTGTTTGGCATATCGCTTGGAATTACCTTAGTGTTGTTTGTTGGCATTATCTTAGGCCATTTTGGTTTCACGATTAATGAATCAGTGAATCACTTTTTTAAAGAATTCGGATTAATTTTGTTCGTATATTCTGTTGGAATGCAGGTTGGTCCCGGTTTCTTTTCATCTTTTAGGCAGGGTGGTGTCACGTTAAATATGTTAGCGTGTGGCATTGTTTTGCTTGGTGTCATAATTGCGCTGGTTTTGCATTTTATAACAGGAATACCTGTTCCGACTATGGTGGGAATCTTGTCGGGAGCTGTGACAAATACACCGGGTTTAGGTGCGGCTCAACAAGCGTATACTGATATGTATGGCGTGACAGACAATACAATTGCGTTAGGTTATGCGGTTGCTTATCCGTTAGGTGTGATAGGTATCATTCTTTCTATAATATTTATTCGTTATGTTTTTCGGGTAAATTTTGATAAGGAGAATAACGATTTAAATAAAGTGGAAGCTTCCCATACGAATGAGGCTCGCCCTATTTCGTTGATAGTGAAGAACCCGGCTGTCTTTGGAAAGACCATCGCTGAGATTTCTGGCTTGATGGATCATTTGGACTTTGTGGTGTCTCGTGTATGGCGCAACGATAACAAGCAGATTGAAATCGCCTCTGCGGGAACCGTGTTGCATGAGGATGATAAGATATTCGTGATCACGACGGAGCAAGATGCCGAATCTGTTCAGGCGTTTATAGGTGAGGAGATCGACATGGAGCGTAAGCAATGGATCCGTATGGAGAGCCAGTTTATCAATCGACGGATCTTGATCACTAAGCCGGAGCTTAACGGTAAAAAGTTAGGTCAGTTAAAATTACGCAAGTTGTATGGTATCAACATTACACGAATCAATCGTGCGGGTGTGGATTTGGTCGCTATGCCGGGATTGACTTTGCAAGTTGGAGACCGTGTGAATGTCGTAGGAACGGAAACAGCCGTGTCAAATGTGGAGAAAGTGTTGGGTAACTCTTTGAAGCGTTTGAACGAGCCGAATTTGATTACCATATTTGTGGGTATCGCTTTAGGTATTATTTTAGGTAGTATTCCAATCGCTTTGCCGGGTATTCCACAACCTGTAAAATTGGGATTGGCGGGAGGACCGTTGATTGTCGCTATTTTGATTAGCCGTTTTGGCTATCGTTATAAGTTGATCACTTATACCACGCAGAGCGCGAATTTAATGCTTCGTGAGATAGGTATCACCATGTTCCTCGCATGTGTCGGTATTAGTGCGGGCGATGGCTTTGTGGATGCGGTTGTGAATAATGGTGGTTTCGCGTGGATCGGGTATGGATTTATCATTACGGTGGTGCCTTTGTTAGTGATGGGCTGTATTGGACGTTATTTCTGCAAGGTGAACTATTTCACGTTAATGGGACTATTAGCCGGCAGTATGACAGATCCTCCAGCTTTGGCTTATTCGAATGGCGCTGTAGGTAACGATGCCCCTTCTGTAGGTTATGCTACAGTCTATCCGTTAACGATGTTTTTGCGCGTATTAACCGCTCAGTTAATGATATTGTTTTTCGCTTGATTTAGATTTTGATCGTCTGTTTTGGAAAACAGATTATGAAGAGCAATTATAGGTCTCTCCTTCATCTTATAGGATGGGGGAGAGATTTTTTTTTTGAGGACAGTCTCTTACGGCGAAGTGTGTTTTTTTATAAAGTAGTTGGTAGTGGAGTTGACATTGATAGGAGTCTAAAAGCCATTGCCGGGCTGGTTGAAGAAAGAAAAAAGGATATATCTAAACAACTTATCATTTAGATATATCCTTTATATTAATTTTTTAGAGGGCGAACCTCTAGAGCGGGTTATCAGAACAATTTAGAGGGATATTCTCCCGCATCGACTAAAGCTTGGATCTTATCAACAACACCTTGGCGGTCTGCGGCGTAAGTTACGCCAAACCATTTGGATGTAGTATCCAAAACTTTTACGCGAGCCGTACCTTCCGTGATTAACTTATTAACCATTAAAGGGATGAAATATTCGCTCTTTAAGTTACCGATATTTGCTTTTAAGAACTCTTTGAAATATTCTTCAGAATATGTGAAATAGTCAGGAGTGAATCCCCACATATTCATGGATACGGGAGTGTTCTCTTCAAGAACGACTTTTTGTCCGTTTTCATCGATAAACTGGATGTCACCATCGATGCGTTCGATAGCGGTACGTTCAACAACGCCGGTCAAGAATCCTTCAGCGTTTGTTTGGCAAACGCCTCTAGCAACAGAACCACTTTCACTAAGAGTGTTACCGACACGATAGCCAACCATGCAATAGTCGTTTTTCTTACCATCCATTTCAGAAAGCCATTTACCCAAAACGGCGAAGCTATCACGGCCATAGAAATCATCAGCATTAATAACGGCGAAAGGCTCGTTGATGACTTTTTGACCCATTAGGACCGCATGGTTCGTTCCCCATGGCTTCTCACGTCCCTCAGGGCAAGTGAATCCTTCCGGAAGGTCGTTAAGATCTTGAAATACTACCTCTACAGGGATATGATTCTCATATTTAGAGACGATTTTCTCGCGGAAATCTTTTTCGAAAGACTTACGGATGACGAAGACAAGTTTGCCGAATCCACCGCGAATAGCGTCGAAGATTGAGTAATCCATGATTGTCTCTCCATTAGGACCAAGGCCGTCCAATTGCTTCAATCCACCATAGCGGCTACCCATTCCGGCCGCTAGCACAAATAATGTAGGTTTCATAATGCGTTTTTCTTTTAATATAATGTGTTTTTTTAATAAGAGTCATCTTATTCTTTGGGCAAAGTTAATAATAAAGGGCTAATCGCCATGTGATAATTGATCTTTTTGTGAATCTTCTTGACAATATCATTTTATAATAAAAACAAGGGCTGGAGAGGTTTTTGAAAAGGGAATATTATTCCGTTTCTATTGTTTTATGGATAAATAGTTTAAAATGTTTATCGTTAAATGGGCTGTAAATACTGATTTATATCTAAATTTGCCGATAGTTATTTTTTGGCAAAAAGTAAAATAAGATGAGAAAAAGAAACTTATTCCCATTATTGGCGGCCGGTCTGGTAGTCTTGGCCGGCTGTGATACGCAGACCAAAGGGAAAGAGAAAATCGCTGCCATCAATCCTGCGAATATGGATACTACAGTGGCTGCAGGCGCAGACTTTTATGAGTACGCATGTGGAGGTTGGATTAAAAATAATCCATTAAAGCCGGAGTATGCTCGTTTTGGAACGTTTGACCAGCTGTTGGAGAACAATCAAGAACAGTTGCGTACTCTTATTGATGAGCTGGGAAATGCGTCTCATGAAGAGGGAAGTGTAGCGCAAAAAATCGGTACGCTTTATCAAATGGGATTGGATAGCGTGAAGTTGAATGAAGATGGCGTGGCTCCTGTGAAGGAAGAGTTGGAGGCTATCAACGTGTTGGCGACAAAAGCCGATATCTCACGTATGGTCGCTCAGTTACATAAAGAGGGAATGGCTCCTTTCTTCGCCCTTTTTGTTGGAGCGGACGAGAAGAACAGCTCTATGAATATCGTACAGCTTTATCAAGCTGGTATAGGTATGGGTGATCGTGATTATTACTTGCTTGAAGATGAGGCTTCCGCTAAGCTGCGCGATGCTTATCAGGTATATGTAAATAAGTTGTTTACATTAGCAGGCGCAAGTCCGGAGCAAGCGGCCGCCGCTGTATCGTCTGTCATGAAGATAGAGAAAGCCATTGCCGCTATCTCTTATGGACGAGAAGATTTGCGTGATTCTCAGAAGAATTACAATAAGATGTCTTTTGATGAATTTAAGCAGATCGAGTCTCCGATCGATTGGAATGTGTATTTTGAGTCTATGGGCTTGGTGGATCTAAAAGAGCTAGATGCTAAGCAGATCGATTTTTATAAGAATTTCTCTAAAGCTTTGGCGGAAGCTTCTATTGATGATCAGAAGTTTTATTTAGCGTTTAATTTGTTGAACGCTGCCGCTCCTTATTTGAGCGATGATTTTGTCAATGCTCGTTTTGAGTTTTACGGAAAGACAATGTCTGGCATGCAAGAGCAACAGCCTCGTTGGAAGCGTGCGTTGAACACTGTGAATGGAGCTCTGGGAGAAGCTGTGGGTGAAATGTATGTCGAGAAATATTTCCCCGCTTCTTCAAAAGAGAAGATGCTTGCTTTAGTGGGTAACTTGCAAACAGCCTTGGGGGAGCGTATTGATGGATTGGAATGGATGAGCGACACGACAAAAGCGAAGGCTCGTGAAAAGTTGGCCGCTTTTACCGTAAAAATTGGATATCCTGACAAGTGGCGTGATTATAGCGCATTGGAGATAAAGAATGACTCTTATTGGGCGAATGTCCGTCGTTCAAATATATTTGATATGGATTATCAGTTGGCTGACGTAAATAAACCTGTCGATAAATCTCGCTGGTATATGAATCCGCAGACTGTCAATGCTTATTATAATCCAACAACAAATGAAATTTGTTTCCCGGCAGCTATTCTTCAGCCGCCTTTCTTCAATCCGGATGCTGATGATGCGGTGAATTATGGAGCTATTGGTGTCGTGATTGGTCATGAGATGACTCATGGATTTGATGATCAAGGACGTAACTATGATAAGAATGGTAATTTGGTGGATTGGTGGACTGCTGACGATGCGGCTCGTTTTACGGACCGTGCTGATAAGTTGGTTGCTCAGTATGATAGTATTATCGTAGTTGATACTCTTCATGCAAATGGTCGTTTTACTTTAGGTGAGAATATCGCTGATCATGGTGGCCTGTTGGTGGCTCATCAAGCTTATGAAAATAGTTTGAAGGGTAAAGAGATTCCTGCTCCAATAGATGGATTTACGAATGAGCAGCGTTTCTTCTTGGGCTATGCGACACTTTGGGGACAAAATATTCGTCCGGAAGAGATTCGTCGTTTGACTAAACTTGATCCTCACTCATTGGGTAAGTGGCGTGTGAATGCGGCTTTGCGTAATATCGACGCTTTCTATAAGGCTTTTGATATTAAAGAGGGTGATGCGATGTACATGACACCTGCGGATCGTGTGATTATTTGGTAATAATGTGACTCTATAGGGCATTCCTCGTAATTGAGCGAATGTGTTGATAAATAAAGGTCGGATTGTCTTTTTTATAAGGTAGTCCGACTTTTTTTGTTTGATTGGTTTGTCGCTCTTTTTGTCTTTGTAGTACGATAGAAATAGTGACAATCTGTCATCATTTGAGGGTGTATAAACTTTTTTATTAAAGCGTGTTTAGGAGGTCTGTAAAGGGCTTTTCATTGGATTAACTAACGGGAGCTGGTTGGATTAGTTATTCACTACTACTAGTGAATAACTAATCCAATGCCAAGTGAATAACTATTCACTTGGGCGGGGTTTTGCTTCCTTTTTTATATTTGTAATAAATTGATAATCAGTATATTTTGTTTTATTAAAAAGATGCTTTTGAGGTTGTGATTTGCTATGAATCGATGAGGGGAATTGTAGGAAATAGGCATGACAAAAAGGCACAAAAAAGGCCATCCTCACGGACAGCCAATCTTCATTGTTAACCTTAAATCTAATACCATGAAAAACACGATGCAAATATAGGCGTTTTATGTTATGTAGCATAATGAATCGTTTGGAAATCTCATATACTTAACTTGATTTAACAAAATCATGTTGTAAAACATAGTTTTGAGACATGATACCGGCGAAAGGTGGCTGTTTTTAGGTGGAAAAGCCTAAGTTGGGAAATCTCTTTTTGCGGATATACATTTGAGAATAGTTACGATATATATAATTCCCAATTATATACTTTAGTGTACTAATTTTAATTCTATCTATTTATATCTTATTTCAATAGGGGGAATCTTTTTAGGTTTTCCTATTTTTATGCCCGTTTTCAAGTGAATCAAAGAATTTTGTTAAAGAATTATAAGTAAATAACACTTGAGATTGGATTTGGGTGCTATTACAAAAAGTGAAATAAGAACCCGATTGTTTCCGGCAGTCGGGTTCTATTTTTTATATAGATATTATGATATTATACTCAGATAAAAACCAAGTGTTTCAAGTATCATATTGGGAGCACTTGGTTATGGGAATCTGATATTTATATGTCACTTTTTCTTTCTATATGTATAAACTAAATAGTTTGTTTCCAAATCTTGAGATTTATCCGATGTGTTCACGTGTAACAAAGTACAGTGTAATTTTAGTTCGAAAGAATTATCCGTAAAATTTAAAGCGGTAACAGAATAAATATATGATAAGTTAGTATCCGACTCATCATAATTCTTGAATCGGATGGTTTGGTATGAGCTTGGCGAATCAATATTCTCTAATCCGATACTTATAGGTATATACTTCAATCCACGTATCTGAAAATCTCCATTTTTTTCAATATATTCAGGAAAGGCAATCTGTGCCTCACCTTTTATTCCTTTAGATTTCTTGTATCCAATTGTAGCGAAATGATACGTTTCGGAATATCCTAACAAGTTTTTGTATTCATGCAAAAGAGCATAATGGGCAACTCCGTCATTATCTAAATCTAAGGGTAAGCCCTCCCAATGCACGTCTGCCAATTCATATTCTCCGATAGCCATCTCTATTATTGATTGTGATGGTTTATCATTTTCGCAAGATG
This sequence comes from uncultured Parabacteroides sp., assembly GCA_963560035.1. Lineage (GTDB taxonomy): Bacteria > Bacteroidota > Bacteroidia > Bacteroidales > Tannerellaceae > Parabacteroides. Next base: position 32,785 of record CAUWMZ010000007.1, read on the forward strand.
CAAAAAATAAGGAGCAAAATGCCACTATGAGCATAAGCATGGGGGGCATAAAGTTCTTCTTCATCTTTAAAAATCTGTTTAAATTTTATTGTCTTAGCCTAAAAAGTTACGTTAAACCTGAAGTCTGTTTATCCCTATAGTTTGTTGCATAAAGTTTCCTGTCACCCCATGGTAATGGTAAAACCGATAGGATTTTCATCGGTGCCATTATGGAATAACTTATGCTCCTAAAGATAGGCATTTATTTGAAATGATGTTCTCCGTTTGTAGATTTTTTATGGCAATATCTCTATAACTGGTCCATCCTTTCTTTATTTCGCCTGTATGAGTGGCAGCCTCTTGAGGTGTCATCATATTGACATTCATGTGATGTCGTTCTGTATTCTTCCTTCATGTGTGAAGTGATGGCGGCATAGAGGTTTTTCTTTGTCTTTTCCCCCAATATGCTCAGCAGCGAACCGTTCTTTTCTTCCGTATTGTCATTGTTTGCCGGTTCAGCGAATGCAAACAGCTCTTTCCTGTTTATCTGAAGTGATTTTAAGAGTGAAGTCTCTTCGGCTTTCAAGGTGTTGTATTCCTTTTGGAGGAAATTGATGTTTTAATTTAACAATCGCCCCAGTATGGCTACCATACCATATATAATGAATTATTGTTTTTTTATTTCTTCATGCAAATAACGATTGATAGCATTTGCTATATATAATATTGATATTACTCATAATGAGCAATCGTTGAAAAAAGTAATCATTATAAATAGAACAATAGATGATTTCTATACATGTTTCTATATGTATAACGATTAAAATGGAAGAAAACGCTGTATTGATATTGATTTTCTTTGTGAAGTAAAGTGTAGTAAACACCAGCAATGCCGCAAATTGAATAGCATTTATATAATAGTACGTACTTTTGGAAAAAGATATTATATTTGCAATTGAAAGAGTTATTTGACAGCATAGCAACGCAAAACACTGAAATTCGCACAGTCGCTAAATCGTTATCTCTATTTTTCAAATACTCCGCTAAAAAATTATTCTTCAATCGATTAAGTCAAACCGATGAAAATCTAAAATAAAAAATCGTTATGAAAACAAAGCCATTCTTGAGTTTTTGGCAAATTTGGAATTTGACTTTTGGATTTCTGGGCATCCAGTTTGGATTTGCTCTTCAGAATGCCAATTCAAGTAGAATACTCCAAATTTATGGAGCAGATGTGGAGCAACTATCTCTTTTTTGGTTGGCAGCCCCTTTAACAGGAATGATTATACAGCCCTTGATCGGTCATTATTCCGATCGTACATGGTGTCGCTTGGGAAGGCGGCGTCCTTTTTTTCTTGTAGGAGCTATTTTGACAACGTTTGCTTTAATATTAATGCCTAATGCCGGTCTTTTCCTTACATCCGGAGCCGAAAGCGCCATTTTATCTCCTGTGTTGATTGGTGCAGGTATGTTGATGATGATGGATGCCTCCATCAATGTGACGATGGAGCCGTTTCGTGCTTTAGTAGGTGATATGTTGCCGGATGAACAGCATACGATAGGTTTTTCTATACAGACATTTTTGATAGGTATAGGTGCTGTCGTGGGTTCTCTTTTGCCCAGCATTATGAATAAGATGTTTGGACTGTCCAATACGGCGATGGCAGGCGAGGTGGCGGATAACGTGAAATATGCCTTCTATGTTGGTGCGGCTATTTTGTTGATGAGTGTTTTATGGACTATTTTTAAAACGAGAGAATATTCACCGGAAGAGATGGCAGAATTTCGTTTATCGGGAGGAGAAGCGATCGAGAAGCGAATGGAAGATGGTGGTTTTATGGAAATTTTGAAAGATATACACCGTATGCCGAAAGTGATGATGCAATTAGGGTTATGTCAATTTTTCGCTTGGTTTGCCCTTTATTCCATGTGGGTTTATTCAACGCCGGCATTGGCGGAGCATGTTTATGGTGTAACAGACCCCTCGTCCGCAGGTTATGCTTTGGCGGGCGATAAGGTAGGTGAGTTGTTTAGTGTTTATAATTTCATTGCGATGTTGTTTGCGTTGGCCTTGATACCGATAGCGCGTTGTGTAGGTCGTAGGCGAACGCATGCTATTTGTCTTTCTCTTGGTGGTTTAGGACTTATTTCGATGTATCTCCTGAATGATGCTACCTGGATGTATTTGTCTATGATAGGAGTTGGTATCGCTTGGGCCGGTATTTTGGCTATGCCATATGCGATATTGTCCGATAGTCTTCCCGCCCATAAGATGGGTACCTATATGGGTATATTTAATTTTTTTATAACTATTCCACAGATCATGAACGGATTGATACATGGTTGGATTGTTCGTGAGCTCTATCACGGTCATGCGGTATATGCTTTGTTGACGGCCGGTGTTTTCTTGTTATTGGCCGCTGTTGCGGTGTATTTTGTGAAAGAGAAAGAGTCAACCCTTCGAGAAAGTTGACTCTTATAGAAAAGAACTGGAAAAGTCATTGTTTCCCGCCGTTTAGCGTCTTTCCCTTTTAAAGGAAAGCAGACAGACACACGCTTGGCGGTCGGGAAACTTATAGATAGCTGCTAAAAGGTCTCTTTTTTCTCTTCATGTTTCATGCCTAAGACACGAAGTACGAAAAGTACAGCTGTTATCGCGCCCAAGATGCTCATCGTAATCAGTTTGGTCGATTCACTATCAAATGTGGAAGTTCCCACTAAGACCAATATGATGAAAGATACCATCATGACCGCATCTGCTAAATCTTTATTTATTTTCATTACTGTTGAGTTTTAGAAATTTAAGGTTTATCTATCGTTAAGCTTCCTCTTCATTGCTTGTGGAAGGGTTGCTTAGGTTTTTCATGATGCCATATAAGCCGACGCTAAGTGTTCCCATCACTAATACAAGTTTGAGATAATCATTCGAAATAATAGAGCTGCAAGCTAATACGCAGCTGCCGATTGTTAGAATAATATAAAGATAGATACGAACTTTTGTTGATTTATTTGTTGCCATAATTGTTTTGTTTTTAATGTTTATAATTTAGATAAATAGGTGTAAAGTATCAGGAATATTATGCGAAGAAAGACATAATAACCCTGTCGATAACATTGATGTTATCGATAAAAATAGCGTTGTAAAATGTGAGTCAACTAAATAATAAGTTTCCGTAAGGAGAAGACATGTTCGCCCATACGGAAGATAAGTGTAGAAAGATTTATGCCTAATGAGGCAGAAGTGTGTTGTGATATAAGATGAAGCTGGTTTGTGTTTCTTAAGCACATATCTTGAAGAGCTTTTTCCACTATTTTCCAGTTTCTTAAGTCGAAGTTGTTACAGTTTGTCTGTGAAACTCTTCTGGGGGTCAAGCAGTTGCAGCTTTTCAACTCGTTGCTTAGCTCTTCGAAGTTTCGTTGTGTGTCGTTAGAAGTATTCATCTCTTCCATCATAGAGCTGTCTGTCGTATATGAGATATTATCGCATACGAATTGTCCACCCTCTTCAGGGGCGAACAGCATTGTGCAGATCAACAAGCCTATTATGTAAAACAAATTCTTCATGGCGCAAATATACGAGTATTTATTAGATAATAGCAATGGCTTCTGTTATTTGTTATTTATTTTTTAAATTTGCGGTGAAAAGAGCATAAAATACTAAAATGGTGAATAATAAATCTAAAATTCAAGTGTGGTTAGAGGCCGCTCGGCCTAAAACATTACCGGCGTCATTTAGTCCAGTATTATTGGGATGCGCATTGACTTATCGAGATGGTGTATTTAACTTATTACCTGCGGTCTTATGTTTATTGGTGGCGTTATTGGCGCAAATTGCCAGCAATTTCGCTAATGATTATTTTGACTTTAAGAAAGGGGCGGATGGGGAAGATCGTTTAGGCCCTGAGCGTGCGGTCGCTTCGGGATGGATTACTCCAAAGGATATGCTATGGGGTACATTTATCGCATTAGGGCTTTCTTGTCTCTGTGGTTGTTTCTTGCTGTTTTATGGGGGTTGGGAGTTGATATTTGTAGGTATCGCTATCGCCATTTGTGTTTTAGCCTATTCAGCTGGTCCTTTTCCATTGGCTTATAATGGATTGGGGGATGTATGTGTAGTTTTATTTTATGGCATTATTCCGGTTTGTTTTACTTATTATGTGCAAGCGCTCTCGTTTTCGTTGCTTTCATTTTTGCTTTCATTATCATTGGGGCTATTGTCAGCGAATATATTAATTGTAAATAATTATCGTGATTATGTGCAGGATAAGGCGGCGCGTAAGCGTACGACAATAGTTTTGTTCGGTCGTAAATTTGGAGTAGTAGCCTACTTCTTGAATGGCGTTTTAGCTTTATTGATAGCTTTTCCCTTGTTGTTGAATGTCTCATTGTGGATGGTAGGGCTGTTTGCTCTCTTTTTTGCTTTATTCATCTCCACGTGGCTAGAGATGATGCATAACGAGGGGTGTGCGTTAAACAAGACGCTAGGGCATACGGCGCGCAATGTTTTTTTGTATGCCCTGCTGTTGTCTTTCGTCTTGTTGCAGTCTGTATAAATTGGAATGATTCTTTAGGAACTTCTTTTTGGGAAGAGTTTTTGGTAAAATCAAGATTTTAGCTTAAAGATACGTTTGATCTCATTTAAGCTTTTCATAATATATTTAGAAAGGATGATGAGCGTAACGGCAATTATAATTAAGAAAATGCCTAAGGCTAAATGCGAAGTAAAAGGTTCGCTAAACACTAAAACACCGACACAAACAGCGGTTAATGGTTCCATTGCGCCCAATACGGCCGTAAGAGTTGAGCCAATATGGTGAACAGCATGCACTAAAGTAATATTAGAGATAATTGTTGGGACTAACGCTAATAAGACAAGATTGATACATGAATGTATATTCGGGATTGTTTGAATGCCGTTTCCTGCTTGCGCTTTAACAAAGAAGAGTGTTGTGCTGACTAAGAAGACATAGAAGGTAAGTTTCCTGCCGGGCATGGAGTGAACTCTTGATTTGTTTACTGTTACGATATAGAGCGCATAAGCTATGGCGGAAAGTAGTACGATGATGACGCCCTGTCCGTTTAAGCTCATCTCTCCTCCATCAATAGACAATCTGGCGACACCACAAATAGCCAGTCCGATAGCGAGCGATGTGATCCAAGAGGCCTTTTCCCTAAAGATAAAAAGCATGAAAAGTGTCACAAAAATAGGATAAGTGAAATGAAGGGTTGTGGCGATTCCGGCAGCCATATAGTTGTATCCCCAAAAAAGAAACATTGAGGAACCTGTATAAAAAGCTCCAAGTAGAAGAAGAACAGGCAGGTCTATCATCTCTATGCGAAAAGATTCCTTTTGAGACAGAAGCATACCGGCTAAAGCGATAGCCGCAAATAGAAATCGATAGAATAAGATTGAATCGAATTGCATGCCTTCATTCATGAGAGGCAATGTAAATAGTGGAATAAGTCCAAAAGTGACGGAGGTCGCTATGCCATAAGCGAAACCTATAAGATTGTTGTTCATATACGTTAATTAAATAAATGACGCGAACATATAAAAAAACGGTTGAATAATCGAATAAAGAGAATGATAGTTGTCTGAATCTTCTGAATATGTTTTTTAAATGAAGTATTTACCTAAGGTAAAAGAATGTATATCTTTGTGACGATCTTTTTTAAGTGTATTTGTAGAGTATATGTTAGCTATTTGGATGAAACGAATATGGATTTGGAGCAGGAACATGATGATTTTCTTGTTTGTCTCCAGCATATTGGCTGTGGTGGTGTACAAATATGTTCCGGTGTATTATACACCATTGATGTTTATTCGCTTATTTGAGCAGAATAAAGAGGGAAAGAAGTTAAAACTTGATCATGAGTGGGTGCCGTTAACACGTATCGCTCAGCCATTGGTGCAAGCGGTTGTCGCATCGGAAGATAATCTTTTTATGGAACACAACGGTTTTGATGTGGATCAAATTCGTAAAGCATGGATCGAGGCGGAGAAGGGAAAGCGTGTAAGAGGAGCGAGTACTATTTCTCAGCAGACCGCAAAGAATGTGTTCCTTTGGCCGGGTAAGACATTTATCAGAAAGGGTATAGAGGTCTATTTTACCTTCTTGATAGAACGTATTTGGGGGAAGGAGCGGATTATGGAAGTTTATTTGAACTCAATAGAGATGGGCGATGGAATTTATGGAGCCGAGGCTGTCTCAAAAGCCCATTTCGGGAAGTCCGCTTATCTTTTGAATATGCGGGAAGCTGCTTTGATAGCGGTGACATTGCCCAATCCAAGGCGATTTAATTCAGCGAAACCCTCTCCTTATATGTTGAAGCGGCAAGAGAAAATAATCTCCCTTATGGGAAAACTTATAAAAATAGAAATGGGGTATGGTGCGGGAGAGATCGCTCCGGGCACTGGTAAAATAAAAAAGAGAAAAAAATGGAGAGCTTTCGCTATCATGACTTGGGAAGAATCGCTTATGCGGATGCGTTGGAGTACCAAACAGCAGCCTTTGAGGCTTTGCTAGACGCTAAAGCGTCTGGAAAAACGGAGGAAAATCAGTTATTCTTTTGTGAGCATTTACCTGTACTGACCATAGGTAAAAGTGGTAAAGAGTCTAATTTGTTGATTCCGGAGGATAACTTGCGTGAGCGAGGTGTTCAGTATTATCATATTACTCGCGGCGGTGATATAACTTATCATGGTCCGGGACAGATTACGGGCTATCCTGTGTTTGATTTAGATTATTGGCATTTGGGCCTTAAACAATATATACATTTGTTAGAGGAGGTCATCATTCGTTTTTTGGCTATTTATGGCATCAAGGGGGAGCGTTTGGAAGGTGCGACAGGGGTGTGGTTAGATCCATTAGTGGTAGGAAAAGCTCGAAAGATATGTGCGATAGGGGTGAAGAGCAGTCGTTTTGTGACAATGCATGGTTTTGCTCTGAACATAAATACGGATTTGAGCTATTTTTCTTTGATCAATCCTTGTGGCTTTACGGATAAGGGAGTAACTTCATTAGCGCTTGAGTTAGGAGCTACTCAAGATTTCGAATTAGCAAAGAGCCAATTAAGAAAAGTTTTTATGGAGATATTTGCATAATTATATGGGTAAAGTTTTTTGTGCACCGTTACAGGGTTATACGGATAAAGTTTATCGAGAGACACATGCTCGATTGTTTGGTGGTGTTGATGCTTATTATACGCCATTTGTGCGTTTGGAGAAAAAAGGGTTTCGAAATCGCGATGTGCGCGATGTCACTAGTGGAGAGGAGGATCATGCGCATGTTATACCACAGTTGATCGCTTCTACGCCAGATGAATTTCGTTCGATTGTCTATTTATTTCAAGAGAAATCCCATAAGGAGGTCAATATCAACCTAGGTTGTCCCTTTCCGATGCAAGCTCGTAATCACAAAGGAGCCGGGTTGTTGGCTTATCCGGATGAGGCTGCCCTATTACTTGAGACAGTGAAAGAATTTCCAGAGATTTCTTTTTCTGTCAAGATGCGTTTGGGTTGGGATCATGTGGAGGAGTCTTTGGCTTTATTGCCACTATTGAATCGATTGCCTTTAAGTCATGTCGTGATGCATCCACGTTTAGGTATATGGCAGTATAAGGGAGAATTAGATATGGAGGGCTTTTCTCGTTTTTATGAAGCTTGTGAGAAGCCACTGTTATTTAATGGCGATTTGGTTCGTTTAGAAGAGATACGGTCAATAGAGGAGCGATATCCTAAGTTGATGGGTGTTATGATTGGTCGAGGTTTATTGGCTTCTCCTTGGCTTGCGGCGGAATATGTTTCAGCTAAGCCTTTGAGTTTAGAAGAGAAGCGCGCTAAATTGATCGCTTTTCACGCTTCATTATTGGATAGTTATTCTACTCGTTTGGAGGGAGGAGAGCATCAGATATTAACTAAAATGAAAACATTGTGGGATTATTTGTTGCCAGAAGCGGATAAGAAGCTGCGAAAGAAAGTATTAAAGAGCAATTCGCTTATTTCTTATCGTGCGGCCGTTGCCGATTTATTGAATCATTAATAGTCGGCGTTACGTTAATTGAATCTGCGGGGACTAAAGGGATGAGAGGTCTTCTCTTTCTTCTAAATATTTCAGAGAAGTAAGTGAAGTCCTTTCTATACATGATGCCCACGCCTTGTATGGTCATGGCCTGTTTCAATCCGAAATACATATCTCTTGCGTGATTGTAGGCTTTAAGGCGAATCTCTCCAGATTTAGTTAACTTATATTCCAAGTCAAATTCGCCGATGAAGGTGTTGTTTTTTCCGGTATTAAGCGTGTTTCTCATGCCGAAATTTCCATTGATAAGTAGTCTGTTATCCAATAGCTGGCTAGATAATAACATTTCATACTCCGTGTTGTCGTCAAATCCATCTTGCCCGGCTCGAATATTTGTTCCAATTTGCACTTTGTCCGTGAAGCTGTTTAATATGTTAGATAACTGAGCAGAGATAGCTGAGGAGGCAACTGCGTTAAGTTCGCTAGAACGGTATGAGTTTTTCGCATATTCGGGTGTGTAGAATTTATTCAATACCAAAAGATAAACGATTTGTCTAGTCATCATATCTTTCGTATCGACAAACGCTTTTACCTGTCTTTCCAGTTCTTCATTTGAGTTTGGAAATTCCAGGTCGAAAGAGATATTCGGATTACGGAGCGCTCCATCCAATTTAAGTACGCAGTTAACTGGAACACTTGTGCGTCCACTTTCTTCCGCTAGACTTTGATCTAGGTCACCAATATTAGCCGTAAGATTATAAATCGCATTGACATTCATGTTTGCGTTGAAAGGGTCTCCTCTGAAATTGATTGTACTGCCATCTCTGATTTTGAAGTCTTTATGAATGATCTGTTGCAAGCTGAAGTTATAATTACCCTGTATGATATTTACATCTCCATACATTCGTAAATCACTTTTTGTGCCATATTGAATTTGCAGACTTCCGCTAGCGTTTCCTTTGATACGATCACCAGACACAGGATCCATGATCAATTCGATATTTGCGTCAGGAGTTATATCTAGTAAGAAATTCATGCGAAGTTCTGCCCCCTCTTCGCTTAAAGTGGGTATAACGATATTATTTGTCGCTGTTGAGTCCATATTTGTTATAGAATCTTTTTTATTGACAAATGTGATAAAGTCATAATCAGTCGCTGTATTTTTATTCATGAAATCAAGGTAGATATTGGTTTTTGGATCATTTTTCATGTTGATATCAAAATCGATCAATTTCCCATTACCTTTGATTCTTGCGGTACCGCTGCCAAACACTGTTCCATAGATAAGCGGGTTTTTCTTCTGTTTGGCGTCATACATCAGCATATGATTCCCTTGCACGTTAACAAGGAAGCTATAGTCTTTGAAATGTTTATGGTTAAACGTAAGACTAACTTTTCCGGTATTACCGAATTTATCTTTGACCGTAATATTCTTTAGATTAACTGAAGTTGAATCGAGATGAATAGAATCAGAAAAAGTATAGTAAGTATCCAAAAAGTCCACGCCAACACCTCCATCCATCACATAAGCGTCGCCCTCTACATTTAGTTTCTTAAAAGGTCCATACAAATGAATGTTTCCAAATCCTCGTCCTTGTAGATTTTTGACGACAGTCTCGACGAAAGGCTGTAAGAAAGCCACGTTGATATCATTTGCGTCAAAATAGAGTGATAGACCCGCTTGTGGACCAACAGGGAAAACATAACCATTTACATCTGTCCATGTGCTATCATTTTTATAGATACTGCCTAACATCAGAATACCCTTTTGCATATCATCCCATTCACTAAAGAGATTGAGTCGTCCAAGAGGTATCTGATTAAAAGAAAAATCCTGTACCTCTAAATCCGTATTTAGCATACGGCTGTTGTATAAGTCGTTCACATAAAATTTGCCGGTCGCTTTTCCTCCAAATTGTAAGACCGGGATATTAAGGACATCAAAGACATAGCTTAATTCAATCTTATTTAAGTCAACCAAAAGAGTATCGATAGGATCTTTAGAGATGGTTCCATCCATTGTCAGGTATTGATTTTCATGATTAATTTTAAAATTCTCAACACCAATTTTCCCATCTCTAATCGTAACGAATGCAGGATTGATATTCCATATTGTATCTTTAATGATAAGAGGACTTTTATTAAGGGCTATTTCCGTGCGTAAGATAGAAGGTCCTTTCTCTTGTTTCTCTTCAATAAATCGAGTTGAAGCGGAAATGTCGGCCTTGAATAGGCGTTCCTTGTTGTTTGCCCATCCAATCATTGTGTTTAACAAGTTGTCTTTTGCGTTTGCTTCTAAGTCAATGTAATTACGAAGTCCTTTATCGTTGTAGTTGATAGCCTTTAATCGTAAGTTAACTTTGTCGTTGGGATTGTCGCAAACAAGGTATCCAGACTCAAACATGGATTTACCCAGTTTAAACTCCGGCAGCCAAGCCTCAACCCTAAACTTATTGTAAATGTTATTATAATGTCCTGTGATTCTTCCGGGGCGAACCATAGTGAATGGTAATTTGAGTGTAGAAGAGAGTGCTTCCGTATTTTCTATCGTAAAGAGCATAGCGAAATTATTCTCTTTAACGAGCTGTTTTTTATGAGTCGTATGAACAAGAGCCGGCAAATAGCCTTCAAATGTATTCATAAGACTAGGAATTAGCGTCTCAAAAGAGTAAGCTCCGGTAACCTCTCCATTGATAATTTCTGATTTCACCGTTAGTTGTCTATCCAAGCTATGTCCAGAAGCGATCACGTCTAGTCGCTTCAAGAAGAAACTACTCGGTTTCGTGATGAATGACAGACTGTCTACGACAATACTACCTTCAACATTATCAATATTATTACCCGTAAAATCAGCGTTTAGGGCTAAAGATATATTCGGTTCTTCGTATTTGTCCGTTAAGTTAAGCTTGTCAGGTTTAAAGTGATCGAGGCGTGCCGTAAAATTAAATAGCGAGTTTTTGCCTTGATGCTGAAAGAGTCCTTGCGCATAAAGAGCCCCATTTGGGTCATTGACTTCAATTTCACCGTCAAAACTATTTGATTTGAATTTGCCGGACAGCTTAATATCTCGATAAGTATAACCTTTATAGTCGAATTTTTTGATGTTAGACCGTATTTTCCCATAAAAGCTACCATTGATCGGTTTGCGGCTGTCAACCTCTATGTCAAAGCGCACTTCTCCAATTGGGCTGTTCTTGTCGAATAGCTCATGTAGCCTTAGATCACTAGATGCGATCCGGCCTCGTAAATAGGCGGCGGTATTGTTTTCTTTATCGCTACCAAAAAGTAAATCGGTCTGTATTGAACCAATCGAAGAAGACAACTTGCCAAAAGCCACTAAATTATCAAAGAATCCAGAGATCTCACCCGTGAAATTGATTGTGCCAAGTTTGATAAGAGGTGCGGGCAGAAGTTGAGGACGCTGATTGAAATTATTTACTAAGCTAGAGATACCATCAGTGGTCAGATACATTTTGTTTACTTTGCCAAGGATATAAGTCTCTTCCGGATGTGTAATGTTTTTGAGTTTCATCTGGCCCACGAAGAGCATCTTATCGCTATATTTTAAGGTGATACGTTTTAAATTAAAGTTGTTGACATATCCATTTGCATCTGCCGACATCTCTATCGTATCCGCGAAATTCTTGAATGCGGGGACGAAAGATTTCAAATCTTTCAGACATATCTGAGAAGAATTGATCTTTAAGTCTATAGGAGCTTTACTGATTATTTCCGGAATACTGTCGACTTGGCTTAAGTCAATTTTCGCTAAATTGATTTTTAAGTCCGTGTTGGGCAGTCGTACTTCAAAATCATGAATAAAGGCGCTATCTTTATTTCCGACAATATTGAGCGATAATTTATTAAGAGAGAATCCGGAGGCCTCATCAAAACTCATTTTTTTAATTTGTACGTTTAAACTATCCTTGTTGAATGCTTTTAAAGATATTTTAGCGCTCAAATTCCGAAGGTCTATATGCTTAGCGTTGAATTTCTCAGGAGTTTCTTTAACACTATCGATATGATAGCTAAAATTACCTCGGCGTATCAGTATCGAGTTAAAACGCAGGTCAATATTTTTTTTCTTTTTGATAGAATCTTTGCTGGCGAAAGCATCGATGACAAATTGTAAATTAAGGGGGCTTTTAGGTGTTGTCCTTCTCAAATTAAGTGAGAATCCAAAGAGGCGAACAGTTGAAAAGACAAGTTTTCCCTTAAAAAGAGGCATTACCTCAAAACTTGCAGCCACATGGTTCGCTTCGAATAGCACTTTCCCCTTTTGGTCTTCTAAATAAAGGCCTTTAAGCACTATGCGGTTGAACCACTCAATATCGACATTTTCTATCTTAACGGGTACACCAAGGTGGCTGGATAGTTGTTCCGTAGCTATTTCCGAGACTTGTGTTTGAATATAAGGAATCCTCAGCAATAGGTTCGGCAAAGCGTAAAGTACCCAGAAAAATGCGAGTAAAGTAACTATTATGTATTTAAGTCCTCTGATATCTTTTCTATTTATTTAGCGCAAAACTACAACAATATCACGATAGATTTTGTTAATTCGCGGAAAAAAAGACGAAGATATGAGTATAACAATATTAGGAATAGAGTCTTCTTGTGATGATACTTCCGCTTCTGTGATTCGAGATGGGGTGATGTTGTCTAATGTTATCGCGAGCCAAGCGGTTCATGAAGCTTATGGAGGTGTGGTGCCAGAACTCGCTTCTCGTGCGCATCAGCAAAATATTATTCCAGTTGTTTCAGAGGCAATTAAACGTGCGGGAATTGATAAGTCGGAGTTAAGCGCTGTCGCTTTTACACGAGGACCTGGTTTAATGGGATCTCTATTAGTTGGGACCTCTTTTGCGAAAGGTTTTGCTGCCTCTTTGGACATTCCGATGATAGAGGTTAATCATTTACAAGCACATGTACTCGCTCATTTTATTAAAGAATCGGTGGATGACAATCATGCGCCTTCTTTCCCTTTCCTTTGTCTTTTAGTGTCAGGTGGTAATTCACAGATCATAAAGGTGAAGGCATATAATGATATGGAGGTGATAGGTCAGACAATTGATGACGCGGCAGGTGAGGCCTTTGATAAATGCGCAAAGGTTATGGGATTGGGCTATCCTGGTGGTCCTGTCGTAAACAGATTGGCGAATGAAGGAGACCCGACAGCATTCACTTTTAGTAAGCCTCATATCCCTGATTATGATTATAGCTTCAGTGGTTTAAAGACCTCGTTTTTATATACTTTGCGTGATCATTTAAAAGAAGATCCAGATTTTATCGAGAAAAACAAATGTGATTTATGCGCATCTCTGCAAGCAACGGTTATCGATATCTTAATGAATAAGTTACGTAAAGCCGCAAAAGATTTGCATATCAATCAAGTGGCAGTAGCTGGCGGAGTCTCTGCGAATTCCGGATTACGAGATGCTTTCTTAGATCATGCGAAACGCTATGGATGGAAAGTTTATATTCCTAAATTTTCTTTTACGACAGATAATGCGGCTATGGTAGCTATTACTGGTTATTATAAATATATGGATAAAGATTTTTGTCCGATGGATGCCGCGCCATTCTCTCGTGTTTCAATTAAATAAGGAGGAATATATGCTAACGGAGAATGAAGATGCTTTGTCTTTAGTGCGAGAAATCGCGTCAATACTTATAGCTCGTCATTTACGGATGGCGACAGCGGAAAGTTGTACAGGAGGAAAGATTGCCAGTCTGATAACATCTGTAGCCGGTAGTTCCGAATATTTTGCGGGAGGTGTAGTTTCATATTGTAATGAGGTAAAACATCAGGTGTTGGGCGTTTCCGATACAGATTTGAATTCGGTAGGAGCTGTAAGTCGAGAGGTCGTTGAACAGATGGCACAGGGCGCTATGCGTGTATTAAATAGTGATTGCGCTGTAGCGACTTCCGGTATTGCGGGACCTGGTGGAGGAACACCGAAAAAACCAGTTGGAACAGTTTGGATCGCTGTGGCATATAAAGAGAGGATTCTCTCTAAATGTTATCATTTTGGAGAGAATCCCCGTATAGAAAACATACGCTTAGCGGCTGAAACCGCTTTACGTATGTTGTTGGATCTGTTGCGAGAATCTTAATGAGCAATATCATTTGCTATTAATTGATAGCCCTTTTCATTAGGATGTAATCCATCCGTGAATAGTGACTCATCGATTTTACCGTCAGATTTAAGTAGATTCACTCCAGGATCTTTAAAGGTATAGCCGGCGCTTTCTGCCATTTGGCGAATGCGTCGGTTTATATTTTTCACCCAGCACTCATGATTTCTTCGCGGAAGGATACCTATTATTTTTATTTTCGCTTTAGCCTGTTTTTGCTTGACGGCAGACAACAAGAAGTCCAGTCCCTTAACGATGTCAGAATCACTGTTGATGCCCATATTATTCGTTCCAATCATTAAGACAATCTCTTCTGCGTTAAAACTATCCAATTCATCGTGGTACACTCTCCATAAAACATTTTCTATACGGTCATATCCGTAGCCCATATTTTGAAAACCGGCGGGACGCATAATTTTTTCCCAACTTTTGATGCCTCTTTGTACATGACCTTTTGGCTCACCAGCCCAAAAGTGAGTGATAGAATTACCTAAGATAACACGTTTAGGAGGATTCTGTTGAATTAGCGCAAGAATATCGCGATGCCTTTGTTGCCATTCATAGTTGTTTGCTTCTCTGCGCTGTGTAACAGGCTGAGTCGTAACGATATTACCTACAGGAATTTGTAGTATCTCTCTTACTTTTTGTTCCACGGCTTTAGCCTGTGTTGTCATGCCCCAATCAGAAGGATGTACATAATCAACCCAAGCATCCGGATGTAAACCAATCTCTTCTTTAGTTAGGTAATACAAATTTTGAACGCCCTCTTTTAATAGCTCCTTGTAAGCTGTTTTTTCCGCTTCGTTCGCATGAGTATATTTTTCTAATTTCACGCTGTCCGCAGGAGCGCTGCTATAACCCGCATGTTCCACTAATAAAATAGGTTTATTATGAGATGTGCGGATTTGTTTTACCGCATTTTTAACGAGTCGGATTATTTCCTCTCCACTAACATCCGTCAAATTAGGAAGACAATCCAAAATATATAAGCGAGCATCTATTTCACAGATAAAGTCTAGAACCTCTTTCGCAAGTTTACCGTTGCCAGAAAATCCTAAATTAATAAGTGGATACCCCAAAGAACGCTGCATGATAGAACTCCAAGCCATTGCCGGACGAGAAGCACAAGCGCCTTGTGCAATAGAAGTGCCATATAATACGATAGGTTTTTCAGGAGATTTGGGAATAAAAGAGAGCTTAGAAACTTCCGGGATACCAATCTCCAGCCATTTTACAGAATTATAAAGAGGCAAGAAAAGCCTATATTCATATCCTTCATTATGATATTTATCTTTTTGAATATTTGTGTAATGATATTGGATGGTGTCTCCAGAGGGATATCCACCAAAATGCCATTGCCATTGTCCATCACTATCGATGTTATAAAGATCAACGCCCGAGACGCCAGTTGTAGGCATGTGAGCCATGTTTAGCGATCCGCCAACCGTATATCTTATTTTTATTTCAGGAGCGTTACAGTAGAAATGTATAGCGATACCTGCCGAATGGCGTGATAATTCCCATACAGGATCGCTAACCTTACCTTCCGCTCTTTGAGGAAGTCGGTTGTAGCTATTACCAATTTCATTTGTCCATCCTTGATTTTGAATAATAGGAAATCCACATTCTAAGGGATTCAACCATTTCCATTGAGCCTGCGGGGATAGGAAAAAGAAACAGGCAGATAAGGTCAAAAGAATCTTGTGAGGTTTCATTTTACTAGATATTATATATAAGTTTATGACAAAGATAATGTAAGAGTGTGTGAATAAAAAGAAAAAGTAAGTAGTATTGGTTATATTTGTGGCATAAAATTTAAATCATTTGTTATGAATAGAATCGCATTAGGGATGCTTTTATGGTGTATGGCTATATTGCCCATTTGGAGTCAAGAAAGTTATCTCGTTCAATCGCCTGATTGTGGACTGAAAGTGAGGGTCGGTATGGGCGAACAGGTGTCGTTTGATGTATTACGAAATGATTCCGTATTACTGAGCTCTAAGGTCTCTCTCTCTTTGCATGGAGGAGAGGTGTTAGGGGTTAATCCTAAAGTGTTAAAAGTGACCAAGCGTTCTGTGGATAAAGAGATCGTGTCTCCATTCTATAAGCGATCAGTCGTAAAAAACAGCTATAATGAGATGGATATCTCTTTTCATGGACGCTACAGTTTGGTGTTTAGAGTTTATAATGATGGTGTAGCTTATCGTTTCAAGACTCGAAGGGAAGGAGAATTGATCATCTCTGAAGAGGAGGCACGTTTTCAATTTCCATCTAATCGACAGACATTCGCCGCATACGTGAATAGTACCAAACCTACTATAGAAGAGCAGTTTTTTAATTCATTTGAACAGCCTTATGTACAAGATTCGATAATGTCTTTAAATAATAATCGTTTGAAAATACTTCCGTTGTTAGTGGATTTAGGAGATGGAAGTAAACTTTGTATTACGGAAGCAGATTTGGAAGATTATCCCGGAATGTTCTTAAATAATAAGATAGATACACCGGAATTAGAAGCTGTGCATGCTCCTTATCCGAGAGTCAAAGAGCAAGGAGGTCATAATAATTTGCAGATGTTGGTGAAAGAACGAGAAAATTATATTGCTAAGACACAAGGAAATCGCTCTTATCCTTGGCGTGTGTTTGTTATATCAAAAAATGATAGAGAGTTGGCGGATTGTGATATGGTTTATCGTTTAGCGTCGCCATCTCGAGTTGTAGATACTTCATGGATAAAACCAGGAAAAGTGGCTTGGGATTGGTGGAATGACTGGAACATTTATGGTGTGGATTTTCGTGCTGGGATCAATACTCCAACTTATAAATATTATATCGATTTTGCGGCGGATCATGGCATTGAATATGTTATATTGGATGAGGGTTGGGCTGTTAACGGAGAAGCTGATTTAATGCAGGTCGTTTCTGATATTGATTTAGAAGAACTAATTCGTTATGCGGATTCAAAGCATGTGGGTATTATTCTGTGGGCTGGTTATTGGGCTTTTGCGCGAGATCTAGAGCATGTCGTAAGGCATTATGCGGAGATGGGTGTGAAAGGCTTTAAGGTGGACTTTTTGGATAGAGATGATCAAGAAATGGTGAATTTCGTCTATCGGGCGGCAGAGACATGTGCTCGTTATAAGATGTTGCTTGATTTTCATGGGATGTTTAAACCGACGGGATTGCAGCGTACTTATCCAAACGTGTTGAATTATGAAGGAGTGAATGGCTTAGAGCAATTAAAATGGTCTCCAGAGTCATATGATATGGTTACTTATGATGTGACGATTCCTTTTATTCGTATGGTAGCAGGGCCGATGGATTATACACAAGGAGCGATGCGAAATGCGGCAAGAGAGAACTACCATCCTGTTAATTCAGAGCCGATGAGTCAAGGTACACGTTGCCGTCAATTGGCTACTTATGTAATTTTTGAGTCGCCATTTAACATGTTGTGTGATTCACCATCTAATTATATGAGAGAAGAGGAGTGTACGGATTTTATAGCTCATGTCCCGACGGTATGGGATGAGACAATATCATTGCTTGGAAAGGTATCGGAGTATGTAGCTATCGCTCGTCGTCATGGAGAAGAATGGTATGTAGGTGCTTTGACAAATTGGGAACCGAGAGAGTTGGAGTTGGATCTTTCATTTTTAGGAGAAGACAACTATGTGTTGGAGTATTTTAAAGACGGACCGAATGCCGATCGTGCTGCGAGAGATTATAAAAAAGCGCAAATGAATGTTCCTTCTGATCGGAAGATTAAAGTGCATTTAGCTCCTGGTGGAGGTTTCGTTGCCCATATATATAAAATAAAGTAATCTTGTAAGGTGTAGCTGATATGATTAATCTCCGAATGATTTCGTCTAAACCCATTCGCAACAGAAAATAATGATTTTGGGTAATCGTTGAATTATACATATCTTCGTGTCCATAAAAGAGAGAAAATGAAACGAAGTGTATTTATAGGGGTAATCTTATCTATGATTTTGTTGATAGGTCTTACCTCATGTGGAAGTAGTAAGCCGTATAAAATAACATTACCTGCTGATTTTAAGGGCCCTAAAGAGTTGGCGCACCTTTACGGTGTTCGGATAACACCAAATGATAATATCTTTTTATATAATGAAGGCGCTCGTTGGCTAGGAGTCCCTCATCGGTTGGGAGGAAGCACGAAAAGAGGAGTGGACTGTTCCGGATTTGTTGTGATTGTTTATCGGAATGTATATGGAAAGCAATTATCTCGTTCTTCAGCACAAATGTTAAAACGAGATTGTCATCGAATTCATCGTAATAAATTGAGAGAAGGAGATTTGGTTTTTTTCAAGACAACTCGTGGAGGAAAGCGAAAAGAACCTAACCATGTGGGTATTTATCTTAAAAATGGTCGTTTTATCCATACGAGTACATCGAGTGGCGTCGTAGTAAGCAACTTAAGTGAACCTTATTACACAAGAACATGGATAACGGGCGGTCGCGTGAAATAAAATTACTACATTTGCGCTCTAGAAAACTATAAAACATAAATAGAATATGTTGACAATCAAATTAATTACGGAAAACACGGAGGGCGTGATCCGTGGACTTGAGAAGAAACACTTTAAGGGTGCAAAAGAGAGTATCGCTAAGGTGTTGGAGTTGAATGATAAAAGACGTATTGCACAAAATCAATTAGATAAGAACCTGGCGGAGGTAAACGCAGCATCTAAATCGATTGGCCTTTTGATGAAAGAAGGTAAGAAAGATGAGGCAGATGCGGCGAAGAAGCATGTGGCAGAGATAAAAGAGGTGAGCAAGAGCTTGCAAGCAGAGATGGATCAGGCTGCAGAAGAGTTGCAGAATTTGCTTTATACGATTCCTAATGTTCCTTATGACGAGGTGCCAGAGGGCGTAGGTGCTGAAGATAATGAGGTCGTAAAAATGGGAGGAATGGAAACAGAACTTCCAAAAGATGCACTTCCTCACTGGGAGTTAGCAAAAAAATATGACTTGATAGATTTCGATTTAGGTGTAAAGATCACAGGCGCAGGCTTCCCCGTTTATAAAGGTCAAGGCGCACGGTTGCAACGTGCTTTGATTAATTTCTTTCTTGATGAGGCTCGTGATGCGGGTTATATGGAAATTATGCCACCAACAGTGGTAAATGCCGCTTCCGGATATGGTACGGGACAGTTGCCGGATAAAGAGGGACAGATGTATCATTGTGAAGTGGATGATTTATATTTGATACCAACCGCAGAAGTTCCTGTAACAAATATTTATCGTGACGTGATTTTAGACGAGAAGCAGTTGCCGATAAAGAACTGTGCATATACTCAGTGTTTCCGTCGTGAAGCTGGTTCATACGGTAAAGATGTACGTGGTTTGAATCGTTTGCATGAGTTCTCAAAAATAGAGTTGGTTCGTATCGATAAGCCGGAGCACTCAAGACAGTCTCATCAAGAGATGTTGGATCATGTGGAGGGCTTATTGAAAAAGTTGGAGTTGCCATATCGTATCCTTCGTCTTTGTGGTGGAGATATGAGTTTTACCGCAGCTTTATGCTTTGATTTTGAAGTCTATTCAGAAGCGCAGAAACGCTGGTTGGAGGTTAGCTCTGTGTCAAACTTTGATACTTATCAAGCAAATCGTTTGAAATGTCGTTACCGTGATGAGAATAAGAAAACGCAGCTTTGTCACACCTTAAATGGCAGCGCATTAGCTTTACCGCGTATTGTGGCAGCATTATTGGAAAATAATCAAACTCCGGAAGGAATACGTATTCCGAAAGCATTGGTACCTTATACTGGTTTTGATATGATAAAATAAAGGATATTTTTATGTCATAAAAACTCCCAGCCTTCTTTATTATAAAGTGGTTGGGAGTTTTTATTTACTGTGTGTACATTATTATATAAAGAGGTTGATGTTGGCTTCTTCCGCACGTTCCAGGTAAGTAGCTACACCGCCTAAAACCACATTATCCATTAATTCCTCCTTCTTGACACCCATCACATCCATACTCATCGTGCAGGCAATCATTTCTATGCCATTCTCTTTAGCTTGATTGATTAAGCTTTCCAGGCTATCTATTTTTTTTCGTTTCATGATAAAACGCATTATTTTGCTACCTATGCCACCCATATTCATTTTTGATAGTTTGAGTTTTTGGCTATTAGCAGGTAACATCCATCCGAACATTTTACCAAAGAGATCTTTAGATATGGTAGGCTTATTTTGTTTTTTAATGATATTTAATCCCCAGAAAGTAAAAAACATTGTGACTTTCTTACCTGTAGAGGCTGCTCCATTGGCGATGACAAAAGAAGCTAAAGCTTTGTCAAGATCGTCACTAAAGACGATGAGCGTTTTATTATCTGTCGCAGAGCGTTTATTTGTATCTTTTTGACGAGGCTCTTGTTTACGAATTATCGCACAAATTGTTCCTGCGTTGTTTTCAAGAGATACTAGCTCTGCTCCTGTAATCTTGCACCAAGAAGAGACATCTTTGCCAAAGGCCTGATCTGTTGCTGTAATTTTCAATAGTTCGTTCGTTTGAAGTCGCTCATAGTTCTTCTTGAGTTGCATAATAGGTCCGGGGCACATCAGTCCGCAAGCGTCTACTTTGATGGCGGTTTTTGTTGTTTTGGCAGAATTTACCTTGATTGCTAGAGAGGCTTCTTTCGTAGAGCAAGTCGGGTAAGATGGTGCATTTTTCACTTTTGCGGTCGCTACACTCCATGTCTTATAACCACCAGATAGATTTTTAACATTCGTGAAACCATGTTGCGTTAAGATGCGATAGGCGAGATACCCCCTTAAGCCAACTGCGCAAGTCACAATGATAGGTCGGTCTTTGGGTAAATCTTTTAAATGCGCTCGTAACTCATCAAGAGGAATATTGATAAATCCGGGGATGGTGCCTAGCTTGTATTCATCTCGAGTACGAACATCAATGCGTAAAGAGTTGGTTGGTAAAGATTCTATTTCTCGCCAATAGATGACTTTAACTTTTTCGGTAAGTATATTTTCAGCGACAAATCCGGCTATATTTACAGGATCTTTGGCTGCAGAATAAGGAGGAGCATAGGCGTGTTCCAGTTCTGCGAGATCATAAACAGTTCCCTTATGTTGGATTACTTGCGCAAGCATTTCTATTCGTTTATCCACTCCGCTGAAACCTACAATTTGTGCGCCCAATAAACGTCCATCTTTTGGAGAAAATAATACCTTAATAGACAACGGTACAGCTTCAGGGTAATAACCTGCGTGAGAAGCTCCATGTGTATAAGAAGAGCGGTAGTCTATACCCGCTTTTTGTAATAGTTTGGCATTTGCTCCGGCTGTGGCAACGGTTATATCAAAAACTTTAGCTATAGAGGTCCCCATTGTGCCTTTATATTTTTCTTTATTGCCAAAAACAATATTGTTGGCGACAATTCTTCCCTGTTTATTGGCAGGGCCAGCCAAGGGTATTAGGGCGTTTCTCTCAGTAATCAAATGGCGGACCTCTACAGCGTCTCCCAGCGCATAAATATCGTCGTTTGATGTTTGCATAAATTCATTTACCCAAATACCACCAAGTTCACCAAGTTTAAGTCCGGCCTCTTTTGCAAGTTTTGTTTCAGGCCGTACACCAATACTTAATAAAACCATGTCGGTCAAAATCATTTCACCACTTTTAAGGTGCACAATGACACTGCCGTCTTTTTCTTCGAAACGTTCAACACCGTCTTCCAGCATAAGTCCAACCTTTTTCTCTATTAGATGTTGATGAACGATGGCGGCCATAGAATAATCCAAAGGAGCCATAACTTGATTGGCCATTTCTACGATTGTGACAGCAATCCCTAGCTCATGCAAGTTTTCTGCCATTTCCAGGCCAATAAATCCGCCACCTACAATAACGGCTGTTTGGGGCTTTTCGTGGTTTACATAATTTTTTATCGTATCGGTGTCAGGGACATTACGTAATGTGAAAATTTTATTATTATCTATGCCTTTGATGCGAGGGCGTAAAGGATCGGCTCCTGGAGATAGGATAAGTTTGTCGTAATTCTCCAGATAAGTATCACCAGAAGACAGTCTTATGATTTCTATTTGCTTAAGGTCCGGAAAGATGCGTGTAACTTCTTGTTCGGTACGTATATCGATCTTGAAGCGATTCGTAAAACCTTCTACGGTTTGTACAAATAACTTGTTACGATCGTTGATCGTGTTACCAATATAATAAGGTAACCCACAATTTGCGTACGAAATATATTTACCTCGTTCAAAGAGAATGATTTCTGCATTCTCATCCATTCTGCGTAATCTAGCGGCTACAGTAGCTCCTCCCGCAACACCGCCGATAATTAAGTGCTTCATATCTATATGGTTTAATTTATATCAGTTGTTAGACATTATCGTATCAGAAGAATTATATATTTTTTATGGCAAAGATAGAGTATGCAAGATAAAAAAGAGTGTAAAAGAGGATTGAGTTTATCTATAGCGATATAACAGTTGTCAATAAGAATGGGTTAAATACTTATTGTTTTTAATTTGTCAATTAAATATGGTAAAATGTCACAATTCTATAGAGGGGTATTTTAGGTCGTTTGAAAGGATATATTTAAAGTAGAATTTATTGATATTAAGTTTGATATCATGATTTGAAATGTATCAAAATAGTGCATATTACAAAAAAATTAAGATTGAAATAAAAAAAATTTCTATCAAAAAGAAATGATATAATACAAAAATGTGTCAAAATGGATAGTGTGAGGGTCTATTCTTATTGTTTTACTTACACTATGATTGCAAATTGATAATATTAACAATTAAGAAAACAAAGGAAAGAGTAGCTGTAAATAATAAATTGTTGTTTTTTTCATGTGTTATTTATATTTTTGCAATCGTTTTCCAAATAATAGGTATGTCGTATAACATAAATGGGCAATTTCCCCATAAGATTATTGAGTGACCAATTAAGTAAAAATAATTTAAGTATTAGTTATAAATAAAGTGTATTTATGAAGAAAAAGTTGACTTCGGTATTGCTATTCCTTGCGATGAGTGTAGGTGTAGCATCCGCTCAAACTTCGAAAGTTACCGGTAAGGTAATGGGAGAAGATGGTGAGCCAGTGATTGGTGCCTCCATTGTCGTGAAGGGTACTACTGTGGGAACAGTGACAGATTTTGACGGTAATTTTACGTTGGATGTCCCTAGTGACAGTAAGCATTTGGTTATTTCATACATTGGTATGAAGTCACAGGAGGTTGGCGTTTCTCCTAATGTGAATGTGACATTGATGTCGGATACACAGAATTTGGATGAAGTGGTCGTGACAGCTTACGGTACTTCTACAAAAGGCGCTTTTACAGGTTCTGCGTCTGTCATGAAGGCTGAGACTATTGAGAAACGTTTGGTGTCAAACGTAACAAATGCTTTGTCCGGTTCAGTTGCGGGTGTGCAAGTGTTGAGCGATAATGGTCAGCCGGGTCAATCAGCAAAGGTTCGTATTCGTGGTGTTGGTTCAATCAATGCAGGTACAGAGCCGTTGTATGTTGTGGATGGCATTCCTTATGATGGAGATTTGTCGTCTATCAACGCTTCGGATATTGAGTCTATGGCAGTGTTGAAAGATGCCGCTTCAACAGCATTGTATGGTGCGCGTGGTGCGAACGGTATTATCATGATTACAACAAAAAAAGGTAGCAGTGGTAAGGCTCGCGTTAATTTCGACGCAAAATGGGGTGTGAATTCTCGTGCTGTTAAGGGTTATGATGTGATGACAGATCCTGTTCAATATATGGAGACTGTTTATCAAGCCTTGAATAATGCAGGTTTGTATAATTTGAAATATGATGCCGCTGCAGCGAATGCTTATGCTAATAAAACAATTTTTGCTAATTCTGAAGGAGGTTTAGGTTATCAAATTTATACTGTTCCTCAAGGAGAGAATATGTTTGGTGCAGATGGTCGCTTGAATCCAAATGCGAAATTGGGTTATACAGATGGCTCATTCTATTATACTCCGGATGATTGGCAGAAAGAGACCTTTAAGAATAAACTTCGTCAAGAGTATAACTTGAGTGTTACCGGCGGTAATGAGAAGTCTTCTCTTTATTTCTCATTCGGCTATTTGGATGATAAAGGTATTATTGATGGTTCTGGTTTCAAACGTTTCAGTGGACGTGTGAATGGTGATTATAAATTGACTGATTGGTTGAAGATTGGTGCGAATTTAGGCTACATTAATTCAAATAGTAATAATCCGAGCGATCAAGACGGTAACTCGACCGCATCTTCTGGTAATGCGTTCTTATTGGCAAACAATATCGCTCCGATCTATCCGATGTATGTACGTGACGCATCGGGTGCTGTTATGTACAATAATGGGCGTAAAGTATATGATTATGGTGATGGCGTAAGCTCAAATGCAAATCGTCCGTTTATGTCAATCTCTAATCCGGCCGGTGACCTGATCTATAACAAGACTGAGTTCGTTTCAGATATTGTGAACGCTTCTTGGTTCGCAGAATTGACTCCTTTGAAAGGTTTGACATTGACTGCCCGTTTCGGTATGAATGTATCAAACACTCGTCATAATGAATTAGGTAATGCCTATATGGGCCAATCTGCTTCATTGGGAGGTACGGCTTCTCAAACTCAGTTTAGAGATTTTGGTTTCGATCAACAATTTATCGGTAACTATCGTTTCTCAATCAATGATATAAATCATGTAGATATTACGGTGGGTTATGATGGTTATAACTATGAATACACAGAAGTGTCAGCTTATGGTACGGGACTTTATAACCCGGAAAGCTTCTATGTAGGTAACGCTATTGATAACATCATTGGTTCAGGTAGACGTGATACTTATTCAACTCGTGGTTATTTTGGTCGTGTAAACTATTCTTATGATGAGAAGTATATCGGTAACGTATCTTATCGTCGTGACGCATCATCTCGTTTTGCGCCAGGTAATCGTTGGGGTGATTTCTGGTCAGCTAGTGTGGCTTGGATGATCTCAAAAGAGGATTTCATGAGCGATATAAGTTGGGTTGATATGTTGAAGTTAAAAGCTTCTTTCGGTCAGCAAGGTAATGATAATATTCTTTATGATACAGTGTTAAATGAGCCTAACTATTATCCGTATTTGGATCAATTTGGTATGACTGGATCAAATGGAATCTTTGCCGATGGAGCTTTGAAATATAAAGGAAATAAAGATATTACTTGGGAGACATCAACCTCTTATAACGTTGGTTTAGATTTTGGTTTATTGCAAAAATTGACAGGTTCTATCGAATATTTCGGACGTCGTTCAAGTGATATGCTTTATAATAAGCCAATGCAGGGTAGCTTAGGTTATAATTATGTTCCGATGAATGTTGGTTCTATGACGAACTCTGGTTTAGAGCTTGACTTGAACTATAATATCATCAATAATAAGAATGTAACTTGGGATGTTAATTTCAATGCTACTTTCGTGAAGAACAAGATCAATGAGTTGCATCCTGATTTAGGTGGTCAAATGATCGATGGTAATCGTATCTATGAAGAGGGTGAGTCAATGTATCGCTTATATCTTGTTGATTATGCCGGAGTTGATGAGAAAACTGGTGAAGCGCTTTATTGGGCAAAGGATGAGCAGGGCAATGCGATTAAGACCACGAACTATTCTTTAGCTTCTAATTACAAGGTCGCTACGGAAGACTTGATGCCCACGGTATATGGTGGTTTGGGAACTAGTGTAACGGCTTATGGTTTTGATGCCTCTATCCAGCTGGCTTATCAATTGGGCGGAAAGATTTACGATAGCGGTTATAAGATGGTTATGCATAATGGCTATAACGCAAGTGCAGGAACCAATTTCCATAAAGATATCTTGAAAGCTTGGACTCCGGAGAATACACATACAGATGTACCTCGTTTGGATTCTCAAGATGCTTTTGGAACAATGACATCAACACGTTGGTTGACAAGTTCAAATTACTTAAGTATTAATAATATCACGGTTGGTTATACTTTGCCGAAGGAATGGGTAAGCAAATTGCAGATCGATAAACTTCGTGTTTATTTCGTAGCTGATAATGTTGGTGTTATCTCTGCTCGTAAAGGTTTAGATCCTCGTCAGAGCTATACGACAGCTACAGCAGCTTTGTATTCTCCAATTCGTACAATTTCCGGTGGTATTAACTTAACATTTTAATTATCTAATAATAGAAAAAAACGAATATGAAAACTAAATATATTTTCGTATCCTGCTTAGCGTCGGTATTGGCATTTTCTGGATGTCAGGAAATCGATACTTTTCCGGAAGGCAATAATACTGTAACTTCTGCGCAAAAGGATGAGATTGCCAAGTTGGATCCTACAAAGTTGGAAGCGGGTGTTAATGCTATTTACGCTCAGTTGAATCAGTATATGCCAAATAAAGACGCTTTAGGAATGGAGAGACATAATGATATAGGTTATCCTTCTGTTATGTTATTTACTGAGTCAAATGGTAGTGATATGGTAAGTGACAACAATGGTTATAACTGGATGGGTGGTAGCCTTACGTTTGAGGATCGTATTTATACTTCTGCTGAAAGTCAAATGATTTGGAATAATCTTTATGGCTTGATTTATACATCTAATAATGTAATTGTTTCAATTCCTGAAACAGAAGACATAACTTCTGTAAATAAGAAATTCTTGGGACAAGCTTATGCGGCTCGTTCATTCGGTTATTTCTTGTTGGCTCAGTTGTTCCAGTTCAACTATGTAAATCATGAGAGCGCACCTTGTGTTCCTTTAGTTACAGATAAGAATAGAGAAGATGTTTTGCAAAATGGCGCTCCCCGTGCAACGGTAGAGCAGGTTTATCAGCAGATTAACTCTGATTTGAATAAATCTATTGAGTTGCTTTCTGCTGCGGAAGCTGATAAGCAAAGTCGTGCAGATCGTCGCTACATAGATTCTTCTGTAGCGTATGGCTTGAGAGCTCGTGTCAATATGACAATGCAGCGTTGGAAAGAGGCTTTGGCTGATGCGACAAAAGCTATAGAACTTTCAGACGCTACTCCCGCCGGCTTGCAAGATGTGAATAAACCTACATTCTGGAGCATGGATGAGAAAGATTGGATGTGGGGTATCAAGGTGGTTGAGACAGATAGAGTTGTTACTTCTGGTATCGTTAACTGGCCTTCTCATATGGGTTCTTTGTGTAATGGTTACGCTAACTATTCTCAAGGCATGCAGATCAATAAGAAACTTTTTGCTTCAATTCCGGAGTCTGATGTCCGTAAAGGATGGTGGTTGAACGATTCTCTTCAATCTCCGAATTTAACAAGAGAAGATCAAAAAGCATGGATGGCTAAGTATTACAAGAAGCCTTATACACAGGTGAAATTTGGCCCTTATAATGATATGGTTGGTCAAGGAACAAATGCGAATGATATTCCATTGATGCGTATTGAAGAAATGTACTTGATTAAAGCCGAGGCAGAGGCAATGGCTGGAAATCCAGCAGCAGGAAAGACTACATTAGAGAACTTTGTGAAAGAGTATCGTGATCCTTCTTATAAATGTACGGCCGCATCTGCTTCAGATGTACAAGAGGCTGTTTATTTCCAACGCCGTATAGAGCTTTGGGGTGAGGGATTAGGCTGGTATGATATCATGCGCTTGAATAAGGGTATTGATCGTCGTGGCGCTGGTTATCCAAATGCAACTTCTATATTTAACATTCCTGCAGGTTCTGATATTTTGTTATGGCGTATTCCAGAGAAGGAAATTCAAGCGAATAAGGCATTGTCTGATAGTGATAACAATCCTGCCGCTCCGCTACCTACTCCAATAGCAGATAACAAATAACAAAGGATTCTTTAATAATAGAAAGAGTGTGTCTATTAGATAGACATTAAAGTATTTGTTGATAGATCGCTCTTCGGAAAAATATTACCCGTATAAAGCCTAAATGGTTTTATACGGGTAATTTGCTTTTGTCTGTTTTGCATAGTGATTTTATGAGAAATCTTATATTGGGTCGTTTTCGTCCATACCCTTGTATGAGGTTACAAATAGGATGAATGCAAAGCGGAAGCATGGAAGATAAAAAGTGTAATAGATGTAAGATAATATGATTGAGCTCATATTATTATATGTTAAATTAAGTTCTG
The DNA here is from genome assembly GCA_963560035.1 of uncultured Parabacteroides sp. GTDB lineage: Bacteria > Bacteroidota > Bacteroidia > Bacteroidales > Tannerellaceae > Parabacteroides. The sequence goes on from CAUWMZ010000007.1 coordinate 61,059, forward strand.
TATCTTACATTATGTCATATAATAAGTATGTGGACAATATTAATTTCAGTAAAAAACTTTCGTTTTGTTATAAAATCATGTTGTTTAACATAATTTATGTGCTTAAATTTATTCTTGATTTTTTTGTAAAATAAAAATAATATCCGACTTTTGCTTCCATGATGAGTCAACCATTAGCAGAAAGATTACGTCCTAAGACGTTGGATGATTATATCGGGCAAAGGCACTTAGTGGGCAAAGATGCCGTTTTAAGAAAGATGATAGATGCCGGGAGAGTTCCATCCATTATATTGTGGGGACCTCCGGGAGTTGGAAAGACGACTTTAGCGCAAATCATCGCTAATAAGCTAGAAGCTCCTTTCTATACATTGAGCGCTATAAATTCAGGAGTGAAAGATGTGCGAGATGTAATAGAAAAAGCCAAGAGCAATCGTTTTTTTAATGCGGTTTCACCGATATTGTTTATTGATGAGATACACCGGTTTAGTAAGTCGCAGCAAGATTCTTTGCTTAATGCCGTGGAGACGGGAGTAGTGACATTAATTGGTGCGACAACAGAGAACCCCTCTTTTGAGGTGATTCGTCCATTATTATCACGTTGTCAGGTGTATGTGTTAAAATCGTTGGAGAAAGAAGATCTATTGACGTTATTGCATAAGGCAGTTTCGGAAGATGTGGTCTTAAAAGAGAAAAGCTTTAAGCTGACAGAAACAGATGCGTTATTGCGTTATTCTGGTGGTGATGCTAGGAAGTTGTTGAATATATTGGAGCTGGTGGTAGCCGCAGAGGAGAATGAACAGGTTGAAATATTGGATTCGAAAGTCGTGGAGCGATTACAAGAGAATCCCGCTGCTTACGATAAGGGAGGAGAGATGCATTACGATATCATTTCCGCTTTTATCAAATCGATTCGGGGAAGTGATCCAGATGGAGCCATTTATTGGTTGGCTAGAATGGTCGCAGGTGGCGAGGATCCAGAGTTTATCGCTCGAAGATTGGTGATTTCGGCGTCGGAAGATATTGGTTTAGCCAATCCAAACGCATTGTTGTTGGCGAATGCATGTTTTGATTCGTTAAAGAAGATTGGCTGGCCTGAGGGGCGAATTATTTTAGCGGAGACAACTGTTTATTTGGCTTGTAGTCCTAAAAGTAATTCAACATATAAGGCCATTAACGATGCTTTGGAATTGGTGAATCGGACAGGTAATTTGCCGGTCCCGCTTCATTTGCGAAATGCTCCGACTAAATTGATGGCGGAATTGGACTATGGAAAAGAGTACAAGTATGCGCACGATTTCGAGAATCATTTTGTCAGACAAGAGTATCTACCCAAAGAGTTGTTAAATCAGCGCATTTGGAAAGGGCAAGAGAATCCCGCAGAACGTAAGCTGATTGACCAAATGAGGCGACTTTGGGGCGACCGATATTAATAAAAAGAGAGTGAATAAAAAAGTAGCTATACTTTATATTTAATAACATTAAAAAAATCTGTAGTATGAAGAAACACAATTTTTATGCAGGTCCATCTATCTTGAGCGAGTATACTATTAAAAATACAGCCGCTGCGGTAGAAAATTTCGCGGGTATGGGGTTATCTCTTCTTGAGATCTCTCACAGAAGTAAGGAGTTTGTAGCCGTGAACGATGAGGCTCGTGCCTTAATCAAGGAATTGCTGGAAGTTCCGGCCGGCTACGAAGTAGTGTTCTTAGGCGGAGGCGCAAGCATGCAGTTCTGTATGGTTCCGTTTAACTTGTTAAACAAGAAAGCTTCCTATTTAGATACAGGTACATGGTCTTCTAAGGCTATAAAAGAGGCTAAATTATTTGGCGAGGTTGAAGTTGTAGCTTCGTCTAAAGACAAGAATTATACATATATACCTAAGCAATATACAATTGCTGATGATGCTGAGTATTTCCACTTTACATCCAACAATACAATCTATGGTACGGAGCTTCGTACAGATCCGGATGTTAAGCAGCGTTTGGCTTGTGATATGTCTTCAGACATTTTTTCTCGTCCAATAGATGTTTCTAAATATGATATTATTTATGCGGGTGCGCAAAAGAACTTAGCTCCAGCAGGTGTAACATTGGCTATTGTACGTGTTGACGCATTGGGCCATGTAGATCGCGCTATCCCTACAATGTTGAATTATAAGACTCATATTGATAAGGATTCTATGTTCAATACTCCTCCTGTATTGCCTATTTATGCAGCTTTGCAGACATTGCAATGGTATAAGGCTCAAGGTGGTATCGCAGCGATGGAGAAGAAGGATAAGGAAAATGCGGCTATCTTATATGATGAGATCGATCGTAACAAATTGTTCCGTGGAACAGTAGAGGCTGAAGATCGTTCTATTATGAATGTATGCTTCGTTATGAACGACGAGTATAAAGAACTAGAAGATGAATTCAACAAATTCGCTGCGGCAGCAGGTATGGTAGGTATCAAGGGGCACCGTTCTGTTGGTGGTTTCCGTGCGTCTCTTTACAATGCTATGCCTAAGAGCAGTGTAGAGGCTTTGGTCGCTTGTATGAAAGAATTTGAGAGAAAACATTAATAAAGGGAGGTTTGGATATGGCTAAGATCTTAATTGCTACAGAAAAGCCTTTCGCTGCTGTTGCCGTGAAAGGTATTCGTGAAGTTGTCGAAAAAGCTGGTATGGAACTAGTTTTATTGGAGAAATACACGGAGAAAGCACAGTTGCTAGATGCTATCAAGGATGTTGATGCGGTAATTATCCGTAGTGATAAAATTGATAACGAAGTGTTCGAGGCCGCAAAGAACTTGAAGATTGTAGTGCGTGCGGGCGCAGGCTATGATAACGTAGACTTAAACGCAGCGACAGTTCACAAGGTGTGTGTCATGAATACACCGGGACAAAACTCTAATGCTGTAGCGGAGTTAGTCTTTGGCTTGTTGGTTTACGGCGTACGTAATTTCTTTAATGGAACTTCCGGTATCGAATTGAAAGGTAAGAAATTGGGTATATTAGCTTTTGGTAATGTTGGCCGAAATGTGGCTCGTATCGCTAAAGGCTTTGGCATGGAAGTTTATGCTTATGATGCCTTTTGCCCAGCTTCCGCAATTGAGGCTGCAGGCGTAAAAGCTGTCGCTTCTACAGCCGATCTATTTAAGACTTGCCAAATCGTTTCTTTACATATCCCGGCAACAGCCGAGACGAAAGGCTCTATCAATTATGAGTTGATGAGTTCAATGCCAAAAGGCGCTATTGTCGTCAACACGGCTCGTAAGGAAGTGATGGATGAACCTTCTATAATAAAGATGTTTGAAGAACGTCCGGACTTTAAGTATATAGCTGATATCATGCCTGCTATTCATGCGGAATTGGCAGAGAAATATGTAGGTCGTTATTTCAGTACGCCGAAGAAGATGGGCGCTCAAACAGCAGAGGCAAACATTAATGCCGGTATAGCCGCGGCTAATCAAATTGTAGATTTCTTAGTGAACGGCAACGAGAAATATCGCGTAAATAAATAATGGAATATAGAAGAGACGCAATGCGAAAGCATTGCGTCTCTATTTTTCTTTGTTAACGTATTATACATATTACTATGGCAACGATAAAACCATTTAAGGGTGTCCGCCCACCGAAAGAATTCGTAAAAGAAGTCGTATCAAGACCTTATGATGTTTTGAATTCAGAAGAGGCTCGTAAAGAAGCGGAAGGTAATGAGAAATCCTTATATCATATTATTAAGCCGGAAATAGATTTTCCAGTAGGAACAGATGAGCATGATCCGGCTGTCTATTTGAAAGCTGCCGCAAACTTTAAGAACTTTCAAGAAAAGGGATGGTTGGTGCAGGATCAGAAAGAATGCTATTATGTCTATGCTCAGACAATGAATGGAAAAACGCAATATGGGTTGGTTGTTGGCGCTTATGTTCCGGATTATATGAATGGAACGATTAAAAAGCATGAATTGACTCGACGTGATAAAGAAGAGGATCGGATGAAACATGTGCGAGTGAACAATGCCAATGTAGAACCGGTATTCTTTGCTTATCCAGATAATGCGGAATTAGACGCTATTGTAAGTAAGTATACAGCACGTGAACCTGAATATGATTTTGTGGCTCAAGATGATGGTTTTGGTCATACATTTTGGATTATAGATGAGAAGAAAGATATTGATCGTATTACAGAGTTGTTTGCTCAAATGCCTTCTCTCTATATTGCGGATGGTCACCATCGCTCTGCGGCTGCTGCTTTGGTTGGAGCTGAAAAGGCAAAACAAAATCCAAATCATAAAGGGGATGAAGAGTATAACTACTTTATGGCAGTTTGTTTCCCCGCTAATCAATTGACAATTATCGATTATAATCGTGTAGTTAAAGACTTGAACGGTTTGTCTAATGAAGAGTTTTTGGCTCGGGTTAGTAAGAATTTTATTGTTGAAGAAAAAGGAAAAGATATTTATAAGCCCAACATGTTGCATAATTTCTCCCTGTATTTGGATGGTAAATGGTATTCTTTAACCGCTAAAGAAGGTACATACGACGACAATGATCCTATAGGAGTGTTGGATGTAACGATTTCTTCTAATTTAATCTTAGATGAAATTCTAGGAATTAAAGATTTGCGTTCTGACAAGCGTATTGATTTTGTGGGAGGCATCCGCGGTTTAGGAGAACTGAAACGTCGTGTGGATAGTGGTGAGATGAAGGTGGCTTTGGCTTTATATCCGGTAACGATGAAGCAGTTGATGAATATTGCGGATACAGGCAATATTATGCCTCCGAAGACAACTTGGTTTGAGCCGAAGTTACGTTCTGGTTTAGTGATACATAAATTAGAATAAAGATAGAGTCGATTTTTTGTAATTCATACTTTGCGATAAGTAATACAAAGTTTAGGTTTATAAGATTAAGCGATATGTAAAAAGGGTTGTACCATTTGGTACAACCTTTTTTACATATGGATTCTATTTATTGAATACCTTTTTCTCTAAGGCGTTCTTGCCATTTCCATGCCGATTTCAAGGTGTCAGCCAAAGTCTCTTTAGCGGTCCATCCTAAAACTTTATTAGCACGTTCAGGGTTTGCCCATACTTGTTCGATATCACCTTCACGGCGTCCTACAATTTTATGAGGAACCTTTACGCCTGTAGCCTCTTCAAAGGTATGGATCAGTTCTAATACACTGACGCCGTTTCCTGTACCTAAGTTGAAAATCTCAATATGTTCATCAGACTTATTTTCAAGCATGCGATCCATTGCGATAACATGGGCTTTAGCTAAGTCGACTACATTGATATAATCGCGGATACAAGAACCGTCAGGTGTGTTATAATCGTCACCAAATACGCTCAATTCCTTACGGATACCGATTGCGGTCTGTGTTAAATAAGGAATCAAGTTCTGGGGAACACCATTGGGCAATTCTCCAATCTCAGCAGAAGGATGAGCGCCAATAGGATTGAAGTAACGTAAAATGATACTCTTGAAAGGAGCGCCTGCGTGAATTGTATCGCGGATAATCTCTTCGTTAATCTGTTTTGTGTTACCGTACGGAGAAGTGGCTGGTTTGATAGGCGCATTTTCCGTTACAGGTAAATTCTCCGGATCTGGTTGTCCGTAAACAGTGCAAGATGAAGAGAATACGATGCCATCAATATTAAACTCAGGCATTAGTTCAAGCAAGTTTATCAATGTCACGATATTATTACGGTAATATTTGAGTGGCTTTTGTACAGACTCGCCAACAGCCTTACTTGCCGCAAATAAGATGATGCCATTGATGCCTGGATGAGCGGCTAATGTCTTACGTGTTGCCTCTTTATCTTTTAAATCAAGTTTGATAAATTCTGGACGAATACCAGTGATTTTCTCGATACCATCTAATACCTCAATATTAGAGTTAGATAAATCATCAATGATGATTACCTCGTATCCTGCATTTTGCAATTCAACGGTAGTATGTGAGCCGATATAGCCCATTCCACCGGCAACTAAAATTTTCTTTTTCATACCAGTATTCTTTATTGTTAAACGATACCTGAGAATCCCATAAACGCCATGGCCAATAAGCCTGCCGTAATTAATGCGATAGGAGTGCCTTTCATTCCTTCCGGAATATGAGTCATAGCCAATTGCTCGCGAATACCCGCAAAGATAATTAGAGCAAGCGCAAAACCGATAGCGGTTGAGATTGCGTAGACAACAGATTCCAATAAGTTATAATCTTTTTGTATCACAAGAATAGCGACACCTAACACACAGCAGTTGGTTGTGATCAAGGGAAGGAATACTCCTAAAGCTTGATAAAGGGCAGGAGACACCTTCTTTAATATGATTTCAACCATTTGCACCAAGGCTGCGATGATCAAGATGAAGCTGATCGTTTGCATAAACCCTAGATGGCAAGGGTCTAAAAGATATTTCTGTACAAGGAATGTCACGATAGTTGAGATCGTAAGCACGAATGTAACAGCTGCGCCCATGCCTGCGGCGGTCTCCACCTTTTTAGATACGCCTAAGAAAGGACAAATACCTAAGAATTGCGCCAATACGACATTGTTTACAAATACGGCTGCGATAAATATTAATATATATTCCATAATGATCTTTTATTATGCTTTACGCAGTTTGTTTACTATTGCTACTAAATAGCCTAAAGCGATGAACGCTCCAGGAGCTAAGACGAAGATCAATGAACCAAATTCTTCCGGTATAAGAGTCATGTTAAACAACTTTCCTGTGCCTAAGAATTCACGGCATGCGCCTAAAAGGGTTAATCCCATTGTAAATCCGAGACCGATACCTATACCATCAAATGCAGATGCGACAACGCCATTCTTAGCGGCGAACGCTTCTGCTCGTCCTAATACGATACAGTTTACGACGATCAAAGGGATGAACAATCCTAATTTAGCGTAAAGGGCGGGGACAAAAGCTTCCATACACATTTGTACTACCGTTACGAATGTCGCGATTACGACAATATATCCGGGGATACGAACCATGTCAGGTATTACATTTTTTAATGCGGAGATAACGATATTCGAGCAGATCAATACGAACATCGTAGCTAATCCCATACTCATACCGTTGATTGCTGATGAGGTCGTTCCTAAGGTAGGACACATACCCAATAGCAATACAAACGTTGGGTTTTCGGTGATGATACCATTCATCAAAACTTTTAGATTACTCATTGTGCTGTCCTCCTTTTATTTTTTATCGTTAGATGTAGCGCTGGTTAGACCATCAACACCGGCAAATGCGCTATACGCACGATTTACGGCATCCAAGAATGCGCGGCTAGAGATTGTCGCGGCTGTGATAGCGTCTACGTCACCACCATCTTTACTAACCTTAAGACCTCCATCAGGAATGGTGCGTCCTAAAATACTTTGTTTATTTTTATCCATGCGAAACCAATCTTGCATCTTCGCTCCTAATCCGGGAGTCTCAGAGTGTTGCAAAACTGAATAGTTTAGGATTTTGCCATCCATATCAAAGCCCACGATCACTTGAACCTCGCCGCTAAAACCTTTCTTTGTGTTACTTTCAACGGCTCCTCCTACAACTTGATCACCCTTTTTTGCGGGATAGATCTTAAGAGAGTCTCCATCGGCAGTTACAGCCATATAAGCTTCTTCTGTTGGTTTGTTGTCAAAATCAGGGGCAACAGCCTTGATTGCCTCCTCTAGGGCAGTCGCTTTGGCTACCGCTATCGGGCCGGCGGTAAACTGATTCACTCCGGCTAGGATCGCTCCTGCAACCAAACAGATACCTGTTAACGAAAGGAGCATATTAGGTAATGTTGATTTTAATTTTGCCATGCTTATTTTCCTCCGAAATGTTTAGGTTTAATATAACTGTTGATTAGCGGAGTCAATGCGTTCATGATCAATATAGCGAATGACATACCTTCCGGATATGATCCGAATAGACGGATAACAGTGGTAAGGATTCCGATACCTACGCCATATAAAAGCATTCCGTTCTTGGTCATAGGAGAGGTGACATAGTCTGTCGCCATGAATATAGAACCAAGAAGTAAACCTCCTGACAATAAATGAACGAAAGGACTAGCGTATGTAGTTGGGTTCACTAGATGCATGATGCCTGTGAATACAAATACGGTAGCTAAAATAGAAACCGGAATATGCCATGTGATGATCTTTTTCCATAGCATGAATAATAGACCTAATATTAAGGCAAGCGCACTTACCTCACCAAGACTACCACCCATAGCGCCCATAAGCATTTGTCCATAAGAAGGCAGCTCTGTTACGCCTTCATTCATCAATGATAATACCGTAGCGCCTGTTTGTGCGTCCGTATAGGTCATCGGGAATGGGTTCAATGCGTCAACTAATGGCCAAGTGGTCATTTGGGCAGGAAAAGAGATCAAAAGGAATACACGACCCACTAATGCAGGGTTAAAGATATTGTTTCCTAATCCGCCAAAAGACATCTTACCGATACCAATAGCGGCCAAAGCCCCGATGATAATGATCCAAATAGGTAGATTGGATGGCAAGTTAAAAGCCAACAAGACACCTGTTAGGATAGCGGAACCATCGCATAGGGTCGGTTCCTTTTTCATAAGGAACTTTTGGATGAGATATTCAAATGTCACGCAAGCCAAAACCGATACCATCGTAACGATCAATGCTCCGAGACCAAAGAAGTAAAGTGATACCAAGAAAGCCGGGATAAGGGCAATCAGTACACCATACATATTTTTACTAATGCTGTCACCTCCGTGAATATGGGGTGAGGGCGATACGTATAAACTATTTTCCATGTTGCTCTTTTTTATGACTTTCTAGCTCGGATAATGCCCATGACCTTGCCTTTTCCTAATCGTATTTGATCTAATAGAGGACGGTTGGCGGGACAAGTGTAGCTACAAGATCCGCATTCGATACAATCTGTGATATGATTCTTCTCTGCTAACTCCCAATTCTTGAATTCTGTCGCTGTCATCAATAGGGTAGGATTTAATCCCATCGGACATACACCTACACATTTAGCGCATCGTATGCAGTCACGCATCGGTTTGCGGACAGATTCTTCTTTGGTAAGAAGTAAAACGCCGGAGCTTCCTTTACATACGGGAACTTCCGCGCTGATAAGAGCTTTACCCATCATTGGGCCGCCACCGATGATTTTACCGGTGTTCTCGGGAAGTCCACCTGCCGCTTCTATTAAGTTGCTGATAGGTGTTCCGATACGAACAAGGAAGTTTGAAGGATTGCTTACCGCCTTACCGGTGACAGTTACTACACGCTCGAATAGGGGCTTGTTTTTCTGAACTGCCTCATAGACCGCATAAGCTGTACCGACATTTTGTACAACTGCACCTGTAGAGATTGGCAAAGCTCCACTCTTTACCTGCTTGCGAATAACGGCATCGATTAATTGCTTCTCACCGCCTTGCGGATATTGAACTTTAAGGGGCATGATCTCAATACCGTTATAGTTTGTCGCTAGTTTTTGTAAGTGAGCGATCGCGTCAGGCTTGTTATTCTCAATACCGATAACAGCTTTGTTGACATTTACCGCTTTCATTAAGATGGAAACACCAACCAATATTTGTTCTCCTTTTTCCATCATTAAAGAATGGTCGGAAGTCAAATAAGGTTCGCATTCAACGGCATTGATAATAACGATTTCCGCCTTATTTCCTGGAGGTGGCATTAGTTTGACTTGGGTAGGGAATGTGGCGCCTCCTAAACCAACAACACCGGCATTCGCTATTTTGTCGACAATCTCTTTAGATGATAGCGTGCACTCTTTTACAAGATCTTCGCTACGGTCAATTGTCTCTTCCCATTCATCGCCTTCTACATCAATATAAATAGCGGGACGCTTATATCCGCTGGCGTCAAGAGCGTTGTCTATCTTGTTTACTTTGCCGGATACAGAAGAGTGTATATTCGCTGAAACGAAACCACCCGCTTTGGCTAGCAATGTACCCACCTTTACCAGATTCCCTTTTTTTACCAAAGCTTGTGCGGGAGCACCAATGTGTTGGCTTAGGGGAATAATCACCTGTTTAGGCGCTGCGAGAGCCGTAATTTTCTTACCGGCAGACAGTTTATTCTCGGGGGGATGTATACCTCCGATTCGAAATGTCCTTAGCATACTATTAGATTTTAATTTTGATTTGTTTTTTCTTCAGCGGCAGCTTTAGGAGCGGCGGCTTCCGCATTTGGGGTAGCCTCAGCTTTTGGAGCTGGTTTTATATTTTCAGCCTTGGGAGCGGGAGCGGCTTCCTTTCGTGGGGGGAAGTTAAGCTCATGGATTGCTCCTGTTGGGCAGACTGCGACACATTTGCGGCACATACGGCATTTCGTATAGTCGATATAAGCGACATTGTTTGTTACCGTAATGGCTTCGAATGGACATTCTTTAGCGCATTTACCACAACCGATACAAGCGTTAGCGCAGGCTTTTCTTGCGACAGCGCCTTTGTCCTTGTTTACGCAAGATACGTATACACGGCGAGATTTCGGGCCTTTTTTACGTAGCTCGATAATGCTTTTGGGACAAGCTTTTACGCAGGCTCCACAAGAGGTACACTTCTCTTCGTCTACTTCGGCGATACCTGTGGTGGGGTTGATGTGAATAGCGTCGAATGCGCAGGCGTTCACGCAGTCACCATAACCTAGACAGCCGAATGTGCAACCTGTTTCTCCTCCATATAATGTAGAGGCGATGGCGCAACTTTTCGTTCCATCATAAGTGTTTGTACGAGGGCGGGCTTGGCAAGTACCATTGCAACGAACAACGGCTACCATTGGTTCTGCTGAACCCGCTTCTTTGCCCAGGATTGTGGCAACTTTGGCCATCACCGGACTGCCTCCAACGGGGCAGAGCAATCCGTCTAGAGAATCAGCTTTCACACATGCGCCGGCGAATCCGGAACAACCCGGATAACCGCAGCCGCCACAATTAGCCCCTGGAAGGACTTCTTGTACTTGCGCGATACGAGGATCTTCATAGACTTCAAATTTTTTGGAGGCAGCGTAGAGGAATATAGCTCCGACTGCCCCGATCGCTCCTAATGAAATAACGGCAATTAAAATCATGATATTTATATTATCAATTAAGTTTTTTCAATGTGAACACGAATTTTCTTTTTAGCCTGTCACGGTTTAAGTAAAGTAAATAGTAATAAGGAAGCAACAGTAATAATCCGGATAATCCGCTTGTGGTTTCATTCCACTGAAGGGCCGAGCCTGTAGCGATGGCGGCGACAACAAGGATCAGAGGAATAACGAAGGCTAGTAATACGGCTAATAGTCCTGTAGTGCTTTGTCCGCATATCATGACAGCCTCGTTTACTTGAAAATTGCCCGATCGGTCAGGTATTTCAATAATTTTATCTTTTTTTTCAGAGGCTGTGCACATGGATTGCGCATGACATCCAGAACATGCGGATTGTTGGGTGATTCGAACGAAGACTATATCGTCCTCTATTTTTTCCACAACTCCTGTATGACTTATACTTTCGCTCATATTTGTAATCTCGACATTGCAAAATCAAGGCAAAAGTAATTATTATTTGCATATAATTGATATTTGTTAGTTGACAATTGCGAGTTAAGAATGAAAAATATTTTGTTTGAGTTGTTAAATACTTCTTTTTCTTTGTTTAATCTTTGGGAAAATTTGATAAGTAATAGGGTGTGTTGTGCGTTTGGCGATGTGTGATTCTTTTTTTCGTATAGCAAAAAGAATCCGCTAAAAGGGATAGGTCAAATCTATTGGGGTAATAGATGATCTTCGCTCTTTTAGCGGATTGGAAAATCTGTTATTTTACCATTTATAATTGAAGCCGAAGCTCAGCAATTCATTAAATTGGAAGTAGCTCTTGTTGTCTTCGTTCTTTTCTACGCCATCATCATATCTTAAGTGAAAATAGATGCGAGTTGAGAAAAAGCGGCTGATGGCGAGGATAAGTGTGTTCTCGAACTCACCAATCGTGTGATCGCCATATGTGGTAAAGAAATAGAAGCGTGATTGCCAAGTGACATTACGTGTGATATCGTATGCCAAGTCCGCGCGAATAGTGGAACCAATTTGGCTTAGTTTGTTTTCGAATTCGCCTGTCTCTTCGTTTTTCTTAAAGCCGTGTCTACTGTAATCAATCTCTTTTCTTGAGTACATATATGTATAAGAGATAGGAGCGAGGTTGGCGCTAAGCTTGAGCTTTTTATGCCGTCCATATTCTTTCTCTATCTCATATTTCATACCGAGACCCAAGTTTATGGAGAACGGAGATAGGAACGCGGCCTGTTTTACGTCCTCGTTCTCTTTATAGTTCGTGAAGAACTGAGTTCTGAACTCGGCGTCTAATGTATAGTACCATTTACTGAAGGCCATGTAACCAACGTTGCTATGGATACGAAATACATCATCACCAATCTTGTAGTTCCTCAATGTGTCTTTGGGTGATGTATAGACACTGGCTTTAAACTCCAGCTCATTCGTTACTTGTACCTTGTCTTTTTTATAATCGTATCTAAGGTTGTTCTTGGTGAATAAATTCAAGTTGCTGCTACCACCTTTGTACCAGTTTTCCGAGACATAATTTTGCGAAAATTGAATAGCGCTTTCAAAGGCTGATATCCAATATTTCCTTTCGGGGATGAAGCGTGTCGGAGCATCTACATCTTCGAAGTTAGTGTCGGTCTCAACTTTGATGGGCACGTCGTCATATATGCTTTTTTTAATGAATTTAGGCTTGATGACCTCTCCCGGCAAATCTCTCTCTGAATAGCGGAAATAGGTAGGATAGTTGTTTTGTACATACTTATATGCCATATCCTCAAACTTCTTATTGCGGATTATATCTGTAAATATGGAGTCTTTGGGGTAAAGAGCGTCGTATGGACTTTTCTCTTTTAAAGCGCTAAAATCATAAAAGGTCAAGTCTTTCGGGAGGTAATCGCCTCGAAAGATAATTGGTAAAAATAGGGGGTTAACGATCATGGTGTCTTGAAAAGTCATCGTATGATCAAATATGGTAGAGGCATCTCTGACTAGGCGAGCCCAATACATGGCTTCGTCGGAGATCTCCAATCCGTCTTTTTGTAAAAAACGGAGAAGGTTGGCGCTAGGAGGCAGCGGGGCTGCATAAGTGCTGTTTTGTTTCTCAAACTGTTGTCGGATGTCAACGATCTTGTTCAGGTCACTCTCGTCGAGGCGTATAGTCGGAGTCGTGTCTTTGTTTGTGGCTTGTCGCATGGCCTGTTGCACGATGCCGTCGGGAGTGAAGTGCGTGTGCTGTGCTGATGCGAATACATTCACAAATAAAAAAATTAATAGGCTGTATACACCATGTTTTTTCATCATCATAATCCTTGTTTACATTTATTGTAATGAATGCAAAAGTAGGTAAAAAGTGCAATATGACGCATGAATAGCGATTAAATAATTTTTGAGGTCTCAAAATGTCTATAAGCGAGCGACAAAGCGTTTCGAAAAGCTAAATTAAAAGAGTATTTTTTGGTGCGTGTCAATGAAAATAGTTAAATTTGCAACTTCGAAATTTAAGTGTGCAATTCAAAAGATAACTAAAATATTACTATCGTGGCAGATACAAAGTACATTTTCGTTACAGGCGGTGTGGTCTCTTCTTTAGGAAAGGGAATTATTTCCGCTTCTTTAGGTAAGCTCCTTCAAGCGAGAGGTTACAAGGTTACTATCCAAAAATTCGACCCTTATATCAACATTGACCCGGGTACGTTGAACCCCTATGAGCATGGGGAATGTTATGTGACTGTTGACGGACATGAGGCGGATTTGGATTTAGGTCACTATGAGCGCTTTTTGAATGTTCAGACAACTCGCGCCAACAATATCACGACCGGACGTATCTATCAGAGCGTTATTAATAAAGAGCGTCGCGGTGATTATTTAGGAAAAACTGTACAGGTTGTGCCTCATATTACAGATGAGATCAAACGCAACGTGAAATTGTTGGGTAATAAGTATAAGTTTGATTTCGTTATCACTGAAATAGGTGGAACAGTAGGAGATATCGAGTCTTTACCTTTCATTGAGAGCGTTCGCCAGTTGAAGTGGGAACTTGGTAAGAATTGCCTTTGCGTACATCTTACTTATGTGCCTTATATCGCTGCGGCAAAAGAATATAAGACGAAGCCGACCCAGCATTCTGTAAAGCAATTGCAGGAATTGGGTATTCAGCCGGATATTTTAGTGTTGCGTACAGAACATGAATTGAACACGAACCTGTTACGTAAGGTAGCTTTGTTTTGTAATGTCGCAGAAGATTCTGTTATACAGTCTGTAGATGTTCCGACTATATATGAGGTGCCTTTGGTATTGCAACGTCAGAAGATGGACGAGGTCGTTTTGCGCAAGGTAGGCATGGAAGTGGGTCCAACTCCGGAGATGAAGCCTTGGAAAGAGTTCTTGGCGTTGAAGAATTCCGCTACAGATACGGTTAAAATAGGTTTGGTAGGTAAATACGTTGAGTTGCAAGATGCTTACAAGTCTATCGATGAGTCTTTATTGCAAGCTGCGATTTATAATCATCATAAATTAGATCTTCATTTGTTCCATTCCGAGAAGTTGAATGACAGTAATGCGGACGAGTTGTTGAAAGATATGGATGGTATCTTGATCGCTCCGGGATTTGGACAAAGAGGTATTGAAGGTAAATTCTCCGCTATCAAATATGCTCGTGAGCATGATATTCCATGCTTGGGAATATGTTTAGGTATGCAATGTATGGTGATAGAGTTCGCTCGTGATGTGTTGGGTATGAAAGATGCTAACTCAACAGAGATGGAGCCTAACACTACACATAAGGTGATCGATTTGATGGAGGAGCAGAAGAATGTGACAAATTTGGGTGGCTCTATGCGTTTAGGCGCTTATGACTGTCAGTTGAAAAAGGGCTCAAAGGCTTATGATGCTTATGGTAAAGAACTTATTCAAGAACGTCATCGTCATCGTTTTGAGTTTAACAACGAATATAAAAATCAATTTGAGGCAGCCGGCATGATGTGCACAGGAGAGAATCCGGATACAAACTTGGTAGAGGTTGTCGAGATTCCTGCCTTGAAATGGTTCGTTGGTGTTCAATACCATCCTGAGTACAATAGTACGGTGTTAAATCCGAACCCTTTGTTCTTGAGTTTCGTGAAAGCCGCTATTGAAAATAAAAAATAAGTTATTGTAAATGGATAAGAACACAGTAATAGGTTTCCTGCTGATAGGTGTTGTCTTGTTTGCGTTTAGTTGGTTGAATCAGCCAACGCCTGAGCAAATAGAGGCTCAGCGTCGTTATCAAGATTCAATCGCCAAGATAGAGCAAGCTCAGCAGCTGGAGTTGCAAAAGCAAGAAGATAAGAATAAGGTGTTGGAGGAATCTTTGGCATCCTTGCCTGATTCTGTTCGTGAGGAACGTTTGCGTCAAAGTTTTGGAGCTTTCGCAAGTGCTATGATAGGTGAAGAGGGTTATACTACTTTGGAGAACGATTTGGTAGAACTTCGAATAAGCAATAAGGGTGGACGTGTATGTTATGCTAGATTGAAAGAGTTCGATACGTATAATAAAGAGCCGCTTGTTTTGTTTGACGAGAAGGAGTCTGAGTTTAATTTCGCGTTGGTGACCGCCGCCAATCGTGTGGTAAACACGAGCGATTTGTATTTCACTCCGGTGAAAGGCGCGGATTCTAACTCTTTGACAATGCGTGTAAATGTTGGGGAAGGTAGCTATTTGGATTTTGTCTATACTTTAGAACCCAATGATTATATGTTGAAATATCAGATTTCAGGAACAGGTCTAAATGGCATTTTGTCTCCTAACACGAGCGCTTTGGATCTATCTTGGAAGCAAGATATTCGTCAACAAGAGAAAGGCCGTAAATTCGAGGATCGTTATGTTACCTTGAACTATAAGTTCACGGCTGACGATATGGAGCATTTGAGTGAGACAAAGAGCGATAGCAAGCAAGTGTCTAATCGCTTGAAATGGATCGGGTATAAGGACATGTTCTTCTCTACGATTTTGATCTCTAAGGATGGTTTTGAGTCTACGACATTGGATTCGAAAGCGATCGCAGAAGGTGACGTGCTGAAACGTTTTAAGACAACGACATCAGTGCCGTTTGACTTACAAGGTAAGGAAGCGACGAATTTGTCTTTCTATTTCGGACCGAACAAATTCGCTTTGTTGAAGTCTTATGATGATAATTTGGAGGCTGATCAGCAGCTTAATTTAGAGAAACTGGTACCACTAGGTTGGGGTATTTTCCGTTGGGTAAATCAATATTTCGTGATCCCGATGTTTGATTTTCTTGGAAAGTTCATCCATAATTATGGTATCTTGATCTTATTAATGACAATTATTGTGAAGGTAATACTTCTTCCGTTGACTTATAAGTCTTACATGTCATCCGCAAAGATGCGCGTGTTGCGTCCTCAAGTGGAGGAGATCAACGAGAAGTATCCCGGTCAAGAGAAAGCGTTGGAGCGTCAGAAGGCAACGATGGAGCTTTATAGTCGTGCGGGCGCCAGTCCGATGAGTGGTTGTTTACCGATGTTGCTTCAGATGCCTATATTGATTGCCTTATTCATGTTCTTCCCGTCTGCGATAGAGTTGCGTCATCAAAGTTTCCTTTGGGCGCATGACTTATCTACTTATGACGCGATATTTACATGGAACACTAATATTCCTCTTATTTCGTCGTTTTTCGGGAATCATATTAGTTTGTTCTGCTTATTGATGACGATAACGAATATTGTCTATACGAAATATAACATGGAGATGACAAATACAGGGCAGCAGCAAATGCCCGGTATGAAAGCGATGATGTATATGATGCCGTTGATGTTCTTGGTGTTCTTCAACCAATATGCGTCTGGTTTGACATATTACTATTTCATTTCTACATTAATTACAATCGTACAGACATTGATATTCCGCTATACGATTAATGAGGAGAAATTGTTGGCTAAGTTGGAGGCGAACAAGCGCAGACCGATGAAAAAATCTGGTTTTATGAAGCGTTTGGAAGAGGTTCAACGTGCGCAAGAGGAACAACTTCGTAAGCAGCAAGAGGCAAGAAAGAATAATAAAAGATAAGCTTGAGGGGTGAAATATGGTTTCAATGAGTTGAAATGAAATTTGACCGATTGGCGTTGATATAGGGGCATGTCATTTATTTGGCATGCCCTTTTTGTGTTTTTGAGTATAGTATTTTTCAATGGTTTTTATGCCCTTGTTTCAAATATAACTTTGAAGGGTTAAAAAATGCGAACATGTAACTATGGTAATGTACTGTAACATAGTTGATTAAGTGAATAACTATTCACTTGTCAAGTGCTTAGTTATTCACTAGGGGTAGTGCTTAGTTATTCACTCGACAAGTCGTTAGTTAATCACTTAAATAGGGTTTAATTATAGGAGCTTGGACTTGTTTCAAGGGGGGATTCAATTATTGTTTTAGTGAGAGGATTAATGTTTGGTCTAGCTTATGGAGTTAAATCGGAGTTAACAGATCACCACTTAAAAAGTAAAAGACAGGTAGAATTTAAATATTTCTACCTGTCTTTTTGTAGAGCGGTAGGCGAGGCTCGAACTCGTGACCCTCAGCTTGGGAAGCTGATGCTCTACCAACTGAGCTACTACCGCAATGCGAATGCAAATGTAATAAAAAATTTGACAAACTCTGTCTCTTTTCCAAAAAACGGTCGATATTATTTTTTAGTAATTGTTTTTTTGTTGTATACGGATGGAGGAGTGTGCCTCTTTTGGATTTTCTGTTTATGGCAAGAGGTGAATGGTGAAAAGGGTGATCGCCTTAAAAGTGTGCATTGAGGTCTACAGTTGGTTATTTTTTCCACAACTCAAGAGGATGAGCTTTTTCATAAAAAATGTTGATCGCTTGATTAATGGCCTATTGGGAAAGGGGGCTTTGGTTTGGCACGCTCATTGAGCTATGTTAGACAAATGAGAGACTTAAATTAGACGTTAAACACTAAAAATTAAAAGAGTATGAAAAAGTTATTCGTAGCAGTAATGATGGTAATGGGTTTAGGCACATCAATGGTTTACGCTAGTGATACAAAAGCAGATGCTCAAATTGTTATGCAAGTTAATGATTTAACGCCAATTGACGTAAAAGATCTTCCGCAAGCGATTCAAGACACATTGAAGAAAGATTTTGCGGAGGTGACAGTAAAAGAAGCGGCTGTTGAGATTATGGACGATGGCGCAAAAGTTTATAAAGTAACATTGACAGACAAGGAGGGCAATGACAGTCAAGTGTCTTTCAATGAAAATGGAGAGGTTTTATCATAAGTGACTATTTTTATCGCGAAACTAAATCGTTGGTTATATTCACGGTCCCGTGTAACTGAAAAGTCTCACGGGACTTTTTTTATTATCTATGTAGAGTTGGATATTTTTATTGCTCGAAAAAGTGAGATTAATTACATTTGCGCTTATTAATAATTGATTATATATATTAGAGTTTATATCGAATAATTGATTAAAGCGTTCTTTGACTTATCTTTGTG
>CAUWMZ010000008.1:0-63613 GCA_963560035.1 uncultured Parabacteroides sp.
AGCTACAACCAAACCTCAAAGTGTAAAAGGTGCATTTCTTCGAATGCTTACTGTTCAAGTTGTAATACCAAATAAAATCAGATAATAAAAAAAGCGACCCGTAAAATACGGATCGCTTCTTATAATAGCTATAAAAAATATTTGCTTATTCTGCAGATGTTTCTTCTGTTGCTTGCTCAGCTTTAGGAGCTTCCTCAACAGCAACTGTAGCTTTTTTACGAGAACGTCTTGTCTTAGTAGCTTTCTTAGCTGCAGTTTCTTTCATCATATTTTCGTTGTAATCAACTAATTCAATGAAGCACATTGCTGCATTATCTCCTAAACGATTGCCTGTTTTGATGATTCTTGTATAACCACCTGGGCGATCTGCAACCTTTTGAGCAATTTCTTTGAATAACTCAGTAACAGCATACTTATCTTGCAAATAGCTGAAAACAATACGTCTAGAATGAGTCGTATCCTCTTTAGTTTTTGTGATAAGAGGCTCTATGTACATACGTAACGCTTTTGCTTTTGCTGTAGTTGTGAAGATTCTCTTGTGCTTAATTAAAGAACAAGCCATATTCGAAAGCATTGCGTCACGGTGAGTATTCGTACGACCTAAATGATTGAATTTTTTATTATGTCTCATCGTTTACTTACTCTTTATCTAATTTATATTTAGTGATATCCATACCGAATGAAAGGTTCAAGCTCTCAAGCAACTCATCAAGTTCTGTAAGTGACTTCTTACCAAAGTTACGGAATTTCAACAAATCGTTTTTGTTGAACTTAACCAACTCACCCAATGTTTCAACATCAGCAGCCTTCAAGCAATTCAATGCACGAACGGAAAGGTCCATATCAGCCAGCTTGCTCTTGAGCAACTGACGCATATGAAGCACTTCTTCATCGAACTCTTCATTGCCTTCAGTATCTGCAGTCTCGATCGCAATCTTTTCATCTGAGAACAACATGAAATGATGAATCAGAATCTTTGCTGCTTCCTTTAACGCTTCCTTCGGATGAATAGAACCATCTGTGGCTATTTCAAGAACCAACTTTTCGTAGTCCGTCTTCTGTTCAACGCGATAGTTTTCAATTGAATACTTCACATTACGTATCGGAGTATAAATAGAATCGATAGCAATCACATGAATATCTGCATTCGGATCTCTATTCTCATCTGCAGGTACATAACCACGACCTTTATTGATCGTTAATTCAATTTGGAAACTTGCGGTCGGATCCAAGTGGCAAATAACCAAATCAGGATTTAAAACCTCAAAACCTGTTAACTGTTTGCCTATATCTCCGGCTTTGAACACTTCCGAACCCGAAACAGTAATACTTACTTTTTCATTCTCTATGTCGTCTACTATATGCTTGAAACGAACTTGCTTCAGATTCAAGATAATGTTTGTCACATCCTCAATTACGCCCGGAATTGTACCAAACTCATGGTCAACCCCATCGATTTTAATGGATGTAATAGCAAAACCTTCAAGAGACGACAGGAGAATACGACGTAAAGCATTACCTATCGTAATACCATAGCCGGGTTCCAACGGACGAAATTCAAACTTTCCGAAGAAATTGTCCGCTTCCAACATTAATACTTTATCGGGTTTTTGAAATGCTAATATCGCCATGGAAATCAATTATTATTTAGAATACAATTCTACGATCAACTGTTCTTTAATATTTTCAGGAATATCTACTCTCTCTGGTAAGTGTAATAACTTTCCACTCATAGAAGTCTGATCCCACTCTATCCAAGGATACTTACTGTGGTTAAAACCAGCCAATGCGTCAGCAATTACTTCCAAAGATTTAGATTTTTCACGAACACCAACAATTTGACCGGGTTTTACAGAGTAAGATGGAATGTTTACAACTTGACCATCTACTGTAATATGACGGTGAGAAACCAACTGACGCGCAGCTGCTCTTGTAGGTGCAATACCTAAACGATAAACTACATTGTCTAGACGTCCTTCCAATAATTGAAGAAGAACCTCACCTGTAATACCCTTGGAACGAGAAGCTTTTTCAAACAAATTTCTAAATTGCTTCTCTAACACACCGTATGTGTATTTAGCCTTTTGCTTCTCACGAAGCTGCATACCATACTCTGAAGTCTTTCTTTTTCTAGAGTTACCATGTTGTCCAGGAGGATAATTTTTCTTAGAAAGAACTTTATCCGCACCGAATATTGCCTCACCAAACTTACGGGCAATTCTTGTTCTTGGTCCAGTATATCTTGCCATTGTTTTGTTGTTTTAATGTTCTATTTGAATCTAGAACCGTGCAGCCGCGATTACAGAGAGGATAAGGTCAATATGCAATCTATTCACAATTCCGGATTCAATTAAATAAGGAACTATAATTAATTATACTCTTCTCTTTTTAGGAGGACGACATCCATTATGAGGAAGTGGAGTTACATCAACGATTTCAGTAACCTCAATACCTGCACCGTGAATCGTTCTAATAGCAGACTCACGTCCATTTCCCGGACCCTTTACGAATACTTTAACCTTTCTTAAACCAAGATCATAAGCCACTTTCGCACAATCTTGTGCTGCCATTTGAGCTGCATAAGGAGTATTCTTCTTAGAGCTTCTGAATCCCATCTTTCCTGCGGAAGACCAGCTGATTACTTGTCCATCGCTATTTGCTAAAGACACAATAATATTATTAAAAGAAGAATGAATATGAGCTTGACCGTAAGCGTCAACTTTTACGTTTCTCTTCTTTGCTGCGACTGTTTTCTTTGCCATATTAACTCTTATTATTTAGTAGCTTTTTTCTTATTTGCAACAGTTTTCTTCTTACCCTTACGAGTACGAGCATTGTTCTTTGTACTTTGACCTCTCAAAGGTAATCCAAGACGGTGACGAACACCTCTGTAGCAACCAATATCCATCAAGCGCTTGATGTTTAATTGAACTTCTGAACGAAGATCACCCTCAACCTTATAGTCTGCGCTAATGACTTCACGAACTTTTGCGGCTTGATCGTCTGTCCAATCCTTAACTTTAAGATCACGATCAACCCCAGCCTTATCTAATACGGATTTAGCAGCGCTACGACCAATACCGTAGATATAAGTCAAAGCGATTTCTCCTCTTTTATTTTGTGGCAAGTCTACACCAACTATTCTTATAGCCATATTACTTACTTAGATTATTTTGCAAAAATAATAAATTATCCCTGACGTTGTTTATACTTAGGGTTTTTCTTGTTAATTACGTATAAGCGACCCTTTCTTCTTACTATCTTGCACTCAGGTGTACGCTTCTTCAAAGATGCTCTTACTTTCATATCGTGTTTAATTTTATTTGTATCTAAAAGCGATTCTACCTTTCGATAGATCATATGGAGACATTTCTACTCTTACCTTATCACCAGGAAGAATCTTTATATAATGCATACGCATCTTCCCTGATATATGAGCGGTAATTTCATGTCCATTCTCCAATTCTACTCGAAACATTGCATTTGACAATGCTTCAACTATTACTCCATCTTTTTCTATTGCTGCTTGTTTAGCCATATAAATCTAATTAAATTGCTCTATCTCCTAGAACTTCTTCTAAAAACTTAAATGAAGATAAAATCTCAGGGCCATCAGGACGTATTGCGATGCAATGCTCAAAGTGAGCGGAAGGCTTTCGGTCTTTTGTCCGCACAGTCCATCCATCTTTTTCAAACACTACATTTTTGCTTCCCATATTAATCATTGGCTCTATACAAATACACATTCCACTACGTAAAAGAGGGCCGCATCCACGTCTTCCATAATTCGGAACTTCTGGCTCTTCATGCATTTTCTTCCCTATCCCATGCCCCACTAATTCTCTTACTACTGAATAAAATTGAGACTCACAATAGGTCTGAACAGCATTACTAATATCACCAATACGGTGTCCCTCAACAGCACATTGTATACCCAAATAAAGTGATTCCTTTGTCACTTTCAACAGTTTTTTCACTTTTGGAGCAACATCACCTACACAAAATGTATATGCAGAATCTCCAACAAAACCATTCAATATAGTACCACAATCTATAGATACGACATCTCCTTCCTTCAAAATGGAGTTTGAGGAGGGAATGCCATGTACTACCTGTTCATTTATAGAAGCACATATTGAATTCGGGAAACCACCATAGCCCAAAAAAGCTGGAACAGCTCCATTATCTCTAATGAACTCTTCAGCGATTTTATCAAGCTGAAGTGTGGAAACACCAGGAGCAATAACCTTAGCTATCTCACCAAGAGTTTTACCCACCAGTTGATTCGCTTCACGCATCAACTCTATTTCTTCATCTGTCTTTAAATAGATCATTCTATCAATAAGCGGCAACTGAGCCTGTACGACCTTTAATTCTACCTGACTTCAACAAACCGTCATAATGACGCATTAACAAATGACTCTCTACTTGCTGTAATGTATCAAGCACTACACCAACCAAAATCAATAAAGATGTACCTCCAAAGAATTGGGAGAATTCCATACTTACACCAGCGATCCTAGCAAAAGCCGGCATGATTGCCACCAACGCAAGGAAAAAAGCACCTGGCAAAGTAATGCGATCCATAATGGTATCCAAATACTCTTTGGTACTATTACCTGGCTTCACACCAGGAATAAATCCATTGTTTCTCTTTAGATCATCTGACATTTGAGTCGGATTGATTGTAATTGCCGTATAAAAATACGTAAACAATATAATCAACAATGCAAATACAAAGTTATACCAAAATCCGGTATTATCCATAAATGCAGCCCAAAATCCACTCTGCTCACCTGTACTAGAGAAACCAACGATTGAGATCGGAATAAACATTATCGCTTGCGCGAAAATAATAGGCATGACATTTGCAGCATTCACCTTCAATGGTATATACTGACGTGCTCCACCGTATTGTTTATTACCAATTATTCTTTTTGCATATTGTACCGGAACTTTTCTTGTTCCCTGCACCAATAAAATTGCACCTGCAATTACAAACAAAAGGAATAACATCTCAAATAAGAACATAACCAATCCACCTGTTTTCTCACTTGTTCTTGAAACAAATTCTTGAAACAATGAATGCGGCAAACGAGCTATGATACCAACTAGAATGATAAATGAAATACCATTTCCAACACCTTTATCTGTAATTCTTTCACCTAGCCATAAAATAAACATACTACCTGCAGCTAAAATGATCGCAGAAGAGATCGTAAACCAAATACCTCCAGGCAATGCAGTACCCGCATTCTTTAATTGAACACTCAAATTCAATAAATATGTGGGACCTTGAAACAGAAGTATCAATACCGTTAAATAACGAGTCCATTGATTTATCTTTCTACGTCCACTTTCACCCTCCCTCTGCAATTTTTGGAAAGAAGGAACGGCTATGGCTAATAATTGCATTACGATTGAAGCGGAAATATATGGCATAATTCCCAACGCAAAAATAGATGCATTAGAAAAAGCACCACCTGAGAACATATCCAACAGTGCAAGCAATCCGCCCCTTGTCTGCTCCTGTAAAGCGGTCAACGCTTTGGGATCGATACCTGGAAGAACAACATACGTTCCAAAACGATATATAGCCACTAAAAAAAGAGTGGTGAGGATCCGATTTCTCAGATCCTCAATATTCCAGATATTCTTGATTGTTTCAATAGCTCTCATAACTTAGAGTTTAACAACAGTTCCACCTGCGGCTTGAATAGCTGCTTCTGCACTCTTAGAGAAAGCGTGAGCCTCAACCTCCAATTTTGCAGTTAAACTACCATTACCAAGAATCTTAACCAACTGAGTAGAAGAAATGAATCCAGCATCAACTAATTCATTAATACCAATCTTTGACAAATTCTTAGCTTCCGCTAATTCTTGTAAAGTACTGATGTTAATAGCTTTATATTCAATACGATTAATATTCTTGAAACCGAATTTAGGCAAACGTCTCTGAATAGGCATCTGTCCACCTTCGAAACCGATCTTGTTCTTGTAGCCAGATCTTGATTTGGCACCTTTATGACCTCTAGTTGAGGTTCCACCTAATCCAGAACCCGGACCACGTCCAATTCTCTTTCTGGTCTTAGTAGATCCTTCTGCCGGTTTTAAATTTGATAAATTCATATCGTATAGTTTATTTTTTCAACCAATTATTTAACTACAGAAACCAAATGTTTCACTTTCTCTACCATGCCTAAAATAGCAGGATTAGCCTCATGCTCCACAATCTGGTTCATTTTTCTAAGCCCTAGTGCATCAAGCGTTCTTTTTTGGTCTTTTGGGCATTTAATTCTACTTCTAACTTGCTTGATTTTGATAGTTTCCATAAATTAATCCTCCCTTCTTAACCTCTAAACACTTTCTCAACAGATACACCTCTATTCTGAGCAACATCTAACGGACTTCTCAACTCACCTAGAGCAGCAATAGTTGCTTTTACTAAGTTGTGAGGATTTGAAGATCCTTCTGATTTTGCCAAAACGTCGGTAATACCAACACTCTCTAAAACGGCACGCATAGCACCACCAGCTTTAACACCAGTACCGTGAGATGCAGGTCTAAGCAAAACTTTTGCACCACCAAACTTAGCTGCTTGTTCATGAGGAATTGTTCCTTTATGAACAGGAACCTTTACTAAGTTTTTCTTTGCTGCTTCAACACCTTTTGCAATAGCCGTCGTTACTTCACCAGCTTTACCTAAGCCCCAGCCAACAATACCATCCTCATTTCCTACTACAACAATAGCAGCGAAACTGAATGTACGTCCACCTTTTGTAACTTTCGTTACACGGTTGATTGCAACCAGTCTGTCCTTCAACTCTAAGTCGTTGGTCGATTTAACTCTATTATTTGCCATCTTCATTAAAATTTAAGGCCGCCGTTACGTGCAGCATCTGCTAATTCTTTAATTCTCCCGTGATACAAATAACCATTACGGTCAAACACCACTGTTTGAACACCCGCTTCTTGAGCATTCTTGGCAATTAACTCACCAACCTTAACAGCAACTTCTTTCTTAGGAGCTTTTAAGTCCATCTTTAAAGATGAAGCTGAGGCTAAAGTCTTACCAGTAGTATCATCAATTACCTGTGCATAGATTTGTTTATTACTTCTAAACACAGTCAGGCGTGGACGCTCAGTTGTACCTGAGATTTTTCCACGAACTCCTGCTTTTATTTTTAATCTTCTTTCTAGCTTCGTTGTCATGATAATTTCAGTTTACGTAGATTACTTACCTGCTGACTTACCAGACTTTCTACGAATCTCTTCGCCCACGAACTTAATACCCTTACCTTTATAAGGCTCTGGCATTCTAAATGAACGAATCTTCGCACAAATCTGACCCAATAATTGTTTGTCAGCTGACTCAAGGATAATAAGAGGATTCTTATTTCTCTCAGACTTTGTCTCAACCTTTACTTCTTTAGGTAACTGCAAATAAATATTATGAGTATAACCTAAAGATAGATCTAACAACTGACCTGCGTTTGAAACACGATAACCAACACCAACTAGCTCTAGTTCTTTTTTATATCCTTCTGAACAACCAATAACCATGTTATTGATCAAAGAACGATATAAACCATGCAATGCGCGATGGTTCTTATCATCTGTCGGTCTTGTTAAGTGGATAACTCCATCCTCTAAAGCGACATGAATATCAGGATTTACTTCCTGTACTAATTCGCCTTTAGGACCCTTAACTGTTACTACATTATCCTTAATTGTAACTGTAACACCAGCTGGTACATGAATTGGCAATTTTCCTATTCTTGACATTCTTCTTTCCTCCTAATTAATAAACGTAACATAATACCTCACCACCGATCTTCAAATCGCGGGCTTCTTTGTCAGTCATCACACCCTTAGAAGTAGAAAGAACAGCAATACCTAAACCGTTCAATACTCGCGGCATTTCTTTATAACCAGTGTACTTACGTAAACCAGGCGTAGAAACTCTCTCAAGTTTCTTAATCGCATTAACTTTGTTTACAAGGTCATACTTCAAGGCAATTTTAATTGTACCTTGAGGACCATCTTCTACAAACTTAAAATTAAGAATGTAACCCTTGTCGAAAAGGATCTTTGTGATCTCTTTCTTTAAATTTGACGCTGGCACTTCTACAACTCTGTGCTTTGCTTTAATTGCATTACGCAATCTGGTCAAATAATCTGCAATAGGATCTGTCATATAATAATTAATTAAATTGATCCGGACACCCGGACAATATTTAAACAAAAAATTCTTACCAACTTGCTTTCTTTACGCCAGGGATTAAACCATTTGATGCCATTTCACGTAATTGAATACGAGAAATACCAAACTGACGTATATAGCCTTTTGGACGTCCTGTTATTTTACAACGGTTGTGCAAACGAACAGGAGATGCATTTTTAGGCAAAGCCTGCAAAGCCTCATAGTTGCCTTCAGCCTTAAGTTGTGCACGCTTTGCAGCATATTTAGCAACTAACTTTGCTCTTTTAACCTCACGGGCCTTCATTGATTCCTTAGCCATAACTACTTAGTCTTTTTTTCGTTTTTAAAAGGCAAACCAAATTCTCTCAAAAGAGCATAACCTTCTTCATCTGTTTTAGCAGAGGTTACAAAGGTAATATTCATTCCCAATATTTTAGTAATATTATCGATATTAATTTCAGGGAAAATGATTTGCTCTTGAATACCTAGTGTATAATTACCTCTACCATCTAATTTACTCTCAATTCCCTTGAAGTCACGTATACGAGGAAGAGCGACACGAACTAATCTCTCTAAAAACTCATACATTTGCTCACGGCGTAATGTTACCATAACACCGATAGGCATCTTCTTACGTAACTTAAAGTTTGAGATATCTTTCTTTGAGACGGTAGCAACAGCCTTCTGACCTGTAATCGCAGTTAACTCACTGATTGCAATATCAATGATTTTCTTATCTGCAGTGGCCATACCTAATCCCTCATTAATCACGATTTTCTTCAAAACAGGAACCTGCATGATTGACTTATAGCCAAATTCTTTAATTAAAGCAGGCACAATTCTGTCTTGATATTCTTTCTTCAGACTGGCAGTATTGCTCATTACTTAATTTCCTCCCCTGATTTTTTAGAATAACGCACTAAAGCACCCTTCTCATTCAATTTACGACCAATACGTGTTGGTTTTCCTGACTTCGGGTCAAGCACGTTAAGATTAGAAATATGAATAGGAGCTTCTTTCTTTTCAATCCCGCCTTGAGGATTTTTTGCATTCGGCTTAGTATGCTTTGACACAATATTAATACCCTCAACAATCGCACGATTATCTTTAACAAGTACCTGCAAAACACGACCTGTTTTACCCTTGTCCTCGCCGGTATTAACAAATACTATATCGCCTTTTTTGATATGTAATTTACTCATTACTTTAAAGTTTACGAAATTAAAGCACTTCGGGTGCAAGTGATACAATTTTCATATTTGTTGCACGAAGCTCTCTGGCTACCGGGCCAAAGATACGGCTACCGCGAATATCACCACCAGCATTCAACAATACACAAGCGTTATCATCAAAACGAATATAAGAACCATCCGCACGACGGATTTCCTTCTTAGTACGAACAATGACAGCCTTTGAAACAGCACCCTTCTTCACATCGCTAGAAGGTATTACGCTCTTGATCGCAACTACGATCACATCTCCGACAGAAGCATAACGCTTTCTTGTTCCGCCTAAAACACGAATACACAAAGCTTCTCTTGCTCCACTATTATCTGCTACTACTAATCTTGACTCTTGTTGTATCATCTTACTTAGCCCTTTCGATTATTTGAACTAATCTCCATCTCTTAGTCTTGCTCAAAGGACGAGTTTCCATAATTCTAACGGTATCGCCTATATTGCATTCATTATTTTCGTCGTGAGCATGATATTTCTTCGTCTTGTTAACGAACTTTCCATAAATGGGGTGTTTCTCCTTCCATTTAACAGCAACAGTAATACTTTTCTCCATTTTGTTGCTGGTTACCACGCCCGTTCTTTCTTTTCTTAAATTTCTAGTTTCCATCAGGCTCAATTATTTGTTGTTAAGTTCTCTCTGGCGCAATTCTGTTTTCATGCGCGCAATCAATCTGCGTTGCTGCTTAATCTGAGAAGGATTATCCATAGGCGAAATGCTATGGTTAATCTTCTTTTGATCATAAGCTGCAACCTCTGCATTTACTCTCTCAAGTAACTCTTTCGTACTTAATTCTCTAATTTCTGCAATCTTCATAACAATTACGCATTTTGATTTTGCATGTCATAATCACGTCTCACAACAAACTTTGTTGTAACCGGGAGTTTTTGTGCTGCTAAACGCAAAGCTTCCTTAGCTATATCAAAGGGAACACCCTCGATTTCGAATATCATACGACCTGGAGTAACAGGAGCAACAAATCCCTCAGGATTACCTTTTCCTTTACCCATACGAACCTCTGCGGGCTTCTTTGTGATTGGCTTATCCGGGAATATACGAACCCAAACCTGACCCTGACGCTGCATATAACGTGTAACAGCAATACGAGCGGCTTCGATCTGACGACCGGTAATCCACTTATTTTCTAATGACTTTATTCCAAAAGAACCGAAGGCCAGCTGATTGCCACGTTGAGCTTCGCCCTTCATGCGACCTTTCTGCTGTCTTCTGAACTTGGTTTTCTTTGGTTGTAACATCTCTAATTAAAATTCTAACGTTTAACGATTAGCTCTTTTTCTCTTGAAGTTTTTATCTCTGTTGCCTGCATTGTCATTGCGACGTCCAGTCTCTTTGCTTGCAGTAAATGAAGGCGCAAGATCACGCTTTCCATAAACTTCTCCACGGCAAATCCAAACCTTAACGCCTAACAAACCAACTTTTGTCAAAGCCTCGGCTAAAGCATAATCAATATCTGCTCTAAGCGTATGCAACGGAGTTCTACCTTCTTTATACATTTCTGAACGAGCCATTTCTGCACCATTCAAACGACCAGAAATTTGAATTTTAATACCTTCGGCACCCATTCTCATGGTAGAAGCAATAGCCATCTTAACCGCACGACGATAAGCAATCTTTCCCTCTAACTGACGAGCGATGTTGTTTGCAACAATAACTGCATCCAACTCAGGTCTCTTCACCTCAAAGATATTGATCTGAACTTCCTTGTCAGTGATCTTCTTCAGCTCTTCCTTCAACTTATCAACTTCTTGTCCACCTTTTCCAATGATAATACCAGGACGAGATGTACAAACTGTTATTGTGATCAACTTAAGCGTACGTTCTATAACGATACGAGATACACTAGCCTTTGCCAGACGGGCATTCAAATATTTACGGATCTTGCTATCTTCCAACAAAGTATCACCGTAGTTCTTGCCGCCATACCAATTGGAATCCCAACCACGGATGATTCCTAAACGATTACTAATCGGATTAACCTTTTGTCCCATCTACAAATTAATTTTGACTATCGTTTTTACTAAGTGTATCAACAAACAGAGTTACATGATTCGAACGCTTACGAATTCTGTAACCTCTTCCCTGAGGAGCTGGACGCATTCTCTTCAATGTCGCAGCACAATCTACGCATATTGAAGATACGCACAACTCACCTGCTTCTGCTTTACGCTCATTCTTCTGTTCCCAGTTAGCGATTGCAGAACGAAGTAATTTTTCTACTCTTGCTGCAGCTTCTTTATTTGAAAACTTCAAAACACCAAGCGCACGGAATACTTCCATACCGCGAATCATATCCGCTACTAAACGCATCTTACGAGGAGAAGTAGGAACATTATTTAACTTCGCAAAGTACATGGTCTTTTGGGCTTCTTTTCTTGCTTCAGCTGATATTCTTTTTCTAGCACCCATTTTATTCGATTCTTTTTATTTTCAGATTCCTGAATTCCTATTTTTACCGGATATTACTTTTTCTTGTTACCGGCATGGCCACGGAACGTACGTGTCGGAGAGAACTCTCCTAATTTGTGACCCACCATATTCTCGGTTATAAAAACAGGAATAAATTTATTTCCATTATGAACTGCAATAGTATGGCCTACAAAATCAGGCGAAATCATTGAAGCTCGTGCCCATGTTTTAACTACGGCTTTTTTACCTGACTCATTCATAGCCAAGACTTTCTTCTCAAGCTTTACATTAATATACGGACCTTTTTTTAACGAACGACTCATAGTTTACTTAATTAATCAGATTATTTCTTTCTTCTTTCTATAATATATTTTGAAGAATGCTTCTTAGGAGCTCTTGTCTTCAAGCCCTTAGCATATAAGCCATTTCTAGATCTAGGATGACCTCCTGAAGAACGGCCTTCACCACCACCCATTGGGTGATCAACCGGGTTCATAACAACACCACGGTTGTGAGGACGACGACCTAACCATCTAGAGCGACCGGCTTTACCTGATTTTTCAAGACCATGGTCAGAGTTTCCAACTGCACCAATTGTAGCCTTACAAGCTGCAAGAATCTTACGAGTTTCACCAGAAGGCATCTTAATAATCGCATAAGCACCTTCTTTTGAAGTCAGCTGAGCAAACGCACCTGCAGAACGAACCATTTTAGCTCCTTGTCCAGGACGAAGCTCTATATTATGAATAATAGTACCAACGGGAATATTTGCCATAGGCAAAGTATTACCTACTTCAGGAGCTGCGTTACTTCCTGAAACCACTGTTTGGCCAACTTCCAATCCGTTAGGAGCGATAATATAACTTTTCTCTCCATCAGCATAATACAACAATGCGATACGAGATGAACGGTTAGGATCATACTCGATTGATTTTACTGTTGCAGGAATGCCATCTTTATTTCTCTTGAAATCGATAATTCTGTACTTTCTTTTATGACCGCCACCGATATAACGCATTGTCATTTTACCAGTGTTGTTACGACCACCTGTACTTTTCTTACCTACTACAAGAGACTTCTCTGGTGTACTTGCAGTGATTTGATCAAATGCACCAATAACTTTGTGTCTCTGCCCCGGTGTCGTGGGCTTTAATTTACGTATTCCCATTTCTTTTTTTAGATATTACTAAAGAAATCAATTGTTTCTCCTTCTTTCAATGTAACGATAGCTTTCTTAAAAGCAGCCTGCTTACCATTAATAATACCAGACTTTGTATAACGGCTTTTGCGTTTTCCAGAGTAGTTGATGGTATTAACATCAACTACTATTACGTCATACATGCCCTCTACTGCCTTTTTGATCTCCATTTTATTAGCGCTTGGAGAAACACGAAAACCATAACGATTTGAAATCTTTTCTGTAATCGCTGTTTGTTTTTCAGTTACGATAGGCTTAATAATAATTCCCATTATGCTACTCCTTATGCTTTAAAATTTTGTTCAACAACAGCTACTGAACTTTCTGTCAACACCAAGTTAGCAGCATTCAACACCACATATGTGTTTAGCTCAGAGGCAGTTATTACGCTCGCTTTCTCTAGATTACGAGCAGACAAATATACTAAATTATTCTTCTCCGGTAAAACCATAAGTAACTTTTTATCAGCCACTTTCAAGTTTTTAGTAATTGTTATAAATTCTTTAGTCTTAGGAGATTCCATTGTAAAGTCTTCAACAACTACAATAGCATTATTCTTCGCCTTATAACTCAAAGCTGATTTACGAGCCAAAGATTTTACCTTTTTGTTCAACTTAAAGCTATAATCACGAGGTTTAGGACCAAACACACGTCCACCTCCTACTAAAACAGGAGAATTGATATCACCACGGCGTGCACCACCACCACCTTTTTGACGGATCAATTTACGTGTACTTCCTGATACTTCACTTCTCTCTTTTGACTTATGCGTTCCCTGACGTTGATTTGCCAAATACTGTTTTACATCCAAGTAAATAGCATGATCATTGGGTTCAATGCCGAAGATCGCATCGTTCAAAGTTACCTTTCTTCCGGTATCTTCACCTTTAATATTAAATACGCTCAGTTCCATTACTTTTCAATTAATAAGATTGAACCTTTTGCTCCTGGAACAGATCCCTTTACTAACAAAAGATTGTGTTCCGGCATTACCTTGATCACTTGAAGGTTTTGAACTGTTACACGTTCATTACCTAATTGGCCACCCATGCGCATGCCCTTAAATACCTTTGCGGGATAAGAACAAGCACCGATAGAACCCGGCTTACGAGCACGGTTGTGCTGACCGTGAGTAGTCTGACCTACACCACCAAAGCCATGACGCTTTACTACACCTTGGAAACCTTTACCTTTTGATGTTCCTATTACATCTACGAAACCTGCATCCTCTAAGTAATCGACTGTAATCACATCACCTAATTTGTACTCAGTTTCAAAATTCTTGAACTCGGCCAAGTATCTCTTGGGTGTTACACCTGCTTTCTTAAAGTGGCCCATTTCTGGTTGAGTTGTATGCTTCTCTTTTTTGTCTTGGAAACCTAACTGTACAGCCTCATAGCCATCTTTTTCCAAAGTCTTGATCTGTGTAACAACACAAGGACCCACTTCGATAACAGTGCATGGAAGATTTTTTCCCTCGGCACTGAAAACGGATGTCATTCCGATTTTTTTTCCTAATAATCCTGGCATTTCACGTAATGTTATAAACTTACACTTTAATTTCTACTTCTACACCACTTGGCAATTCTAGCTTCATCAAAGCATCAACTGTCTTTGCGGTTGAACTATAAATATCTATTAATCTCTTATATGAAGAGAGTTCGAATTGCTCACGAGACTTTTTATTAACGAAAGTTGAGCGATTCACTGTAAAGATACGCTTGTGCGTAGGCAGAGGTATAGGACCACTAACGATAGCACCTGTAGTCTTTACCGTCTTTACGATTTTCTCTGCAGACTTGTCTACAAGAGAATAATCGTAAGACTTTAATTTAATTCTGATCTTTTGACTCATATTTATATTATATGTTTCTATAATTACTTGATCAAATCAACACGACCTTGAACCTCAGTCAATACTTGCTTAGCAATAGATGATGATACTTGTGCGTAATGTGAGAACTGCATTGATGAAGTTGCACGACCAGAGGTAATAGTACGCAATGCCGTTACATAACCAAATGTTTCTGCCAAAGGAACTTTAGCCTTCACAATACGAGCTCCAGTACGACTAGTCTCCATACCTTCTACTTGACCACGACGTTTATTCAAGTCACCGATAACATCACCCATGCTTTCCTCAGGAGTAACAACCTCCATCTGCATAATAGGCTCCATCAAAACAGGACCCGCCTTAGCCGATGCATTCTTAAATGCCTGCAAAGCAGCGATCTCGAATGACAACTGATCTGAATCCACCGGATGGAAAGATCCATCGATCAAAGTCACTTTCAACTTATCCAAAGGATAACCAGCCAAGACACCATTCTTCATTGCTTTCTCGAATCCCTTTTGAACAGAAGGTATAAACTCCTTAGGAATATTACCACCCTTAACTTCATCGATAAATTGCAATGTACCGTCGAAGTTCTCATCAGCAGGCTCTAGACGAACAATGATATCAGCAAATTTACCACGACCACCAGACTGTTTCTTATAAACCTCACGAAGTTCAACAGGCTGCGTAATAGCCTCCTTGTAAGTAACCTGAGGACGACCTTGGTTACATTCTACCTTGAACTCACGTTTCAAACGGTCGATAATGATATCCAAGTGAAGCTCACCCATACCGCTGATAACTGTCTGACCAGTCTCTTCGTTTGTTTGAACACGGAAAGTAGGATCTTCTTCAGCCAACTTAGCCAAGCCCATACCTAACTTATCCATATCTTTTTGAGTTTTCGGCTCTACCGCGATACCAATAACTGGTTCAGGGAACTCCATAGACTCCAATGTGATCGGATGATTCTCATCACAAAGCGTATCACCAGTACGGATATCTTTGAAACCAACTCCTGCACCAATATCACCACAACCGATAACTTCCATCGGATTTTGTTTGTTTGAGTGCATCTGGAATAGACGAGAAATACGCTCTTTCTTTCCTGAGCGAGTATTCAACACGTAAGAACCTGCAGCGATAGAACCAGAATAAACACGGAAGAAACACAAACGTCCTACATATGGATCTGTTGCGATCTTAAACGCCAATGCTGTCATCGGCTCCTCGAACAACGGCTTACGAGTAATCACCTTGCTAGAATCAGAAGGATCTGTTCCCTCAATAGCAGGAGTATCTTCAGGAGAAGGCAAGAATGCACAAACTGCATCCAATAATGTTTGTACGCCCTTATTCTTGAAAGAAGAACCGCAAGTCATCGGGTTGATCTGCATAGACAATGTTCCTTTGCGGATTGCTGTCAAGATCTCATCCTCTGTAATTGCAGAAGGATCGTCAAAATATTTCTCCATAATTGCATCATCGCACTCAGCCAAAGCCTCTAGCATTTTATCACGCCACTCTTCAGCTTCATTTTGCAAATCTGCAGGAATTTCTTCTACACTATATTCAGCACCCATTGTCTCATCGTGCCAGAAAATAGCCTTCATCTTAATCAAGTCTACTACCCCTTTAAAGGTTTCCTCTGCACCAATAGGAATTTGTATCGGACATGGATGAGCACCTAAAACGTCTTTAACCTGACGAACAACCTCGTAGAAATTGGCACCTGAACGGTCCATCTTATTAACATAACCAATACGAGGTACATTATATTTATCAGCTTGACGCCATACAGTCTCAGATTGAGGTTCTAC
Source organism: uncultured Parabacteroides sp. (assembly GCA_963560035.1). Taxonomy (GTDB): domain Bacteria; phylum Bacteroidota; class Bacteroidia; order Bacteroidales; family Tannerellaceae; genus Parabacteroides. The sequence continues at coordinate 16,723 of CAUWMZ010000008.1, forward strand.
ACCACCAACAGCACAGAATGTAGCAACAGCACCATCCAACACGCGAAGTGAGCGCTCAACCTCTACAGTAAAGTCAACGTGCCCCGGAGTATCAATCAAATTGATCTTATAACGGTTACCCAAATAGTTCCAGAATGTAGTAGTAGCAGCAGATGTGATAGTAATACCACGCTCCTGCTCCTGAGCCATCCAGTCCATTGTAGCAGTTCCATCATGAGTCTCACCAATCTTGTGAGTCAATCCCGTATAGTACAGAATACGCTCAGAAGTGGTTGTTTTACCAGCATCAATGTGAGCCATGATACCGATGTTTCTTGTAAACATCAATTGCTTGTCGTTACTTGCCATATTCTTATTGCCTTAAAAATTAAAATCTGAAGTGAGCAAATGCACGGTTAGCCTCAGCCATACGATGCATATCTTCTTTTCTTTTGAATGCACCACCTTGATTATTGAAAGCATCAACGATCTCTGCAGACAACTTATCTGACATCGTCTTACCTCCACGCTTACGAGCGAAAATAATCAGGTTCTTCATAGAAATTGATTCTTTACGATCCGGGCGGATCTCAGTAGGGACTTGGAATGTAGCACCACCTACACGGCGTGACTTAACTTCAACTTGAGGAGTAATGTTATCAAGCGCAGCTTTCCAAATTTCAAGAGCGGATTTTTCCTCGTTAGGCATCTTTGCCTTAACGTTCTCTAATGCGGAATAGAAAATTTCGAAGGCAGTATTTTTCTTGCCATCATACATTAAATGGTTAACGAATCTCGTAACCTTTACATCACCGAAAACAGGATCCGGAAGGATCTGTCTTTTCTTTGGTTTTGCTTTTCTCATTTTTGTTTTAAAAATTTGTTCTTGTCGTTGGTTGCCTTTAAAATTTGTCTTCAACGGTTCCGCCGAACCATTTACTCAACCTTATAGCCTATCCAAATAACTCAAACCTGTTTTAATACTTAAATTTAAATCTCAGTTTGAAGGCATGTAATTATTACTTCTTCTTACCTTTTGCAGCTGCTGCAGCCTGACCTGGTTTCGGACGCTTAGCTCCATATTTAGAACGTCTTTGCGTACGACCGTTAACACCTGCTGTATCCAACGTACCACGTACGATATGATAACGAACACCAGGAAGATCCTTTACACGACCACCACGTACCAACACGATTGAGTGCTCTTGTAGATTATGTCCTTCTCCTGGAATATAAGAGTTAACTTCCTTACCATTTGTCAAACGTACTCTCGCTACTTTACGCATTGCAGAGTTAGGTTTCTTCGGAGTTGTAGTGTAAACACGCACACAAACACCACGTCTTTGAGGACATGCGTCCAATGCAGGTGATTTACCTTTCTCCACCAAAGTCTCCCTTCCTTTTCTAACTAATTGCTGAATTGTAGGCATTTCTTTCTTTTTTAAACTTTGAATGTGTATTATTTATATCTAACATTTCTATTTCAAGACGCAAAGGTACAGATTATTTTCGGACTATCAATAAGTTGAACCGATTTTTTCATATACTTCGCACTAAAAAACGGTGCAAAGGTACACATTTGTTCTTATTTCCCAAGACAAGCCTACCGCCCATTTATTTATTTTTAACACAATTCTTTTACTAAAGAAATATCCCCTTTAATACCTACACAAAAATTCAATTACACACGGAATCTTTTTTCTATCTCTTCTTCGGTTATCATGGATATAATCGTCTTACCATCAGGTGTTAAGTAAGAATCAGAGCAGGAGAAAAGTGAAGCGATCAAATGATCCATTTCTTCTGACGACAAAATCTTTCCTGGCCGTATAGCTGATGCTTTTGCTAAAGACAGGGCTATATTCTCTGAAACTTTGTCTTTTATTTCACATCCGGTTTCCATCGTGTGATCCACTATCTCCTTCACCAAACTGGCCGGGTCTTGATAAACAATACCCGATGGCACTCCATTAATGGCATAACTATTTCCACCCAAATCACTTAAGTCAAAGCCCACAAAGCTCAAACTATCCAGCAAGGATGGTAATATCGCTATTTCTGCTGCCGTAAACTCCACAACTTCCGGAAAAAGTACTTTTTGTGAAGCTCCTTGATGCTGATTTATATTTGATAAATACTGATCAAACAATATCCGAATATGAGCACGATACTGGTCGATAATAGCTAAGCCTGATTTTAAAGACGTTATGATATAGCGTCCTTTATATTGGTAACACGAATTAGCTGCTTCTGAAAAAATCTCTTCTGGCCCAGGTGCGTCCATGGATAATTCTCCAGACAACAAATCACCCGTAACCTCAGTATTCGCTACTGATTCTTGCTGTATTATGCTTCTATCATCTTCAAAACTCTTATACAATTTTGCCCAATCAAATTCCGGCTTACTATAAGATGGAACATCAAACGGGTTATAACCGGAATTCACTTGCACTTTAGGTTCTTTATAAGCCGTCGATCCAACTTTTGCGGATGGATTGTAGACCGGTATATCTATCGCTCCATCCACATTGAAATCGATTGTAGGTATCGCACTTGATTTAGCTAACGCTTCACGTATGGCCGCCATCAAAATTTGCCAAATGGGCTGTTCATTTTCAAACTTAATTTCCGTTTTAGTAGGATGTATATTTACATCTATCGATGATGGATCTAAAGTAAAATAGACAAAATAGTTAGGCATATCTCCAACTGGTATCAATTGCTCATATGCCTGCATAATCGCTTTATGAAAATAAGAATGCTTCATAAAACGCCCATTCACAAAAAAGAATTGCAGCGCACCCCGTTTTTTTGCTGAATCAGGACGACCTACAAAACCCGATATAGTCACCATTGAGCTTTGAGCATCTAACGATAACAACTTTTGGTTTAAGTTTTTACCATATATATTGATAATACGCTGACGTAAACCAGATTCTGGCAAATTAAATATCTCGACATCGTTATGGTAAAGTGACATGCCAACTTGCGGATTTACTAATGCTATACGTTCAAACTCATTTATGATATTCCGAAACTCCGTCTCATTCGACTTCAAGAATTTACGGCGGGCAGGAACATTAAAGAATAAGTTTTTCACAGAGAACACACTTCCCTCACTACATGCGATTGGCTCTATATTCTCTACTTGAGAACCAGCGATAGACAATTGAGTTCCTAGCTCCGCTCCTCTAGCTCGAGTGCGAAGCTCCACCTGTGATACGGCTACAATAGAAGCCAAGGCTTCACCGCGAAAGCCCATTGTGTGCAAAGAAAAAAGATCCTCCGCTTTTGAAATCTTTGATGTCGCATGACGCTCGAAAGCCATACGAGCATCTGTCTCAGACATACCCTTTCCATCATCAATCACTTGAATAAGGGTCTTACCCGCATCTTTTATATTTATTTGTATATTCGATGCTCCCGCATCAATAGAATTCTCTACCAGCTCTTTCACCACAGAAGCCGGACGTTGTATCACCTCTCCCGCCGCAATCTGGTTAGCGATATGATCTGGCAGCAAATGTATAATATTACTCATCACCAGAACAAATACCAAAAGAAAGCAGCTAAGACAGCCAAAGCCACCGCTAGTTTCACATTCTTATATTTACGAGAACGAGAATCCTCTCCTCGATCTACACTTTTCTTCAAATGCGAGGTTCCCTCTATAAAAGTACCCTTAATATGCGGCTTATATCCTTCTAATGGCTCCTCTACTCCCATCTCCCGTTTAACCTTACTTATACGTTCCTTTAAAGCTTCTTTATGAGGATCCCAATAAATAGGCTTATGTTCAAATTGGCGCGGTTTGCGCATATTATAAAAAGAGAATAATGCCATAGCTTTACCTATTAAATTATGAAAACATCGCTAATGTACGAATTTATTACTTCTCTTTGGAACATCTTGCACTTTTCTTTTTACTACCTGATAAATATCATCCTTATTCTTAGGACGAATATAATCAAACCAAAAAAAGTCTTTCAAAAATTTTTGCTCTGGTTTTAAATCAGGTATCGGTGTCATTGTTCCCGTTGGCGTTGGCCATATTTTCAATTTATCCAACTTGTTATCTTTTAGCCAAATAGAAAGAAAACCACTCTTTGTCTCGTTCATTCCTATCATTGACCCGTCTTTCTCCAATGGGAAAAAGATAGACTCCGCATTACCTTCCACATCTATCCGATTTACCACACGCCCCTCAAAGTAGGCCTTCAGATCATTTCCCTTCAACTGATTAAACGACACTGTATCTATCTGTTGAACCGCAAAAGCGAACTGTTTTACATGTGCATAATCAATAGAGCTATCGTTCATAAAGACCAAGATTGTATCTCCATATATCTGATACTGCTCATTCCACACGACAGGATTTGTATACATATATAATACAGAATCTCTCGTGCTGAATTGCATCGAATCACAAACTCCCTGTAAATCGGTCCGATAAAAACGTACTCCATGAAAAGCCTTAATCTCACGTGATAAAGAATCCAAAGATGTCATTTGCAACGTATCACCATGCAAATAAAGCGTATCACCTTGACTAAACTCTAAAAAACGTGCGCTATCTGTCGCAAATGCGAATTCTGTTTTTTCATTATAATAGCCATATTGACCTTCTAGCATGACATGCCTTGCGGTATCTCGCAAACACATATTTCCAAAAACCTCTCCAAAGCCAACACCTCTATTATATGAAATGGAATCTCCCATCAAAATACGATCTCCCGATACAACTTGAGAGCGATCCAATAATAAGGACGTATTATTAACCGTATCATACCAACCTCTGGATGAATAGATCGTTCCACTATCAGATTCTATTGTTGAGGGTCCTAAAATTGTCGCGATTTTGGTCTCCGTATTATAATTTAATGTATCAGAATACAAGATAAATCTATCATTTTCTAAACGCACACTATCATTAAAGACCGCCATTTTTGTGCTTGGAGAATATTGACCATAAAAAGAGGATAGTTGATTTAATGAATCAACTATTAGCCCTCCTTCAAAATAATATCCTATATTAGGAATACGCTCATAGTTTAAGCTGTCCGTGAACAATGTCACTTGACCATTTTCCATCCGGACATTTTCTCTCAAATATGCAATTTGCGCATTACCGTCGTAAAACAAATAATTACCGTATACAAACAACGTATCCCCCTGCTCCATTCGCACATTACTAAAAGCTTCCAATGAGTTGGTTGCCTCAAAAAAATATGCGCTGTCACAATACATATAAGAACTATCATGACGAAAACAAACATCTCCATTCAGCACTTGCGCATCAGCATTCCTCTCTTTATCAAAAGACAATGTATTTGCGTGCTCCAAATAGACTTTCGTCTTCTTGGAAACAATTGTATCTTGCGAAACGACCAGTGTTGTATCTTGCCTTTGTGCATATAAATTCAAAGACAAGATGCAAACACCAAACAATAACAATAATTTATGAACTATACTCATTCTTTAATCCAACCCGGATATTTGAAATCACAATTTCTCCAACCTTCGCTAATACGAACGTATGTTGTTTTTTGCTTTTTCGTAATCCAATCGTTCAACATTTCTTCACGCTTCTTCGCCTCTACTATAGCTTTCAACGCTTGGAAATCATCTGCCAAATTGGCTTTGTGACCTTCTGTTCGAGCTCGAAGCTTTACAATAGCGACTACCTCCTTTTGCTTATTGGTAATCATGGTAAATGGCTTAGATATTTCTCCCACTTTCATATCGTAAACGATCTTTCCAATTTCTTGAGGTAATTCTTGCATCTCAAATTTAGGAGTTCCCATATTACGACTCTCATAATTCTGGTTTACCATTAAGCCTTTATTATTTCTTGTGTCCTTATCATAAGAAACAAACGTAGCGGCTTCATCAAAAGAGAACTTGTTCGCTTTTAAATCCATATATAACGAATCCAAGCGAGTCGTCGCTTCCGCAAGTTCCTTATCTGATACTTTTGGCTTCAGCAAAATATGACGACAATTGATACGATCACCACGTTTCTCTATTAACTGAATGATGTGATAACCATATTCTGTCTGAACTATTTGAGATACACGCTTCGGATCTTTCAAATTAAATGCGACATTTGCGAACTCCGGAAGCAATTGGGTCTTGCTCATAAAACCTAATTCACCACCACGAGAAGCAGAGCCCGGATCTTCTGAATACAAACGAGCCAAAGTTGAGAACTCCATCTTTCCACTATTAACCTGCTCCGTGAAATCGCGCAATCTCGCTTTTATAGCGTCAGTCTCTTCAAATGGGATTTTAGGTTCTAACGTTACAATTTGCACTTCTACTGTTAATGGAATATTAGGCAAGCTATCTTGAGGCAAATTTGTAAAATATTTACGCACCTCTGAAGGAGTCAATTTAATTTCACCTATCAACTTCTGTTGCATTTGCTGCACAATTTGTTGCTCGCGCACCATTTCTTTGCGCTCTTCTTTTATTTGTGAATATTTCTTACCAAAATACTCCTCTAACTTTTCACGAGAGCCAATTTGATTTACGGCCATATTCATCCACTGATCAACACTTTGGATCACCTGATTCTCATTCGCCGTAATACTATCTATTTTCGCTTGATTCAAATACAGTTTTTGGATAGCCATCTGTTCTGGAATTACACAATAAGGATCTCCATCTAAACGCTGCCCCTCATTTTGTAAATACAAACGTTGAGTCTCTATATCCGATCGTAGAATAGCATCATCTCCTACAACCCATACTATTTCATCAATAACATTATCTTGCGCCATCACAAAGCACGAGCAACAGGCAAGAAGAAATACACTTAATAATTTTTTCATCATATATACCCATTTATAAAGATCACGGCTTCGAATGAAATTCTACATCACCGCCTCTGATCGCATCGTTATATAATTCGTCTTCAAACTTCCTCAAAAAATCAACCTTACGTTGGTTTACCAACATCTCCGTAATACGCGAACTTGCATACTCATAAGGTTCAACTTTTCCCGATGGAATATATTCTTTTATATTTAAAAAATAACAATATACACTATCTTTCACCTCCACAAATTTATTTGACTTCAAAAATACATTTGTATTAGAAACATGAAGAGGTATATTTTCCAATACCTCATCTAAATCGACCCATTTGTCATAAAAATATTCATATATTGAAGCGTTTTGCACGCTATATTTTTCTATTTTTTCCACAGCGGACATGTCTGTCGAACGACACCATCTCTTCACGTCAGCTATACCGGGAGCGTCTACGGGAACTTTTAGAAATAGTCCTTTGATCAAACCATCCTCTAAAATAAACTTTTCCTGATTCTTCTCATAATATGACAATTTATCACTCTCTTGAATATCTGATCGAAGTCTTTCCTCCACTAAACGCTCTTGATAACGATAACGAACTAATGAATGACGATAGTCTTCTACCAACTTATCTACCTCCTCTTTTTCATCGCCTAAATTTTGAGAAGCCACATCATAAACCAGCATGTCCGTGACCCATTTTCTGACATAATTCTCAGCGAATAATAAGCTGTCGACAGAAGAGATTTCTTTCGGCACCATCGCTTTCACCTCCGAACGACTCAATGTTCGTCCCCTTACACTTACTATTATATCCGTCGTATCTTCCGGCTGATTACCCTTACATGCACCCAGCGCAAAAACTAACACCACGAAAATAAAAATAATCCTCATATTCTGAGACTTTATTGATTCCAACTCTGAAATTCGCTTATTTACAAATGCGATGACACCCAATACATATCAAAGCGCAACAACTATCATACACGAATTTTCACTTCTTTTGTTTACAAAGCGCAAATATACATCATAAAAACAACACTAATCTAAAGAACAACCATAAAGAAATGTATGCTATCTTACTAAATTAGTGTTTTTTATCAAATAGGAATTTATCTGATTAGAATATGTGTCCCTTCTAAATCATCCCATAAGTTAAAAAAACCAAAAGAGGGTATGCCTCTAAAGGCAAACCCTCTTCTTCTTATTTTTTACCCTTAAAAATAAAAGTCATATTTCTAATCAATTAGCCATTTCTGACAGGAATTTAATACGAACCAAACGTATTTCGTCCTCCGTATAATCACCACCTAGTTCTTCTATAGCTTCTTCCAAGTCGTCTGTTTCAGAATCTTTAAAATATTCATAAATATCATCCATGTGATCTTCGTCCATCACATCATTCAAGAAATAGTCAATATTGATTCTTGTTCCTGAATAAACAATAGCCTCTATCTCATCCAGCAATTCGGAGAACTCCAAGCCATTCGTTAAAGCGATCTCATCCAAAGCCACCTTACGATCGATTCGCTGAATGATTGAAACTTTCAATTTTGACTTATTCGCTACAGTACGCACACGTAAATCTTCCGGACGCTCTATCTCGTTCTCTTCAACATGCTTCTTGATCAGTTCTATAAACTCTTTTCCATAGCGTTTAGCCTTTCCAGCTCCAACGCCCGGAATATTTTGCAACTCATCCAACGTAATAGGATAAGTTGTAGCCATCGCTTCCAATGAAGGGTCTTGGAAAATAACAAAAGGAGGCACTTCCAAACGCTTAGACAATTTCTTGCGCAAGTCTTTCATCATAGAATAAAGAACGGGGTCAACAGCACAAGATGCTCCTCCACGAACTGGAACTTCTTCTTCCTCTTCCTCAAATTCATTATCTTCTGTTATCTTAAATGAGACCGGCTTTTTCATAAAGGCCTTACCCTTATCTGTTATCTTCAGCAGTCCATAGTTCTCAATATCTTTAGCTAAATAACCTGCTATCAATGCTTGACGAATAACAGCATTCCAAGTTTTCTCATCCTCATCTTGGCCAGAGGCAAACACCTCCAACTCATTGTGCTTGTAATTCTGTATTTCGGAGGTTTCATTTCCCACCAAAATATTAACGATATAATCAGCCTTAAACTTTTCTTTCAACGTACTGACAACTTCCAGTACCGCACTTAACAATTCTTTTGCTTCCACTTGTTTCTTTGGATTCAAACAATTATCACAATTACCACAATTTTCTTCCAGGTATTCCTCTCCAAAATAGTGCAATAGCACTTTTCTTCGACATACTGAAGTTTCTGCATAAGCCGCAGTCTCCAATAGCAGCTGTTTGCCTATCTCTTGTTCAGCGACAGGTTTACCCTGCATAAATTTCTCCAACTTCTGTAAATCCTTATAGGCATAGAAAGCTATACATTGACCTTCTCCACCATCTCGACCAGCCCGACCGGTTTCCTGGTAATACCCTTCAAGACTTTTCGGAATATCATAATGTATCACATAACGAACATCAGGCTTATCAATACCCATACCAAAAGCGATCGTAGCCACAATTACATCAACTTGTTCCATCAAAAACGCGTCTTGATTGGCTGAACGCACTTGCGAATCCATTCCCGCATGATATGGAAGAGCCTTTATGCCATTTGCCTTCAAAATATCGGCAAATTCCTCCACTTTTTTACGGCTTAAGCAATAAACGATACCGGACTTACCTTCGTTGGCTTTAATATATTTAATAATCTCGCGATCTATATTGGCTCCTTTCGGACGAACCTCATAATACAAATTCGGACGATTGAAGGATGATTTAAAGACTGTCGCATCAATCATACCCAAGTTCTTTTGGATATCATGTTGCACCTTGGGTGTAGCAGTTGCTGTCAACGCTATCAACGGACGCTTTCCAATCTCATTAATAATAGGCCGTATTCGGCGATACTCCGGACGAAAGTCATGTCCCCATTCCGAGATACAATGAGCTTCATCCACCGCATAAAATGAGATTTTTACCTGACGTAAAAAATCCACATTCTCCTCCTTAGTCAAAGACTCCGGAGCAACATACAACAATTTTGTACGACCCGCTAAGATATCTGATTTAACCTGGTCTATAGCCGACTTATTCAAAGAGGAATTAATAAAATGAGCAACTCCATCCTCTTCGCTAAAATTTCGCATCGCATCCACTTGATTTTTCATCAATGCGATCAAAGGCGAAATAACTATAGCTGTTCCCTCCATCAACAACGATGGTAATTGATAGCAAAGAGACTTACCCCCTCCTGTCGGCATTAATACAAAAGTATCCTTCCCAGCCAGCACATTTTCTATAATTGCTTTTTGATTCCCCTTAAAAGAACCAAAGCCAAAATGCTGTTTTAGCGCTTCTGTCAAAAAATCCTTCTTTGCCATACTTCGTATTATTTTTAGTGAGCCTCCACAATCTATGCGAGTTGTAAACGGTTCACATCCGATTTTTCAAATTTCTCTTTCGCATACTCCAATGTCACATGCAAATTCTTTTCACCTTGTGACGGCATACTAAACATCGCATCCATCATTACAGCCTCCACGATTGAGCGTAGACCGCGAGCTCCCAACTTAAATTCTAATGCCTTATCCACAATAAACTCATAAACCGAGTCATCGAATGTCAACGCAATACCATCCATCTCAAACAACTTAACATATTGTTTAATGATCGAATTCTTAGGCTCTGTCAAAATATTACGCAACGCGCTTCTGTCCAAAGGATTCAAATATGTAAGAATTGGCAAACGGCCTATAATTTCAGGTATCAAGCCAAACGACTTCAAATCTGTCGGCGTAATATATTTCAGCAAGTTATTTCGATCAACCGTAGCGGTCTCCAAGCTAGCGGAATAACCAACTACACGTGTATTTAAACGTTGAGCGATTTTCTTCTCAATTCCATCAAAAGCGCCTCCACAAACAAACAAGATATTCTTTGTATCAACCGGTATCATCTTCTGCTCAGGATGCTTGCGCCCTCCCTGAGGTGGCACATTAACAATAGATCCCTCCAAAAGCTTCAATAATCCCTGTTGCACACCCTCACCACTAACATCTCGTGTTATAGATGGATTATCTCCTTTTCGTGCGATTTTGTCTATCTCATCAATAAAGACAATGCCTCGTTGAGCCGCCTCTACATCATAATCCGCAGCTTGCAACAAACGAGTCAAAATACTTTCTATATCTTCTCCCACATAACCAGCTTCCGTCAATACTGTCGCATCAACAATCGCAAACGGGACATGCAATAATTTCGCAATCGTTCGAGCCAACAAAGTCTTACCTGTACCTGTAGCGCCCACCATGATAATGTTTGATTTTTCAATCTCCACATCATCATCCGCAACCTTTTGAAGTAAACGTTTATAATGATTATATACAGAAACAGAAAGATAGCGTTTCGCATCATCTTGACCAATCACATACTGATCTAAAAACGTCTTGATCTCTTCAGGCTTAGGCAACTCATCCTGCTTCAAATCAAAATTATTTTTCTTGCTTCCCAGCTGTTCCTTTACGATCTCATATGCCTGCCTAGCGCACTCATCGCAAATACAGCCAGAAATGCCATTTATCAACAAATTCACATCACGGCTACTTCTGCCGCAAAACGTACATGTATCGCCTCCTGTTTTGGCCATAATTTATTATTAATATTTCTTACTTATTTACGCATTAAGACATCATCTATCATGCCATATGCTTTCGCCTCTTCCGCTGTCATCCAAAAATCTCTATCGCCATCTCTCTCAATCTCCTCATAAGCTTTTCCGGAATGGTCAGCGATTATCGTATATAATTCTTTTTTCACTTTCAATATCTCACGAGCCGTGATCTCTATATCTGACGCTTGGCCTTGCACTCCTCCCAACGGCTGATGGATCATCACTCGAGAATGCTTTAGAGCAAAACGCTTACCTTTCGTTCCTGCTACCAACAACACGGATGCCATAGAAGCAGCCATTCCTGTACAAATTGTAGAGACATCACTAGAGATAAACTGCATCGTATCATAGATTCCATAACCCGCATAAACAGATCCTCCCGGGGAGTTTATATATATTGAAATATCTTTACCTGGATCACTGGAGTCCAAATATAACAATTGTGCTTGTATTACATTAGCCGTATAATCATCGATCTGCGTACCTAAAAATATAATACGATCCATCATCAACCGAGAGAATACATCCATTTGAGCGACATTAAGCTGTCTTTCCTCTATAATTGTCGGCGAAATATAGCTGCTGGAAATATTCATATAGCTATCCAGAGCCGTACCACTCATACCCAAATGCTTTGTTGCGTACTTTCTAAAATCTTCCATATTTCTCTTTTCTTAGTATTTACCGAGCAGACATAAAAAGGGATTTCCCTCTGTGACTTAACGGAAAAACAAAGTTATAAATAAATTTCTGAAAAGAAATAATTTATTTCGCTATCCGCTAAGATATTTTTAGAGAGAAATCCCCTTATCAATATAAGACAACCCTATCTACGGTTGCTCACAAAACTCTTTTATTCAAACAATTTGTTAAATTCGTCAGCTGACACTTCCTTAACGTCTAGCTCAACTTGTTCCTTCAACCATGCTGCTAATTTCTCTTCTACGGCACGATCTACAACATTCTGAAGTGTTTGCTTGTTTTTCAACATATCCTTAGCATAATTGTTCAATACATCTTCGGGCACAGACAACATGCCGTATTGAGCGAACTGAGCTTTAGCCACACGTTTTGCGAAACTTTCAACATCGCTATCCTCAACCTTCAAGCCGTTCTTCTTAACCAATGTATCCTTGATCAACTGATACTTCAAGTCCTGAAGGATCTGAGGGAAGTCCTCATCGATCTTCTCTTTCGTATTCTTCTCATTTGCGGCAAGCAACCAACGCTTCAATAAGTCATCAGCGAATTTCAACTCACCTGCTCTCTCAACCAACATATCACGAATATCGGTCAAGAACTTAAAGTCACTTTGAGGAGCGAATTGCTCTAACAACGCTTCTTTAATCTTATTTTTGAATTCCTCTTCGCTCGTAATAACATTCTCACCAAACACCTTATCGAACAACTCTTGGTTCATCTCAGCGTCTTTATGGCGAGTGATCTCTTTGATCTCGAAGCTGAAATCGCCTGTTGTTTCAGCGACTTTCTCCTTATCGATCTTCAAGAATGATGCTATCTCAGCCTCTGCGCCCTCATAAGCCTTATTCGGATTGAATGTAATGACAGAGTTTACCTTCGCGCCAATAAATTTAGCTTTCTCTTCTTCGCTCTTGATATACATCGGCATCAATACCGCATCCTCAACAACGATACCACCCTCTTTCGGAGCGCCGTTCTCAAGTTCAGCAACTGTACCCTTTACCAAGTCTTTTTCCTCTACCTCATCTACTTTCTCATAAGAACCAAAGTTTGAGCGATAAGCATTTACTTGGTTGTTAAGCATCTCATCATCGATTGCCACCTTGTAGTAAGGAAGCTTATCATTCTTGCTCAACTCTATATTGATCTCAGGAGCTAAAGCCACATCAAAGCAGAACTCGAAATCCTCATCTTTATCGAAATCCAAAGTCTTTTGCTCTGTCTCATTAGGCATCGGCTCGCCTAAGATATGTAAATCGTTTTCACGAATATACTTAAACAAGTTCTCAGAAACCAATTTATTTACCTCTTCAACAAGCACATGTTTTCCGTACATTTTCTTAATCATGCCCATAGGAACCATACCTTTGCGGAAACCAGGGACATTGGCTTTCTGACGGATGTTGCGCAGGCTCTTTTCTACCTGATCAGCATAGTCAGCTTTCACTATTTCTAATTTCACGATACCGCTAACAGCATCATTGTTTTTAAGAGAAACGTTCATTCTGAATGATTTATTTGATTTATTTAATTAATAGTCGCAATGTTTTTTAGGTCGCAAAATTAGAGTTATTCTTTTAATCGCGCAAATTTTGTTCTGTTTTTTATCTGTTTGTCTTTAATATATATAAGCATCTTTTTCCTCTCTATTTTATTTTCTTATGATTCTCCCGCAAGGCATACGATTTATATTTTTCCTTCTCTCCGGAATAATAGTTTCCAAAGTGATTTTCATTTCCCCAAAAAGAAGTCTTTACTTGGCTAACATATCGCGTATTTATAACTTTGCGGCTTGTTCAATTATTAGCACAGATCATTTATGTATATTAAAAGAATATTCGCCAACACATCCGCCACGACACAGTTTTTGCTATTAGCGTTCTTTTTGCTGATTGGGGCCACACTCTCTTTCACGCTCACGACGGGGCTTATGTTGTTTTTTCCGGAAAGCTCCACGCGATTGATGCAAGAACCATCTCTTCTTCGAATTATCCAGTTTTCATCCGCTATCTGCGCTTTTCTTTTACCCGCTATCGCTATGGCGTGGACCTGCGGCAATCGCCCCACGGAATACCTCTCTTTAAAATGGATTAAAAGCGGTAGGGTTTGGTTATTCATGCTTGGAGGCCTTTTCTTACTATCGCCAACCATTAATTTGTTAGGGACATTCAACCAAGCCATAACATTACCTTCTTTCATGGCTCCCATAGAGGAATGGATGAGAGCGCAAGAAGAAGCGGCGGCACAATTAACAACAATCTTACTATCCAATGATCATATCGAAACACTTATCGCCAATCTATTTGTCATAGCCGCGACAGCCGGATTAACCGAAGAGTTCCTCTTTAGAGGCGCCTTACAACGTGTGATCGGACGCTGCACCAACAATCCCCACATCATCATTTGGATGTCCGCCATTCTATTCAGCGCCTTTCATTTGCAGTTTTACGGATTTCTTCCTCGCATGATATTAGGCGCCTACTTTGGATACCTACTCTATTGGAGCAAAAGTATTTGGCTTCCGGTATTCGCACATTTCACGAACAATGCGATCGCTGTCATTGGCATGTCCAACAGCCAGCTTAAAGACAATGAGTTCATATCAGGAGAGATCTCACAAGAGCATATTCTAGTTTTTTCACTTTTAGCGATTCTATGCCTCGTTCTCTTCTTTTGGCTAAACAAGCGGTTAAAATCTTTATTATAAAGTCTTTTTTCTCAACACGAAATCTTTACCCAAATATTTCTCGCGGACGATTTCATTTTCAGCCAATTGCTCTGCGGTACCTTGAAACAAGACTTTTCCCTCAAACAACAAATACGCACGGTCACATATACTCAATGTCTCATAAACATTATGGTCTGTGATTAATATACCTATATTCTTATGCTTTAAGCGGGCCACTATTGTCTGGATATCTTGCACGGCGATCGGATCGACACCGGCAAACGGCTCATCCAACATAATAAACTTCGGATCAATAGCTAAGCATCGGGCAATCTCGGCACGTCTTCTTTCACCACCCGACAATTGATCACCCAAATTCTTACGAACCTTATTCAAACCAAACTCCGAGATCAGGCTTTCCAATTTCTCTTTTTGATACTCCACATCATGCCCGGTCATTTCCAATACCGCACGAATATTATCTTCCACTGTCATTTTTCGGAATATAGAAGCCTCCTGCGCCAAATAACCAATGCCATTACGAGCACGTTTATACACAGGAAATTTCGTAATTTCCTTATCATTCAGGAATATATGTCCCTCATTAGGAGTAACTAGCCCCACAGTCATATAAAATGTCGTAGTCTTACCGGCCCCATTCGGCCCAAGCAAACCCACTATCTCTCCCTGTTTAACATTAATAGAGACATGATTCACAACTGTACGAGTCCTATATTTCTTCACCAAATCTTCCGTGCGAAGCACCATGCATTGTTCATCAGACATAAGCCACCTTTTATTTCACGCGAATGTACGTGATAATCCTCAAACCCCAAATAAAACCAATTTTGTTTCTATCTATGTTATATGGTTATTAGTGGATTTTACGTTATCTTTGCGACCATAAAATAAAAAATATCAAAACAAAATGAACAAGGCGCTACACAGAATGGGAGAATATACCCTACTGATGATGAAGAGCATAACAATCCCCGACAGATGGAGCATGTTCTTTAAGCAATTAATTAAAGAGATCTACAATTTGGGAGTCGACTCTCTGTGGATCGTTATCATTATCTCCATTTTTATCGGTACCGTAATCGCTATTCAAATATCCTTGAATATTAGCTCTCCTTTGATTCCTAAATTTACAATTGGATATACAACTCGTGAAATCATCCTACTAGAGTTCTCCTCCTCTATCATGGCTTTGATTCTTGCGGGTAAAGTAGGTAGTAATATCGCCTCTGAAATTGGGACAATGCGTGTCACAGAGCAAATAGACGCCATGGAGATCATGGGTGTCAATTCCGCTAATTTTTTGATACTTCCCAAAATGATCGGCTTGATGATCTTCATTCCGGTACTAGTTATCTTTAGCATGTTCACCGGAATCATGGGTGGCATCTTCGCGAGCTACTCCACAAGCACAGGCATGACTCCCGCCTCTTTCGAATACGGACTACAATTCTATTTCAACGAGTTTTATATTTGGTACTCCATTATTAAATCCGTTGTTTACGCTTTTATCATCTCTTCGATCGCTGCCTATTTTGGATACAACGTGAAGGGAGGCGCATTAGAGGTAGGTAAGGCCAGCACAAACGCTGTTGTCATGAGCAGTATCATGATTTTGCTGGCTGATGTCGTATTAACCCACTTAATGCTTACATAAAATGATCGAAGTAAAAAACATAACGAAATCCTTTGACGGTCGTACAGTCCTAAACAATATTAGTACACTTTTCGAAAATGGAAAAACGAACCTGATCATCGGACGAAGTGGCTCAGGTAAAACAGTCATGATCAAAAATATCATTGGACTGATGAAGCCTGATTCCGGACAGATTCTTTATGATGGCCGTGATTTAATCTCTATGGACAAACATGAGTTGAATCTATTACGTCGTGAAATGGGTATGCTATTCCAAGGATCCGCACTTTTCGACAGCATGACAGTGTTAGAAAATGTGATGTTCCCTCTTAATATGTTTTCCAAAGAGTCCACAAAAGAACGCCGCAAACGTGCCGAGTTTTGCCTTGAGCGCGTAAATCTAGCGGAAGCCGGACATCTATACCCTTCGGAAATCAGTGGCGGTATGATGAAAAGAGCCGCCATAGCACGTGCTATCTCTCTTAATCCCAAATATCTATTTTGTGACGAACCAAACTCCGGTTTGGACCCCAAAACATCACTTCTTATAGACGATTTGATCCATGATATTACGGTTGAATATAATATGACCACTGTCATTAACACGCATGATATGAACTCCGTGATGAATATTGGTGATAATATCGTATTTATTAAAGAGGGCGTAAAAGAATGGC
Source organism: uncultured Parabacteroides sp. (assembly GCA_963560035.1). GTDB lineage: Bacteria > Bacteroidota > Bacteroidia > Bacteroidales > Tannerellaceae > Parabacteroides. The sequence goes on from CAUWMZ010000008.1 coordinate 33,931, forward strand.
AGGGCACAAAAGAGCAGGTTATTACTTCAAACAACCAAGCTCTTAATGACTTCATTTTCGCTTCAGACCTATTTAGAAAAGTTAAAGAGATGGAAATGCAACAAGAGGAGGAATACATGTGATACAATAGTTTGTAAAAAAATAAAGGAATTATATTCTAAATCTTGTGAACTACTAATGCCTGTCGGCATTAGTAGTTCACTTATCATCATAACAACCTATATCTTTTATTTACAATGCGATATAGTATTTAAAAATCAAAGATTAAGGAGATTTGTATTTGTTTCCATTGCTCTTTCGGTAGCCATACTATCCATGCTTATATGTGTACTCTTCCGTCTTTAGGTTTGAGGATAACTCACAGTTCACATAGCACTAACGTTTTATACTCCCTATGCATAAATGGATAGCTAAATTCACCTGTTCTATCGTAGAAAGAAAACTCTTGTTTTGTTATGTGATATATTTACCCCCCCCTTATACGATTAACACACATTAACATAAAATTGTATTATTTCACCATATAATATTCTTACAATCAGCAACTTAAGTGGATAGTTATTCACTTGCTCTTAGATTAACTAATCACTTAAGAAGTGAATAACTATTCTAACGACAAGTGATTAGTTATTCACTTCCCTTGCTTTATATTAAGACATTTATCAACCATAAATCCACCTTTCATTTCTCCTCAAAAATGGTTTCACAAAAAGCCCAACAAAACACATGATAACAAAAAAGAGTCATGTCGAAACATTATCTGACATGACTCTTTTTACTATTTATAAAACTCTTACACGATCAATCACAAACCAAACGTCTCTTTGATCTTATCAACATAATCAAGCTTCTCCCAAGTAAACAATTCAACCTCACAAACAATCGGCTCTTTTAAATAACGAGAAGCGAATGTTTTCTTAACAACCTTTGGAGTACGCCCCATATGACCATAAGACGCTGTCTCAAAATAGATCGGATTTCGCAATTTTAAACGCTCTTCGATCGCTTTCGGACGCATATCAAACAATTCCGCTACTTTCTCGGCAATTTCGCCATCTGTCATATTAACCTTTGAGCGTCCATAAGTATTCACAAATATATTCATCGGTTTAGCGACACCTATCGCATAAGACACCTGAACCAACATCTCGTCAGCGACACCTGCGGCCACCATATTTTTAGCGATATGACGAGCGGCATAAGCTGCAGAACGATCCACCTTTGAAGGATCTTTCCCTGAAAAAGCGCCACCACCATGAGCGCCCTTACCACCATATGTATCCACGATAATCTTACGGCCTGTCAAACCGGTATCACCATGAGGGCCACCAATCACAAACTTGCCGGTCGGATTAACGTGATAAGTAATCTGATCATTAAACAAAGCTTGCACATGCGCCGGATATTGAGCTTTCACACGAGGAATCAATATACTCTTCACATCCGACGCAATACGCTTTTGCATCGCCATATCCGCCTCTTCTTGAGAAATACCCTTCGGACGAATAAACTCATCATGCTGAGTAGACACTACTATCGTATCAATACGAAGCGGTTTTCCATTATCCTCATACTCTATTGTCACCTGACTCTTTGCGTCCGGGCGCAAATAAGGCATTAAATCAGGTTCCTCTTTACGAATCTTCGCTAATTCCCACAAAAGACTATGAGACAAATCCAACGCCAAAGGCATATAGTTCTCAGTCTCATTTGTCGCATAACCAAACATCATACCTTGGTCGCCTGCACCTTGCTCATAAGGATCCTCGCGCTCCACACCACGATTGATGTCGCCACTTTGCTCGTGGATAGAAGAAAAGACACCACAAGACTTCGCCTCAAATTGGTATTCGCTCTTCGTGTAACCAATTTTTTCGATCACGTCTCTAGCGACCTCTTGTACATCCACATACGCACTTGATTTAACTTCTCCCGCCAAAACAACCTGACCGGTCGTCACAAGCGTTTCGCAAGCTACTTTAGAGTTCTTGTCATACGCCAAAAACTCATCCAGCAAAGCATCCGATATTTGATCGGCTACTTTATCGGGGTGTCCTTCAGACACCGATTCGGAGGTGAATAAATAACTCATTGCTTTTATTAAATTGACTTTTCGAGCCACAAAAAAAGAAAACCAACACATAGCGATAACAGTCTTCTTCTCCGTACTCTTGATTATGAATCTAAACTGAATTGAGCGATAAAAGATTTATGCCGGACGGCAAAAAAGGATATGTTTTTAGCATTTTTTCCCGTGGTTGCAAGCAATACAAATCTATCCACGTCAATTCAAGCGCAAATATAACCGATTATTCCGAATCAGCATTTAAAAAAAGCGCACTATTTTTTCTTTTGCGTGTTACGTAACGCTTTTTTATATTTAAACCCAGCTTTCCATTTCGCTGAATCTGAACCATGTGTGCCTTTTAAGAAATCAGAAAATTTAATTTTCTTCCCATTCCCGTCTTTCGCCTCATCTTTAGCTTTCTTTTTAAAGACAATTCCTTGCGTCATCGCTTGATGCACCTCGCTACTCATAACTTTTTATCCTATTTTATTACAATTATAACTCATTCAAAAGTTCACTCATCGTCTTTCCCAGCAACGGATGCTTTACCATGGGCGCTACCTCCGCCAAAGGCTGCATAACAAACATACGCTTATGCATCAACGGATGCGGCAAAGTCAAACGCTCACTTTCCATAACCTGATCATCCACCATTAATAGATCTATATCGATAATACGATCATGATAAGCCCCATCACTCTTCTCCATACGTCCCATCTCTATCTCGATTTGCCGGGTCGCTTCAAGCAGGGATATAGGTGTAAAGTCCGTCGAGATCACAATCACAGCATTCAGGAATACATTTTCAGACTCAAATCCCCACGGTTCCGTCTCATATATATCAGAAAGGGCGAGAACATCTCCCACCCTTTCCGCCAACAGCGCAGCCGCTGTCACCAAATTTCTTCTCTTGTTTCCGATATTTGTACCTAAACCAAGATAAGCTGTCGCCATACGATTACAAAATTAAAGAATTAACATCGCATCGCCATAAGCGCCAAAACGATATTTCTCTTTTAACGCCACCTCGTATGCGTTAACGATCAGGTCATAACCACCAAAAGAGGCTGCCATCATCAATAATGTTGACAACGGCATATGGAAATTCGTAATCATACTCGTCGCTACACTGAAATCATACGGCGGAAAAATAAACTTATTTGTCCATCCCTCATACTCCTTCAAATGTCCATCCGTACTTACAGCCGTCTCTATGGCACGCATCACAGAAGTTCCTACAGCGCAAATTTGATGTCCAGAATCTTTCGCTTTATTTACGGTCTCCACGACATCCGCATTAACAAACATTTGCTCTGAATCCATCTTATGCTTTGTTAGATCTTCCACATCTATCTCACGGAAATTTCCTAAGCCTGAATGCAATGTCAAGAAAGCGAATTCACAATCTCTAATTTCCAAACGCTTCATCAACTCACGACTAAAATGCAGGCCTGCGGCAGGAGCGACAACCGCCCCCTCTTCTGTCGCGAATATATTTTGATAACGCTCCTCATCCTCCGATTCTACCGGACGGTCTATATATCTCGGCAATGGAGTCTCACCTAAAGCGAATAAAGCCTTCTTAAACTCATCATGATTTCCATCATACAAGAAACGCAATGTACGACCACGAGAAGTTGTATTATCGATTACCTCGGCAACCATAGAATCATCCTCACCGAAATACAGCTTATTCCCGATACGAATTTTACGGGCAGGGTCGACCAAAACATCCCATAAACGCAGCTCTTCATTCAACTCACGAAGCAAGAAGACCTCGATACGCGCTCCTGTCTTTTCCTTGTTTCCATACAAACGAGCCGGGAACACTTTCGTATTATTAAAAATAAACACATCACCTTTTCCATAATAGTCCAAAATATCCTTGAACATACGGTGCTCGATCTCACCGGTATCCCGATGAACTACCATCAACCTCGACTCATCCCTGTTCTTCGCCGGATATAAAGCGATCAACTCCGACGGTAAGTTAAATTGAAATTTCGAAAGTTTCATAATGCACTCTATTTATTTTTCTTCTTCTATTTCTATTATATTTTTATCTAAAAAGTCATCGATCTCTTCCGGAGACATACACATATCCAATGTCACATCACCTATGCGCGTCCGCTCCAGCGCTATTAAATGAGCGCCCGAATCCAATGCCTTTCCTATATCACGAGCCAAAGCGCGAATATAAGTGCCCTTACTGCAAACCACTCGAATTTTTATAACCGGCAATTCACATTCCAGCAGCTCCAACTCATCAATCACCAATGTCTTAGATTTCAGCTCTACCTCTTCGCCTTTACGAGCCAATTCATAAGCCCGCTTACCATCCACTTTACATGCGGAATAAACAGGAGGTATCTGCTGAATGATACCAACAAATGAGCTCAAAACAGACTCCACAGACTCACGAGTTATATGCTCTGTCGGATAGACAGCATCCACCTCCTTTTCCAAATCAAAAGAAGGCGTTGTCTCACCCAACTTCAACGTCGCTATATATTCCTTTGTCTGATATTGAAACTCATCAATCCGTTTTGTGGCCTTTCCGGTACACACAATCATTACTCCCGTCGCCAAAGGGTCTAATGTCCCCGCATGTCCAACTTTTATCTTCTTTACTCTTAATTTACGGCTAAGTTTATAACGAAATTTATTAACCAAATCAAAAGAAGTCCATCTCAGTGGCTTATTAAAATATAAAATTTCTCCCGCGATAAAATCCATTAAACGATCTGTAAATTATATCCCATCAGCATCATAACTAATATAATGCCTCCTACCAATATACGATAATATCCAAACGCCTTGAAGCCATAGCGTGTAACAAAACCAATAAAAAATTTAATGGCCAACAACGCGACGATAAAGGCAACAACATTGCCTATCACTAATGCCGAAATATTTTGACTCAACACTTCCGTTCCTCCCGGCTCCAAAAACAACTTAAGCATCTTATATGCCGTTGCCGCAAACATGGTAGGAACCGCTAAAAAAAATGAGAACTCAGCGGCTGTCTTACGAGTCAATTTTTGAGTCATACCTCCCACAATAGTAGCCATAGAACGAGAAACACCCGGTATCATCGCTATACATTGAAAGAAACCTATTGACAACGCCTTTTTCTCCGTAATTTCTTGTGATAAATCCGGATGGTTAAACATTTTATCAACAAACAACATAAATATACCACCTATCACCAGCATCACCGCTACGACCCATACATTCTCCAGCATCGAATCGATAAAATCACTGAACAAAAAGCCGATAACAGCCGCAGGTAAAAATGCGACTAAAAGTTTCCAATAGAAATCGAACTTATGAAGAAAGCTTTTTAAACCTGTCACCGTACCCTCATTTAAACAAAAAAAACGTTTCCAGTATAAGCAAACGACAGATAAAATAGCTCCAAACTGAATAATAACCGTAAATGCTTTCACAAAATCCGTACTCTCTACACCTAATAAGTTTTGAGTAATGATCATGTGACCGGTAGATGAGACAGGCAAAAACTCCGTTAAACCCTCAATAATAGCAATAATAACAACTTCAAATGTGCTCATTTCGATATTTTTTATTCTTTACCATTCTTCAAAATACCCCAAAGCATCATCACAAAACCAACCACTGTTATTAATGGAGCAACAACTATACGACGAGCACTAAAAATTTCCAGATTAAACGACGAATCACCAGAACCGCCTCCACTCATCAATATAAAACCAAACGCAATAAACGCCACAGATATAGCGATTAATATAAAATTCTCTTTTCCAAAAGCGAAGTCTCTTTTAGCCATTTTTCTATCTTATTTTCGTATCTATTAAATGTAATACAACTTATCAACTCCCATTCTCAAATATTTATTTACCGCAAGAATAGTAGCGAATGCAGACAAGATTATTCCTAACGCAAATACAGCCACATACACGAACAATATGGTCTGTATATCTAACACTTGCACAAATCCGGCCAATTCATTTTGCAAATAATATAATGCGCCTGTCAACATCAATATCGCCAATATAGACGCCAATATACCGCTTACAATATTATATTTAACAAATGGACGACGAATAAAGCCGGATGTCGCTCCAACTAACTTCATCGTATGAATCAAAAAGCGTTTAGAGTAAATTAAAAGACGAATTGTATTACTGATCAAAACGAATGAGATAACCATTAATACACAAGCTAATGTAAGCAAAATCAAGCTCAAACGCTTCATGTTACTATTGACCATCTCCATCATGTCTTTTCGGTAAAGCAATTCAGAAACTGAAGTATATTTTTTTATTTTTTTCTCTATGACTTGCAAGCTATCCGGATTAGCGTAATCGGAATGCAACTTCACTTCAATCGATGCCTGTAAAGGATTAAAGCCTAAAAATGTCTCCGGATTCTCACCCAGCTCCTCTTCCAATTCCTTGGCCGCTTGCTCTTTTGATATATACTCTGTCGATTTAATAAAAGGAAGCGCATCTAAACTTTTTTGCATTCTCTTTATTTCCACCTCCTTTTGATTGTCCTTAAGTACAATCGAAAAAGACATATTCTCTTTCACATAAACAGAAAGCTTATTTCCTAACATCCCTATCAATAAAATAAGCCCCAATAAAAACAACACCAAAGAGATACTTATTACGGAAGTAAAACGGGAGTTAAAAAACGAAACAGAACTAATTTTTTGATTTTCAGCCATCAGACCCTTAATTATTAATATTAAATAAATCAAGGAGATACGAATAGAACATATTCCTCCCAATTTTCTTGCAAAAGAACGAATAAAATAGATATACAGGAAGAATTTTATATTATTTTAACCACGCCGCATTCCATAAAATATGGACAAAAACATAAAAGACTTACGTTTATGAGCCTCTTAGTTGCTTTCACTTTAATGCCACAGAGCCATCACAAACGCAAGTCTTTAAAAAATCAAATCATCAAAAGATCTGACGCCGGTTATTCTTCAACAGGCTCTCCGAACAATGTCGCAGAAGAGGCCTTATAAATCTTAACCTTTATAAATTGCCCTATATGGAAATTCTTTTTATCAAAAATAACCACCTTATTTTGACTTGTCCGTCCAAAAAGTTGCTCATGAGAGCGTTTAGAGAAACCTTCTATCAACACCTCAAACACTTTCCCTATATCTCTATGATTACTTTCGTCCGACAATTTATTTTGCAAATCAATCATTCCCTGCAAACGACGAATCTTAACCTCTTCCGGCACATCATCAGCTAAATGCTTAGAAGCATATGTGCCTGGACGCTCCGAATATTTAAATAAGAAAGCACTATCATATCCTACTTCACGCATCAACGACAATGTCTCTTGATAATCTTCCTCTGTCTCTGAATGGAAGCCACAAAATAAATCTGTTGAAATAGCGCAATCCGGAATGATATGACGAATAGCGGCGATACGATCCAAATACCATTCCCTCGTATACTTACGATTCATCACCTTCAAAATACGGCTACTTCCTGATTGAGCCGGAAGATGAATGAACTTACAAATATTATTATTTGCGGCAATCACTCGCAATGTGTCATCGCTCATATCTTTTGGATGAGATGTCGTAAAACGGATTCGCATTTCGGGAACCTCTTTAGCTACACGATCTAACAACACCGGGAATGTTATTGTCTCTCCATCTCGCTCAAACGAATAAGAGTTAACATTCTGCCCCAACAATGTAACCTCTTTAAATCCCTTATCCCTCATGTCACGAATCTCATTCAAGATACTCTCGATATCCCTGCTTCGCTCACGTCCTCTAGTATAAGGAACAATGCAATAAGTACAAAAATTATTGCATCCGCGCATAATGGACACAAACCCCGAAATATGAACGCCAGGCAATTTTAAGGGCATAACATCCTTATAGGTCTCTTGCGTAGACAACTCCACATTAATAGCCTTTTCACCACGCTCCACAGCACCTACCAAATTGGGCAAATCTAAATATGCGTCAGGGCCCACCACCAAATCCGCATGATGCACATTTATCAAATCGTCTTTCACTCGCTCAGCCATGCAGCCAAGCACACCTATAACCAACGACTTCTTTTTACGCTTTAAAGACTGGAAATATTGCAATCGTCCATATATTTTCTGCTCCGCATTATCGCGCACAGAACAAGTATTGACAAATATAGCATCTGCATCCTCTATATTTTCTGTCATACTATAACCATCCATTTTCATAATGGAGGCGACAACCTCACTATCCGCCACATTCATTTGACACCCATAAGTCTCTATAAACAACTTACGATCAGTACTTTGGACTGCAGATTTTAAGTCTACACCTTTTTCTTGACTACTCATACTTTTGATAATAAATGTTAAACTTATATTTTTCTCAAAAAAAACTATTCTAAAATTTGGATCATCACATATCCACTATTATATTTGCACATAGAAAAAATAAATTTTTTCATAGTTAAGGTTTTGGTTAAATCAAATAAGGGGGGCTGCGAAGTTCCCCTTATTTATTTTCACCACTCATATCTCTATTTTTATCATCCTTTTTCAACACTACCTTGTTTGCTTTTCAATTATTCTTCTTATTTTTGAAGTGCAAAAATAATGAAAGTTTATGGATCTAGGAGAGTGGATATATATTGTTTTCCTAATTGTTGCCATAGTCAACGGGCTGTTCTCTTCCGCCAAGAAAAAAAAAGAAAAGAATCGTCCTGAGATTTTAGGGCAACCCAACAAGGATATTGTAGTCGACAAGAGGCGAACTTCTAAAAAAAGATCGTCAGAAGAACTCGTTTCTTCCATTCCTCAACATAAAACAGTAAAAGCAGAGATTCCGAAAAATCCTTTAGCCACTTCAACAACAAGCCCTCATCTTAATGAAGAGAGCCATCTTTTTAACCAACGAATTTATCAACCACAAAAAACAACTATAACAAACAACGATCCACTATTAACAGAAAACACATTCAATGATATCAACGAATTAAAAAGAGCCATCATTTGCTCTGAAATATTAAACCGCAAATATTAAATGCGACACACTTACATCTAATACTACATTAATTTTATGTATGTTTGTAATTGCTATTATTGAAATAAAATATTTACCTAACACATAAAACTAATTATCATGGCACTAAAATTTATTACAGCAGAAGAAGCTGCTTCCTTTGTTCACCACAATGACAATGTCGGTTTCAGCGGCTTTACTCCTGCAGGATGCCCAAAAGTTGTTCCTGGCGCTATTGCCCGGAAAGCTGAGGAAGAACACACAAAAGGCAATCCCTTTCAAATCGGTATGTTCACCGGCGCTTCTACCGGTGATAAACTAGACGGAGAATTAGCTCGCGCCAATGCGATTAAATTCCGTACACCATACCAATCAAATAAAGATTTACGTGCGATATTGAACGCTCATCAAGCTCAATATTTCGACATGCACCTATCCGAATTAGCGCAAGATTTACGTTACGGCTTCTTAGGAAAAATAGATGTCGCCATAGTAGAGGCTGCAGATGTTACTGAAGATGGAGAGATTGTCCCCACTTCTGGCGTAGGCATCTTACCTACTATTTGCCGTTTGGCAGATCGTATCATTGTTGAGCTAAATTGCCGTCACCCCAAAGAGATCCGCGGTATGCATGATATTTACGAGCCCGCAGATCCTCCCTATCGCCGTGAAATCCCAATATATACACCATCTGACCGCATTGGACACGACTGCGTAAAAGTTGATCCTAGTAAAATAGTTGGCATCGTAAAGACAGACGAGCCTAATGAAGGCAAACCTTTCGCTCCACTAGATGACGTAACACTCGCTATCGGAAAGAATGTTGCAGATTTTCTTGTCAATGAAATTCGCACCGGTCGCTTACCCAAAGAGTTTGTGCCTCTACAAAGTGGCGTCGGAAACGTAGCGAATGCTGTGCTTGGCTGCATGGGTGAAAACGAGGAGATCCCGGCATTCAATGTTTATACAGAAGTTATTCAAGACGCTGTTATTAAATTAATGAAAGAAGGCCGCGTCAAATTCGCCAGTGGTTGCTCTCTTTCAGTCAGCAACGATGTCATTCATGACATTTATACACATCTAGATTTCTTTAAGGATAAAATTTTGCTTCGCCCAGAAGAGATATCAAACAATCCTGAAGTAGCCCGCAGATTAGGTCTGATAGCTATTAACACCGCCCTTGAAGCAGATATATTTGGAAATATCAACTCAACACATGTCTGCGGCACACGCATGATGAATGGTATTGGAGGATCCGGAGACTTCACTCGCTCTGCGATGTTATCTATCTTCACAACTCCATCAACCGCAAAAGACGGTAAAATCAGCGCATTTGTCCCAATGGTTTCACACTTAGATCACAGCGAACACTCCGTTAAGATCATTATAACGGAATATGGCGTAGCCGATTTACGAGGCAAATCACCTATTCAACGCGCTCGCTGTATTATTGATAACTGTGTACATCCAGACTATAAACCATTGCTTGAAGAATATTTGGCTATGGGCATCAAGGGACATACTCCGCAAAATCTAAAATGTTGCTTCGCTTTTCATGAGGAGCTAGCGGCTAGCGGAGATATGCACAACGTTGATTGGAGTAAATACAATAAATAAGTCGATTTTTTCGCTTTTTAACAATAACTAGAGACTAACGACCCGAATGTGATCGTTAGTCTCTTTCATTTTTATTTAGAACCAATAAGTAACCACAACTCCTACACCAACAGCCTTAATATTTAATCAACCTCTTTTTGAGTAATGTATATTTCAATATTCTTTAATCACATTGTAACACTAAGCCTTTTTATTTGTACTTAGAATTAATAGGCAAAGATTGTGAGAAAATTTATTGAAAAATTAGTAGAAGGAGGATTCCGCATCAGTGGAAGCATCAGCAGTTTTACAATTCTATTGATTGTCATTTTCCTCTTTAAAGAAGCAGCCGGTCTTTTCTATAGCCCTGAAATAGAAGAAGGCTATGTGTTGGCGGTCAACAAGGAGAATTCTATCAACCACTTATCTCCAGAACAAATCATGGATATATTTGATGCAAACATAACTAATTGGGAAGACCTCAATGGAAAGCAACAAGATATTCTCGTTTTTCGTTTTTCAGACTTGACAAACTATTTTCCAGAAGAAGAACTAGGCGATGAGTTTCAGTTTGTACCAAAGAAGATAGATGAGCTTATTCAAAAAGAACCAGGAATCATCGCTTTTTTCCCAGAGCAATATAAAGCGAAAGACTTCCATGGGAAAATAATATCCGGAGAATCTATCAAACCATCTGAATTTTTCGCAGGCACCAAATGGTATCCTACTTCCACCCCATCACCAATCTTTGGATTAGTACCGCTACTACTTGGCACCCTATTAGTAAGTATCGGCGCAATTGTCATATCCCTACCATTCGGCTTAGCTGTCGCTATCTATATGGCCGAAATCGCGAATATGAAAATACGTAACATATTAAAACCCATCATCGAACTTTTAGCAGGTATCCCCTCCGTTGTTTACGGATTCTTTGGCTTAGTCGTAATTGTTCCATTAATTCAAAAAGCATTAAACTTACCCGTAGGCGAAACCGCTTGCGCAGGAAGCATCGTTTTAGCGATTATGGCCTTACCAACCATCATCACAGTCGCAGAAGACGCAATGCGAACAACACCCAGAGCGATGAAAGAAGCCAGTCTCGCTTTAGGAGCTACACAATGGCAGACAATCTATAAAGTAATCATTCCCTACTCCATTTCCGGCATTACATCCGCAGTCGTTTTAGGTATTGGCCGTGCGATAGGCGAAACAATGGCTGTATTAATGGTTACAGGTAACGCAGCTATTATACCAACATCATTCTTTGAACCCGTACGTACCATTCCGGCGACAATAGCTGCCGAGCTTGGAGAAGCGCCTGCAGGAGGAGCACATTATCAAGCATTATTTCTCTTGGGAGTTGTTTTATTCTTAATCACATTAGTTTTAAGCATAGCGGTAGAATACATCACATCCAAACGTAAAATCTAAAAAGAAATGACACCAATTCAACATTTAGGAAATATAGACAGACGAAAGAGAATCGCTCAAAAAATCGCTTTTGGATTCTTTACACTTTTAAGCTTCTCTGTTGTAGCTATCCTATTTATTATTTTGGGATTTATTATCATAAAAGGAGCAAACGTAATTAGCTGGGAATTTCTAACAGAAGCGCCACAAGAAGGTATGACTTCAGGAGGTATTTACCCAGCCATTATAGGTACATTATATCTCGTTATCGGCAGCAGCTTAATTAGTTTTCCGATAGGCATCATGAGTGGTATTTATATGAATGAATATGCCACCAACGGCAAGCTTATCCGTTTTATTCGAATCATGACAAACAACTTAAGTGGTGTTCCATCTGTAGTTTTCGGCTTATTCGGCATGTCCTTGTTCGTAAACACATTAGGATGGGGAGATTCTATTATCGCAGGCTCATTTACATTAGCGTTAATGTCATTGCCACTAATCATAAGGACAACAGAAGAGGCCCTAAAAAGCATCGATGACTCATTCAGATACGGAAGTTTAGCTTTAGGCGCCACAAAATTACAAACCATACAGAAGGTTATCTTACCAATGGCTTTCCCTAATATCATTACAGGATTAATTCTTTCCATTGGACGTGTATCAGGAGAAACCGCACCCATCTTATTTACCGTTGCGGCCTATTTCTTACCTCAACTACCTAAAAGTATTTTCGATCAATGCATGGCGTTGCCTTATCATCTATATGTTATCTCTACAAGTGGAACAGATATCGAAGCCTCCAGAGGTATGGCTTATGGAACAGCCCTCGTATTGATCGCAATCGTGTTATTAGTAAATCTCTTGGCAAACGCTTTACGTAGCTACTTTGCAAAGAAGGTCAAAATGAATTAAAATCAACAACTACATTATGATAAAGATTGACGCTAAAAACATAAACTTTTATTACGGAGATTTCCATGCGCTAAAGAACATATCTATGGAAATTGAAGCGAACACATCCACAGCCTTTATCGGTCCGTCAGGTTGTGGAAAATCTACATTTCTTCGCCTATTTAACCGCATGAATGACTTAATTCCAGATACTCATATGGAAGGAGAAATATTAATTGACGGGAGAAATATATACAGTAAAGAGGAAAAGGTAGATCAACTACGCAAAAATGTCGGCATGGTCTTTCAAAAGCCTAATCCTTTTCCTAAGACAATCTACGAGAATGTAGCTTACGGATTGCGTGTGAATGGTATCAAAGATGAAAATTACATCGAAGAAACAATCGTAAAAACACTTAAGCAAGTGGCTCTTTGGGATGAGGTAAAAGATAAACTTAAAGAATCCGCATTCGCATTATCAGGAGGACAACAACAACGCTTATGTATCGCAAGAGCGTTGGCTATCTCCCCTTCAATCCTCTTAATGGATGAGCCAACCTCCGCTCTGGACCCTATCTCTACCAGCAAAATAGAGGATCTTGTCCATGAGTTAAAAAAAGATTACACGATCGTAATCGTCACTCACAACATGCAACAAGCAGCTCGTGTAAGTGACAAAACAGGCTATTTCTATTTAGGAGAACTCATCGAGTTTGGAAATACACGCAAAATTTTCACCAACCCCGAGAAAGAATCCACACAAAATTATATCACAGGGCGATTTGGTTAATCACAAATTGATTGTCAAACTTTGAAAACTAAAATAGCATGAAAGTTATAGAGGAAGAAATCCAAGCTTTAAAAAATAGTATCAGCGAAATGTGGGCTCTTGTCCACCAACAATTATATAATGCGGGAGAAGCAATGCTTAGTGGTGATAAAGAACTTGCTTATAAAGTCATTAGCAGAGAACGCCGTGTAAACGCTTTCGAACTGAAAATAGACAGTGATTGCGAAGATATTATCGCTCTTTATGCACCGGTAGCTATCGACTTACGATTTGTTTTAGCCATGTTCAAAATAAACACGAACTTGGAACGACTAGGAGACTTTGCGGAAAGCATCGCCCGTTTCGCAGGTAATCTACCAGAAGGCGAACCCTTAGATCCACAACTTATCAAAGAGACTCGTGTAGAAGAAATGCTAACCGAACTCCTCAGCATGATCTCATTGACTAAAGAAGCATTTGAGAAAGAAGATTCTGAAATAGCTTCACGCATCTTTTTAAAAGATAATATCATCGATGAGATAAACCATAGTTCTACACCCATTATAGCCAAATATATCGAAGAACATAAAAGCAGTGCTCTAGCTGGACTTTATATTGCTGGTATCATTCGAAAAATGGAACGCTTCGGAGATCATTGTACAAATATAGCCGAAGAGTTAATATTCTATCTTGACGCTAAGGTAATGAAGCATATAGGCAAAACTGAGCAATAATGCCTATCTTTGAAGCCACTTACTAATCAACATCAAATAACGATATGAGACGAGCTACAGTGGCTTGGCTTTCGGTACTACTTTTAGCGGGTAGTATCGTTTTGCCGTTTTATGGCCAAACAAATTCACCTATTTCTCCACAAGACTCCGCTAACGTATCTCTTTTTGAATATGTAACTAAAATTCCAAAGCGCAGCAAAGCTATCAATCTAAATTTAGAAATGCACGCAGGACTCGATGCCGACTTTATCTCAGGCAAAATGGACGAGATTGCCTTTCGCTTTAAAAACATCAAGATTGACATTTCTGGAGAAATCAATGACAAACTCTTTTATTGGTATCGCCAAGCGCTCAATGGCAACCATGATGGACAAGTCTTAGACAACCTTAATAAATCTATCGAATATGCTTATATCGGATATAAAATTAACGAGCGACTAACGTTAAGCGCCGGAAAGCTCGACGCTTTTTATGGAGGTTTCGAATATGAAAAAAATCCATTAATGATCTACGAATATAGTGATATGAATGAATTTTCACCTTGCTATCTTGCAGGTATCGCCATTGGATACCAACCTAACACATCTCAAGAGATCCGCTTTGAGATCACAAACAACAAAACAGGATCAATGGAAGATGCCTTTGGCCGATTACTGGAAGACGTCAGCAAACCCAAAGTACCCCTATTTTATACTTTAAACTGGAATGGAGAATTTTTCGATCAACATCTTAACATGCGCTACTCTATTTCTTCCACCGAACAAGCGAAAGGTAGATATATGTTTAATATTTTTACTGGACAAAGCATAACATTTGGACCACTCTATGCTTATTTCGATGTTATGTATTCACGTGGAGAACTCGATCCTCTTGGCATCATAACATCATTATTCAGCGATGAGACAGAAGAAGAAGTTCCGATTTGCATGAAAAACGTAGATTACCTATCACTAGTAAGTGAAGTACAATATCAATTTCATCCGAAGTGGAAAGCTTTCGCAAAAGGTATGTACGAAACAGCCTCTACTTATAAAACTCATGGAGAATTCGAGAAAGGGAAATATCGTACAGCATGGGGATATCAAGGAGGAATTGAATTCTATCCGATGGGAGACAATAATCTCCACTTATTCTTAGCCGCTATGGGCAGAACATACAAACTAACGCAACAAGCCACGACACAAGGCGCCGGCATAAATGATCAACTACGATTAGCCTTAGGATTTATTTATCGATTACCACTCTATTAACCTAAAAATCCAAACTTATCGTATAGACAAATTAAGAGGTCCCACCTTTAGACAATATCTAAAGATGGGACCTCTACACTATCAACTAACTCAAAAAACAATGCTTAGTTTTCTTGAATCGTACAAATACTTACACGATTCCAATCTGGCTCCTCAAACATATTACCAACACCTTGTCCTTCGGCAGAAATACGGCTAGAAGAAATTTTATAACGGCTTACCAACATGCTCTTAACTGCCTCCGCACGCTGCCTTGCGATACGAGCGTTAATCTCGGCCTTTCCCTCTGGAGAAGCATATCCCTTAATAGATACTGTCGCTTCTTTATGATTCTTCAAATATGTAGCGATACGCTCTACATTCGGAGTTTGAGACGCATCAATAGAATTTCTTCCCTGACGGAATGTAACCACAGACTCTAATGTTTTCTTATGATTCGTAATCGTATCCTTTACAATTTTCGGACCTTGATTCTTGCAGTCATTTAATTCTTTCTCTAAAGCGGCAACCTTATCATTAGCCTCTTCAATAGCGTTCGCTTTATTCTCAACATCCGCACGTAAATCAGAAACCTGAGCATTTAACGCATCAACTTCTGCCTGATCATAAAGTTTAGCAAAAGAAGCGTGACGCTTACCATTAGCACATGAGAAATGATACTTCACACCAGCTGAGATTTCCCATGCCGCACGATTTACATCAAACACGACATTATCAGTTCCATTGGCATTCATATCATAAACCAATGACGGTTTAATAGCTAAAGTCCAAGCTTTATTTTCTCCTAAATTGAAATTAAAGTTAAAGCCAAGCTTAGAAGACATGCTATTCATATCACCAGCACCATTTTTCGCATAATGCAACCAACCTAAACCAGCTACAGCCTCAACTTCAAAAAAACGAGGTTCACCAAGGTAACCAGCAAATAAGTTATTCAAATTTACCGCACCTAAAAGGCTAATATTCGTATTATCAAAAGCTGTAAGACTAGATGTTGTATTGATACTAGTCATTGCCTCAAGACCCAATCCAAAAACTGGTGTCAATTGCTTTGAAACACCCACACCTAACACTGAACGCATATTACCCCAAAATGCACTATGAGATAACGGTGTAGTTACACCCGCATTAAATCCTACAGACCAATTATCCGCAAGACCAACTCCATCCATTGCTTTTTGCGCCTGAATAAGGCCTGTTGTCATTAAAGCTAAAATAAGAACTAATACTCTCTTCATTTTTAAAAACTCCTATTTTATTAAAATTTAAAAAACGGCGGCAAAGATAAATATTAAAATGAATTATAGATACTATTTCTTACAAAATCGATCGATATACACTATTTATTGCACACTTCTCTGTATTTTGAGCAATTTATTTATTCAAAATCAAAAATTATAAATTTATTTGACGATATATGAATTGTTTCTAATTTTGCGTCATAAAAAAGTAACAATCACTATCAATATAACGTTTAAATCACAAATATACTAAATAATTTATTGAGGCGTTATTCAGATAATGTCATATAGAAATAAAAAACAAAACATCTACAAATTTCACTATAATGAAGCAAGTTTATTTAGCTACCAGGAAATTAGAAGAATATGTATTACATTTTCTTTCAAGCAATTTTGTTCACTATTTTGCTTTATTCTTTATTTTTGCCTCCATCATATCTATTATCACAAGCTCATTCGCTGAGATGCGAAAATATAAAATTCTACTCTTTGGAATGACCTATATATCATCATTCGTATTTTTAATGGAATATATCGCAAGAATTTTTTCAGCTCCCGCACTTTATCCAAACAAAAAATCACCAATAGCGCGTCTTAAATATTGCTTATCTTTTTACGGATTTGTTGATTTCGTCGCTATATTACCCTGCGTACTCACCTACATTTATTGGAATTCGCCACTCCTTCACATGATTGTATTACCCTATATCTTTGTTATATTTAAACTTATTCGCCATTCTCGATCCTTTAGAATTATAGGCAAAGCACTCGTTACCGTAAAAGACGAGCTTATCACTGCTTATACAGCCTGCCTAATCATGATCTGTTTCTCTGGCATCTTAATGTATTATATCGAACGAAGCGCTCAGCCTGAAGCCTTTGGGAACATAGGAGATGGTTGCTGGTGGGCTATAGTTACATTCGCCACAGTAGGCTATGGCGATATCTATCCCATCACTCTTTTGGGTAAATTACTCGGTAGTATTATTTGCCTAATAGGAGTTGCCATGGTTGCTATCCCTACCGGTATCATTAGCTCCTCCTTTATCAGTATCATCCAAAAGAAAGAGGCAAAACTACAAGAGGAAGAAGAAATAAAGAAGGGGCATCTATGAAAGATGCCCCTTCTTTTCATAATTACTTACTATATTAAAACTGTAAAATCAACTCTTCTCCAGCCAACAAATCAACAGACAACATTCCATCTATTATTGGAAGTGACATAGCTTTTGAATCTTTCTTAATACTCAAATTTTCAGAATGAGCCGGCAACTTAATCTTAAATGTTCCTGGCACCAGAGCTTTCAATGTAGCTTCCGTTAAATTTCCAGCGGACCATTTAGCAGAAACGACACCGCCACCACGCACTTTCAAACCAGAATAACTTCCCTCTTTCCAAGCTGCAGGCAAGGCCGGTAAGTATTCAATCACACCGGTTTGACTTTGCACTAACATCTCTGCTATTCCCGCAGTTCCCCCTAAATTACCATCGATCTGAAATGGAGGATGCGCACAAAACAAATTAGGATAAGTTCCACCACCTTTCACCTTCTTTGTAGCACCATCTACACAAGGACGTAACAAATCCGAAAGCAATTTATAGGCATGGTCTCCATCATGCAAACGAGCCCAAAAATTAATTTTCCATGCCATTGACCAACCTGTGCTTTGATCGCCACGAGCGACCAATGACTTTCGTGCAGCCTCCGCCAACACTGGCGTATGTTCTACTGTTATCTCATTACCAGGATACAACCCATATAAATGAGAGACATGACGATGCGTTGGCTCTACTTCCTGATACTCCTCAAGCCATTCCATCACACGACCATCCTTAGCGATCGTTGTCGGCATTAAACGATCTCTTTTTTCCGAAAGCTCCCGAACGAAAGCACTATCAACACCTAAAATACCCGCAGCCTCAATCGTATTGGTAAACAGCTCTCGTAAGACTTGATTATCCATTGTTGAGCCAGCACATACACTCACTACACTTCCATTCGACATTTTATAAGCATTCTCAGGCGAAGTCGTTGGTGCTGTCACCAAATATTTCGTACGAGGATCTTGCACTAACATATCCACAAAGAAAAGAGCCGCACCCTTCATTGTCGGATAGACACTCTTTAAATATTCTTTATCCATCGTATATTGATAGTGCGTAAATAGATGCTCACACAACCAAGCCGCAGAAGTATTCGTAGCTCCCCAAGAAGGATGTTCTCCAGGAGCCGTAAAATCCCATACATTCCCTAAGATATGTGTCACCCAACCCCGAGCGTTATAAAAGGCTTTCGCCGTTTTCTCTCCACTAAGTACCTGCCTCTTTGTCCATTCAATAAGAGGCATATGCAACTCCGACAGATTAGTCACCTCCGCAGGCCAATGATTCATCTGTAAATTAATATTCAAATGGTAATCGCCATTCCATGGTGTGTGAATTGTATTACACCATAAACCCTGCAAATTAGGAGGCAATAATCCCCGGCGAGTAGAAGATATCAACAAATAACGCCCAAATTGAAAATAGAGAGCAGCCAATGATGGATCACTCTTATCCTGCTCGAAAGCTGCCAAACGTTGATCTATCGGCAACTCATCACGATCGCTCTTTCCTAAATCTAATGAGACACGATTAAACCATGAACCATAAGCTTCTGCATGTTCCCGACGCAATATAGAATAGTCTTTTAACTGAGCTTTCTCCAAAACCTCCTTTATATGATCTTCCCAATGCTCCTTATCAAAATAATCTGTTCCCAAACTAACCAAAACGATCGCTTTTGAAGCACTACGCACTGATACATAACGATCTGTTGAGCTCAAATAGCCTCCTTTTGGCAATAGGACACGCACACGAGAAGCAAAACGCATTCCTCGAGCCACAACACTATCCACACCATCTGGCAATTGACCTTTCATAATCAGATCTTTGCCCTCTACAGAAACTGTAGCATGCTCCGGGCGATCCAAACCTAAAGTGAAATTTAATGAACGATCAGCGTCAGCCACCAAATGAATCACACCTAAATCCTCTGCGAACGAGGTAAACATCTCACGCTTATAATTCACTCCTCCACGTTTAAAAGATACTGAAGCAATCGCCTCACTCATATTCAAAGAACGGCGATAACCTGCGATAGTATCCGAAGTATTTGGATACATATAGCGAATCGACAAATTACCAAACAATTGAAAACTCCCATAAGGAGCATTCGCACCATCACCCAAATTGCTGCCAGCACCCTTGCAAACAAAAGTTTGATACATCAAAGACTGAGCTTCATCATTTCTCCCTTCAAATAACAAGCGACGAATACCCGCTAACGAATAATAGGCATTTGGATTGTTTGAATCTTGTTTACTTCCAGACCACAAAGAGATATCATTCAACAATATGTTTTCCTGTTCTATCCCTCCATCCGGCATCAGACCTATTCGGCCATTACCTAATGGCAATCTTTCTTCCCAGATTTGTGCAGGTTGATCAAAATAATAAGCAACTTTCCCTCCTGAGCGAGCATTGGGTAAGCTACACCCCAAAAGAAGCGCCAAGGCCATTAACATACATGCGTTTTTCATGTTTCTTGATTGATTTATTTGTTCATATTAAGTTTGTCTCTAAAAACTTTGCATATCACAAAGACGTTTATAATAGCCATTCAATGCAATAAGCTCCTCATGACGACCTCGTTCCACTATCTCACCTTCATGCATCACGCAAATCTCATCCGCTCCTCGAATTGTTGACAGACGATGAGCAATCACTACAGTCGTTCGGTTTCTCATCAAATTTTCCAAAGCCTCTTGTACCAAACGCTCAGACTCAGTATCAAGCGCCGATGTCGCTTCATCCAATATCAAAATGGGAGGATTTTTCAGAATAGCACGAGCGATGCTAATACGCTGACGTTGACCCCCAGATAGCTTTCCTCCACGATCTCCAATATTCGTATCATAACCTTTCTCACTTGCCATGATAAACTCGTGGGCATTAGCAATACGTGCTGCTTCCTCAACTTGCTCCATCGTAGCTCCTTCAACACCAAAAGCAATATTATTAAAAAATGTATCATTAAAAAGGATCGCCTCTTGATTGACATTACCCATCAAACCTCTCAAATCGTAAAGCGACGCATCACGAATGTCAACGCCATCTATTCGTATGTTTCCCTTATTAACATCATAGAAACGCGGAAGCAAATCCACCAACGTACTCTTTCCAGAACCTGATTGTCCAACAAGCGCTACTGTTGTACCCTTTTTTATCTCTAAATTGATACCCTTCAGCACCCATTTCTCTTGGTATTTAAACCAAACATTCTCATAGCTAATCTTTTCCATTAAATGAATTGGACGAGGAGATTGTGGATCATGTATATCTGTTGGAGCTTGTAAAATCTTATCCACACGTACCATAGATGCTAATCCCTTCTGTATTGCATAAACCGATTTACTCAAATCCTTCGCAGGATTGATAATACTATAAAAAATCACCAAATAATAAATAAACGTAGGTGCATCAATTGGACTATGTTCACTCAAGATAAGCGTACCACCATACCACAAAACGATAGCAATCGTTGTCGTTCCAAGGAACTCACTCATCGGATGGGCCATCTGCTGACGACGATATACACGATTTGTCAAGCTACGAAACATTTCATTTGTTCGTTCAAAACGCTCTTGTATTTTTTTCTCCGCATTAAAAGCCTTAATTACACGAAGGCCACCCAATGTCTCCTCTATTTGACTCATCAATCCCCCCCATTGCTGTTGACCCTCAAGCGACTTACGCTTCAATTTCTTACCGACTTGCCCCATCACATAGCCCGCCATAGGCAAAAGTATCAAAACAAACAGCGTCAACTGCCAACTGATCACAATCATGCCTATCAAGTAAATAATGATTAATATTGGATTCTTGAACAACATGTCCAACGAACTCATAATTGAAGCTTCTATCTCATTAACGTCACCAGATACACGAGCTATGATATCACCCTTACGCTCCTCTGAAAAAAAGCTTAATGGGAGTTGCGTTATTTTACGATTGATTTGATTTCGTATGTCACGTACAACACCTGTACGAATCGGAATCATTGTATAAAAAGCCATATACATCGTAGCCACCTTAAGGAAAGTCGAGACGATCAAAAACAAGCCAAGCATAATCAACGCAAATGAACCACCGCTCGTCTGAATTATGTCCGAGACATACCAAAAGAAATTATTCTTCAATAATTCTGGCAATGCTTTCCACGACTCCCAACTACTAATATCAAAATTCCACGGTATGAACTCATAAACGTCTTTGTTTATCTTAAATAAAATCTGCAGAATAGGGATAATTAATGCAAACGAGAATAGATTCAGCAAAGCTGAAAGAACATTAAACACAATATTCCAAATCATGTAGGTCTTATAAGGCGGCACAAAGCGCCTCAGGATACGGATAAAATCTCTCATATAATCTTATATCTCATGAATAGAGAGCAAAGATAGAATTTATTCGCCACTTTTTATATGCACGATGTCGAAACTATCTCTCCATCTATAGACAAGTAGAAAGATGAAAAACTGTGTGAAAAGCTAAGCGAACAAAAGTTTTTCTGCGATTTAGAGCTATCTTTGCGACGTTAACTAAAAAGCTCAATGACATGAAACGCACTTTGTTGATTTGCGCCACATTGGCGCTTTGTTCGATGACTATCGATGCACAGCGAAACGAAAAGTATCCGCTAAACGATTACACAGAACTGACCGACACAAAACCACATGATGACAACACAATTTGGGATAAAATGGACCAACCTACTTATTTAAGTTGGGGGACAACAGACTTAAGGTATGCAAAACTGAACGTGCCTAACATAAAAATAAGTACTCGATGGAAAGGGAAAGCATGGAAAGGGGAAAGAATAAATGCGCAAGCAGTCTTATGGACAAAGCTAGATGTAAAAAATGCTACCATATCCGTCAGTGATCTACATTTCGAAAAAAATGTTATTCCAGCCAATGCCATCAAGGCCAGCTTTGTACGCTATGTCATGACAGACGAACTGAATAAAAACGGTAACGGAGGATGCAGCAATCGAGAGAACAAGGCAGAATGGGACTCTTCAATCGTAGCAGACGCTTTAGACATCGTAAAAGTGATGGATATAAAAAAAAGAACCACACAACCAATATGGATCAATATACGCATACCAAGAAACGCTAATCCTGGACTATATAAAGGTTCTATGACACTTCATGCTAATGACATAAAACCTATGACACTCGAGATGGAGGTAGAAGTGATACAGAGAACACTTCCTGAACCGAAAGATTGGAGCTTCAATCTCGACTTATGGCAAAATCCATACGCCGTAGCAAGATATTATCAAGTACCTTTATGGAGCGAGGAACATTTCAATGCCTTAAGACCCATCATGAAAATGCTTGCTGACGCAGGACAAAGATCCATCACAACAAGCATCATGCATAAACCGTGGGCAGGACAAACAGAGGATCATTTCGACAGCATGGTAACACGCATAAAGAAGTTAGACGGCTCGTGGAAATATAACTATGCTGTTTTTGACAAATGGGTGGATTTCATGATGAACGATATTGGCATCAATGGACTAATCAGCTGCTATACCATGATTCCATGGGCATTGAATTTCGATTACTATGATGAAGCTACAAACCGTATTCAATTTATCAACACGAAACCTGGAGAAAAAGCCTATGCTGATTACTGGGGATCATTCCTAAAAGATTTCTCCAAACATTTACGTAAAAAAGGATGGTTCGAAAAAACCGCCATCTCAATGGATGAACGACCCATGGAAGCTATGAGAGAAGCCATCAAAGTAATAAAAGATGCTGACCCTGAATTCAAGATAACACTAGCAGGAAACTATCACCCTGAAATTCAAGCCGATCTTTATTATCTCAGCATACCATATGGACATAAATTTCCCGCTGATGTAAAAGCAGAGCGCAAACAAAAAGGACAAATCAGCACTGTCTATACCTGCTGCTCCGAGGCATTCCCAAATATGTTCACATTCTCTAACCCAGCAGAAGCTACATGGACTGCACTTCACGCCATAGCAGGTGGTTATGACGGTTATCTACGCTGGGCTGTCAATAGCTGGACAACAGACCCACTACGAGACTCACGCTTCAGGACATGGGCTGCAGGAGATACATATAGCATTTATCCCGGACCACGCAGCTCTATCCGCTTTGAGCGACTTATAGAAGGTATACAGGATTGCGAAAAAATACGACTCCTTCGAGAGGAACTCAAACAAAAAGGCGCAAAAAGCAAATTAGAAAAACTGAATAAAGCAGTCTCTATGTTTACCCCCGAAGGGTTAGCCCAAACAAAACTATCTCCTGCGGAGATGGTCAACAAGCTAAGCCTACTTCTAAACTCCTTCTAAAAGATAAACTTATACCATACTAAAACATAAGCGGGTGCGAACCTATTCCATATATAGAAATAGAATACGCACCCGCCTACTTTCTCTTATAACTATGCTTAATGCAAATATTTATCTATCCCGTTCTCACAATAGACTGCTTTAATCCTCTTTCGCTCTTTCTTATAAGCCATATTTTTCGCTTGATTATATATAAATTTATCCTCGTGCCAAAGATGATATACGATACCGCAAAACTTCATATAACGGCGTTTACAACCATTATGTATCATGCGGTTTATCAAATCTTCATCTTCTCCTCCCCAGCCTTCAAAGAACTCATCATAACCATTGACAAGCAATACATCCTCTCTAAAAAAAGAAACATTACAACCTAGAACCGGAGAACTTCTCTTACCATAGATATCCGACAATAAATGAGATAATGATAAACAATGAATCGCATTCTCTGGACGGCGCTCTATCCCCCTTGTCCAAGGATAAATGGGTCTGTAAATCCCTGCATGACAAATATCAGCTGTAAGTGCACGATCTAGATTCACACGACCTCCCTTCAAATAATATCCCTTATGGGCAAACAAAACATGATCTTCTACAAACTTCGGATGCAAGAAAACATCTCCATCAATTTGTATGATATAGTCACCACAAGCATGCGCAATACACTTATTACGCATCATGGCAAGGCGAAATCCTCTATCTTCATGCCACAAGTGATGAACTGGCATCAAGATTTTTACTCGAAAAGCATCTATCACTTCTTTAGTCTCATCTCCTGAACCATCATCACCGATAATAATCTCATCTGGAATATGCGTTTGATGCAAAATACTATCTAAACATACACTTAAAGCATCCGGACGATTATAGGTGGAAATAATCATTGATATTTTCATTCTCTTAAAATTTACTTAACTGAAATACACAAAGATCGCAATTAAAACATGAAAGACAAAAAGCGATAAGATGACAAAGCAAAAAGAAGCTTCCAAAACAAAAACTGAAAAATCTAAACGTAATAATAAAAAAGAAATATATTTTAGTTCATCATCTCCCTTCACCTCCCATAAGCATATAAAAAAGAGAAGGAAAATGATTTCCTTCTCTTTTTTATACTATATATCTTCTATTTCTCGCGAATAAATATATTAATTGGTGTACCAGTAAAATCCCAGTTTTCACGAATTTTATTCTCAAGGAAACGTTTATATGGTTCCTTAACCCACTGTGGTAAATTACAAAAGAATACAAATGATGGAACACTACCTGCCGGAAGCTGAGTTATATACTTAATTTTAATATATTTACCCTTCCAAGCTGGCGGTGGATAGTTCTCAATAATAGGGAGCATAACTTCGTTAAGTTTCGCTGTTGACACACGTTTCGAACGATTTTCATAAACTTCCTTTGCTGTCTCCAAAACCTTAAATATACGTTGCTTTGTTAGGGCTGAAATAAATAGAATAGGGAAATCCGTAAATGGAGCTAAGCGAGAACGGATAGCGTTCGTATACGAATCAATCACCTTTTGACTCTTATCTTCCACCAAATCCCACTTATTCACGCAGACCACTAATCCTTTCTTATTTTTCTGCACCAATGAGAAAATATTCATGTCCTGACTTTCAATACCACGTGTAGCATCAAGCATCAAAATACAAACATCCGAATTTTCAATTGAACGAATTGAACGAATAACAGAATAATATTCTAAATCTTCATTCACCTTTCCTTTTTTACGAATACCTGCCGTATCTACCAAATAAAAATTAAGACCAAACTTATTGTATTTCGTATAGATTGAATCACGTGTTGTTCCAGCGATATCCGTCACAATATGCCTATCCTCACCAATAAACGCATTAATTAAGGATGATTTACCTGCATTCGGCCGACCAATAATAGTAATACGCGGAAGCTCCTCTTCTAATACCTCTTGTTTATCCTCAGGTAAAACCTTAATAATCTGATCAAGCAAATCTCCTGTGCAAGATCCGTTAATCGCAGAAATACAAACTGGATCTCCTAGTCCCAAAGAATAGAACTCCGCAGATACAGCATGCATCATATAATTATCTGCCTTATTAGCCACAACAATGACAGGTCTCTTACAACGACGCAAAATTTCACCGACCTCCATATCCAAATCGGTCATGCCATTTTGCACATCCACCACGAAAAGAATAACATCAGCCTCTTCAATGGCTACTTTTACCTGCTTATTGATCTCCTCCTCAAAAACATCTTCCGAGTTAACTACCCATCCGCCAGTATCAATCAAGGAAAATTCTTTTCCTATCCATTCAACTTTACCATACTGACGATCACGTGTAGTACCAGCTTCCTCGTTTACTATAGCTTGACGTGTACCTGTCAAACGGTTAAACAAAGTTGACTTCCCCACATTGGGTCTACCTACTATCGCAACTATATTTCCCATAAAATTTCCTTTCGTATGCTATTATTAGTCCAGTTGATAACCAAAGTTCTTCAACAAATTATCTCTGTTACGCCAATCTTTCTCTACTTTGACGAACATTTCCAAAAATACCTTCTTGCCAAAGAATCGTTCGATATCTTTCCGGGCCATAGCACCAACCTTCTTCAATGCTAGCCCTTGATGTCCAATGATAATTCCCTTTTGGGAATCGCGTTCTACAACGATGAGCGCCTTGATATGAATCATCGTCTCGTCTTCCTTAAATTGCTCTACAACTACTTCAACCGAATAGGGCACCTCTTTTTGATAGTACAGCAAAATCTTCTCTCGAATGATCTCTGTCACAAAGAAACGTGCAGGTTTATCAGTCAAAGCGTCTTTCTCAAAATAGGGTGGCGAATCAGGCATCAACTCCATCACACGATGCTTCACATAGTCTATATTAAAATTTGATAGAGCAGAAATTGGAATAATTTCCGCATTCGGCAAAAGCTCCTTCCATTGTGCTACAAGTTTTTCTAAGGTTTCTTGATTCGATTGATCTATTTTATTAATTAATAGCAAAATAGGGCAATCCAATGCCTGAACCTTCACTAGAAACTCATTATTTTTATCGGTTGTCTCAACAACGTCTGTGACATACAGAAGCACATCGGCGTCGCCTAAGGCTGATTGAGAGAAATTAAGCATGGACTCTTGCAATTTATAGTTTGGTCGCAAGACTCCCGGAGTGTCTGAATAGACAATTTGCATATCGTCAGTATTTACAATACCCATTATACGATGCCTTGTTGTTTGAGCCTTGGAAGTAATAATAGAAATTCGTTCCCCGACCAAACGATTCATCAACGTTGATTTACCAACATTTGGGTTGCCAACGATATTTACAAATCCCGATTTATGCTTTTTTTCCATCATATCCCCATTTCAGATAAATTGATCCCCACGTAAATCCTGCACCAAATGCAGCAAGAATTAAATTATCGCCTTTCTTCAAACGATCTTCCCACTCCCAAAGACAAAGAGGAATTGTCCCGGCACTGGTATTTCCATATTTTTGAATATTGATCATCACCTTATCCATATCAACTCCTAAACGCTTAGCAGTCGCATCAATGATACGCAAATTAGCCTGATGAGGAACAATCCATGCGATATCATCATGTGTCAAATGATTGCGTTCCGCAATCTCTGCTGCTACATCTGCCATATAAGAGACTGCATATTTAAATACATATTTACCATCTTGATAGACAAAATGCTCACGATTATCCACTGTCTCATGGCTAGGAGGATAAGCAGAACCTCCTGATTTCATAATCAAGTGAGAATAACCAACTCCGTCCGTTCGTAAAATCGTATCCATAACGCCAAGCTCTTCTGTTGTCGGCTCTAATAAAACGGCACCACATCCGTCGCCAAACAATGGACAAGTTGTACGATCAGTATAGTCCGTAATAGCTGTCATTTTATCACCAGCCACCACTACAACCTTTTTATAACGCCCAGAACGAATGTAATTAGCACCCGTTTCCAATGCGTAAAGGAATCCCGCACATGCCCCTTGCATATCAAAGGTCATAGCATTCTTACAACCTGTATGATAGGCGATAATTGAAGAGGTCGTAGGAAAGTGATGATCCGGAGTAGTTGTAGCGGTCAATAGAACCTCCACATCCTCTGGATTTACGTTTGTTTTTTCAAGCAGCTGATTTACAGCTCGTATACCCATAAAAGAGAGACCTTTACCTTCTCCCTTCAATATTCTGCGCTCTTTGATTCCCACACGAGTCATGATCCATTCATCCGTTGTATCAACCATCTTTGAGATATCTTCATTAGTCAATACATCTTCAGGAACATATCCACCAACTCCTGTGATAACCGCATTAATCTTATCCATAACTAAAAAATAAAAGGCTCCTTATACCAATTAAAAAAAAGCCCTAAAAAAACTTTTAGGGCTATTTCTTTCGTTTATCTAACCACGTAAGCCGATAAACTTACACGGCAGCTTCTTTTTCAATCGCTAACTTACCTCTGTAATAACCACACTCACCACATACTGTGTGATAAACATGCCATGCGCCACAGTTTGGGCAAATTGCCATTGTTGGAGCTACAGCCTTATCATGAGTTCTTCTCTTGGCTGTTCTTGTCTTACCTTGTCTTCTTTTAGGATGTGCCATTGTTTTATTTATTTAATTGTTATCATTTCCCAACAAACCCTTTAGAGCGTTCCAACGAGGATCAATATGGGTTTCTTCAATATCCTCATCCGACATTAAATCTTCTCCCCCTAAATCATCTTCTAAGTCATTTTCTTCATCTATGCTTTTTGCTGTATGCCTCTTTAATTTCAACGCCATGGCTTTATTACATTTTCCTGGTGCATGAACATGTTTCATAGGCACTGCTAAAGCGATAAATTCATAAAGGAACCAAGCCACATTTATTGAGCCTTCCTCCTCTGGTATAACGACCACTTCATCACTCTCTTCTACATATTCCTTACCGAATTTCACGATAAGTCGATTGTGCGTATTTATAGGAAGTTCTACATCATCCAAACATCTATCGCATGGAACGTATACAACTCCCTCTATTTGAAAATTCATTTCAAACATCATTGATGAACGTTTTACAGAAAGACTGACTTTAACTCTACCCTTTTGTACTTCCGTCCCATCAATATCCACAAAAAACTTATTCTCCAAAAGATACTCAAAATTATGTACTCCCAGAGTGAGATTTTTCAAATCTACATTATATAATTTAAATTTTCCCAAAGCCTTTTAGTGTAAAAACCTTGCAAAGGTACTAAAAA
>CAUWMZ010000009.1:0-59991 GCA_963560035.1 uncultured Parabacteroides sp.
AGAATCAGTCACAAAATGAGTCATATAACAAATTAATCTATATAATGTCTAATAGGTAGTAAATTAATCGCTTATTTCTAATACAATTTTAATCTCAGGCTAAGAAAGGAGAGAAGAATGTCTTCGGGCAAGACCTTGAGACAAATAAAACAGGCCATCACAATTTCACTTTTGTGACAGCCTGTTTCATTTGTAAAAATTAAAAAAACTATTATTTATTATCGAATAGATTCAACTTCTTCTGTATGCAAAGGAATTTTTTTGCCTAATATGCGTGCACCATTTTCCGTAATTAGATAATCTTCCTCATTACGTATTCCACCAAAATCTTTATAAGTAAACAACTTCTCATAATTGATAAATTCAGTGAATTTATTCTGACTTCTCCACAAATCCATCAACTCAGGAATGAAATAAACTCCAGGTTCAATCGTTAGAACAAATCCAGGCTCAAGCTTACGTCCTAGACGCAATGACTTTCTGCCAAATTCCGTACTCTTTGGTTGTCCATTATATCCCACGTACATCTCACCTAAATTTTCCATATCATGAACATCCAGACCCATCATATGGCCTAGGCCACAAGGCATAAACATAGCATGCGCACCTGCTTTTACAGCTTCCATAGGATCACCTTTCACAAATCCAAGATCTTTTAATCCTTCCATAATGACCTTGCAAGACTGCTCATAGATATCAACAAAAGGTATACCCGGACGTAATGCGGCAACAGCAGCCTCATGTGCAGCTACTTGAATATCATAGATCTCTTTCTGCCTAGAAGTAAATGTAGGATCTGCAGGAATTGTAGAAGACATATCGCCTGCATATCCCATTTCAGTCTCAGCACCTGCGTCTAGCAATAACATATCTCCACTCTTAATCATGTTACTATGGTCATGATTGTGAAGAGTTTGTCCATTTATTGTAGCTATAGTGGGGAATGAAAGCTCATAATTATGAGAATAAGCTACTTCTGATACAGCAGCAGCTACTTCACACTCACGAATACCCGGACGTACAGTGCGCATTGCCGTTAAATGCATATCTGCAGTGACAAGACAAGCTTTTTCAATCTCTGTGATCTCTTCTTCGCTCTTGTAGATACGTTGATTAACAACACCCATGATAAATGGAACAGATGGCTTCTCCATACCGGGCATAATATTCAGCCAATGCCAAAGCTTTATCTGATGTTCAGGACGATAGGTGGGGAGATAATGTATTATTTGACCTTTTTGTTGAGCATTTTTCAAATATGTCTCAATTTCTTTAAAAGGACGAACTTCATGAATTCCAGCAGCTTCACTTTTTTCTTTCAGCGTAGGCTGGATTCCCATCCATACGATTGCGTCAATCGTTAATTCATCGCCAAATACGATTTCCTTATCATTATCTATATCGATAATAGCGGACAGTCCAGCATAGGGTAAACCGAAGAAATACAAGAATGTAGAATCTTGGCGGAAATTGTACGTATTATCGGCATAGTTCATGCCACTCTCATCATTTCCTAAAAATAGCAACAAACCAGAACCTAGCGCTTGTTTCAATTTAGCCCGACGGGCTATATAAGTCTTTTTATTGAACATATGGCATATATTTTTGTGTTAATGCTATCAAAGGTAATAATAATTATTATATATGAAATTTGCGCAAGCATTTATTTCTTTTTCTTTGAACTGAATTTATAGCTTGGAAGCTTATAGTTCTTTCCTTAGATCTATTATCATATAATCGATATTATGTTTAATAGTATTATTCAAAAAAAAGAAAAAACACCTATTTATGTATCTACAAATAAAAAATTTTCAAGAATCAAAATTATCATCAGAAACATTCTTTTCATCTCAAATGAAAACGGGCCATCTCCATTACAGAGACAGCCCATTGCTTAATTATCTTATGAGATTTAAATTACTTATTCATCTCAGCCTCGATAGCCTCAAATTTATCACCCATATTCAAGTTGTAGTAAATACCTCTTAAAGCGGTCATATACTCTCTTTCCTCAGGTTTCATTTGGTGAGCTTTTTCGAAGTAAGGAAGAGCTTGCTTAAAGAATTCCTTAGCCTTAGCCAATTCTTCTTGATATTGCTTAGCGTCATTGATCATGTTAGCTTCGCCTTGTTTATTTACACCTTGGTTGTAGTATACACGACCCAAATTAGACAAAGACTCAACATAATTAGGATTGATTTCCAAAGACTTCTTGAAATACTCTTCAGCCTTAGCGTAATCTTTCAATCCAGTCTCATAGACACGACCCATAACATCATAGAACTGAGCGTTATTCGGATCCTTAGAAATTGCTGTATTCAAATATTCGATAGCCTTTTCATTTCTATTTGAATAGATGTAATTGTTGATAAGGCTCATCAAGAAATATTGCTCATCAGGGAACTTTTTCAAACCTTCCTCCAAAGTCTTCTCCAAGTTCACGGTATCCTTAGCTTGCTCATATTCATAACACAAGTACTGATAAACCTCGCTTGCTCTATAATCTGTATTCTTTGCGCGTTCCAAAGCGGCGATAGCCTTTTGAGAATCGTTCAACTGAGTAGCTGCAACAGCCGCATAAAATTGAACAGTCATAAAGTTAGAGTCTCTTTCAGCGACTTGAGTATCCTTAAACATAGGTAGATCAGAGATCTCTAGATATTGTTCAAAGAAATCGTAAGCTTTCTTATAGTCCTTTTGATCGAAATAGAAAGCGCCACCATTGATGTAATATACATGGTCAGAGCTCAAGATATTCTTGATGTCCTTTGTGAATTTAGGCTTTACTTTACCCTTTTCATTAGGAAGTTGATCCAACTCATAAGCCTTTTTAAAATATGGCAAAATGCTACCTAATGCCTCATACATCACAGGCTCATTCGGCTGTTGTCCTAAAACTTGTTTAGTTCTCTCATTGCTGAACTGTTGATCTTCAATAAAACCGGCAACGTACCATGTTTTAGCTTCGTCTTTTGTCTCAGGGTTTTCTAAAGCGCCCTTGATAAGAGTTCTAGCCTCAGCGAAGTCAGGAGTTGTACCCTTAGCTATGCTTTGAGCCTCGCTTACGGCTTTCTTCTGTGCAAAAGAGGCTGATGCTGCGACACATAGTGCCACTGTTAATAATACTCGTTTCATTGCGATAGTAATTTTGAAATTAATATTTCTATTCTGAATTAAAATTATTCTATTGTTTCATTATTGTCATCAACCGGTTGCTCCGAATCGTTTTGATCCATATCCTCTTCTGGTTCGATAACATTACTATTGTCCCCCACTCTTTGGCTTTCCTCTTGAGCTTCGTGTTCCGCTTTTTCTTCCGCGATTTCCTCTTCCGTTTCGGACAGGACTTTACATACAGAAGCAATCTCGTCATTTCTCTTTTCCAAGTTAATCAAGCGAACACCTTGAGTAGCGCGACCTATCACATTCAAATCCGCCACTTTCATACGGATGGCGATACCGGACTTATTAATGATCATCAAATCATTTTCGTCTGTTACATTCTTGATAGCCACCAATTTTCCGGTCTTTTCAGTGATATTGATAGTCTTAACACCCTTACCGCCACGATTAGTGATACGATAATCCTCTATTAAAGAGCGTTTTCCATATCCTTGTTCCGATACGACTAAGATTGTCTCCTGTTCCGGATCCTTGATGCAAACCATACCGACCACCTCGTCCGTATCATCATCATCAAGTGTCATACCCTTAACGCCCGATGCGGTACGGCCCATGACACGTACGGCGCTTTCATGGAAACGAATAGCACGGCCATTTCGATTAGCGATGATGACCTCGTTATTGCCATTAGTCATACATACCTGGATCAATCCGTCATCCTCACGCAGCGTAATCGCGTTAACGCCATTTTGGCGAGGACGAGAATAAGCCTCAAGCAATGTCTTTTTGATAACGCCCTTCTTCGTGCAGAACAACAAATAATGAGAGTTGATAAACTCTGTATCTGTCGTCAATTTCTTCACGCGGATAAAGGCCTGAACCTTATCGTCCGCTTCGATATTCAATAGATTTTGGATAGCGCGACCCTTGGCGTTTTTAGCGCCTTCCGGAATCTCAAATACCTTTAACCAATAACATCTACCTTTTGCCGTAAAGAACAACAACGTAGCGTGCATAGAAGCCGGATATATATATTCGACAAAATCCTCGTCTCTTGTCTCGGAACCTTTTGCTCCGACACCGCCTCTACCTTGTGCCCTAAACTCGCTCAGCGGAGTACGTTTGATGTATCCCATGTGCGATACGGTAATGATCATCTCATCATCCGCGTAGAAATCTTCAGGATTTAGCTCTTCCGAAGCGTAAACAATATCCGTTTTACGTCCATCGCCGTATTTATCCTTGATTTCCAGCAACTCATCTTTGATCACCTTCATACAAAGATCATCGTTCGATAAAATTTCGTTCAAATATGCGATTAATTTTTCAATTTCCTCATATTCGGCTCTTAATTTATCTTGTTCCAGTCCCGTTAATTGACGAAGTCTCATCTCCACGATCGCACGAGCCTGCACGTCCGACAAAGAGAAACGTCCGATTAAGCGCTCAATAGCCTCCTGCGGACTTTTTGAGGATTTGATAATCGCTATTACTTCATCTATATTATCAGACGCGATAATAAGTCCTTCTAAGATATGCGCTCTCTCCTCCGCCTTGCGCAAGTCAAATTTCGTGCGGCGCACAACCACCTCATGTCTATGATCGATAAAAGCCTTGATCAAGTCTTTTAAGTTCAACAAACGGGGCCTGCCGTTCACCAACGCGATATTATTGACACTAAACGAAGATTGCAAGGCGGTAAGTTTATAAAGTTTATTCAACACGACACTGGAATTTGCGTCGCGTTTAACATCCACCACAATACGCATACCGCTACGGTCCGTCTCATCATTAACGTTAGAGATGCCATCTATACGCTTCTCATTAACCAGATCGGCGATATTTTTGATCAATTCAGCTTTATTCACCAAATAAGGAATCTCCGTAATGATAATCTTCTCGTGATTATTCTCCACCTCGATTTCCGCCTTACCGCGAATAACGATACGTCCCCTACCTGTTTGGAAAGCCTCTCTTACGCCATCATAGCCATAAATAGTAGCGCCGGTAGGAAAGTCGGGAGCTTTGATATGCTGCATCAAGCCATCCACATCAATTTCGCCTTTCGTATCGATATATGCCACACAACCATCCAGCACTTCGCTCAAGTTATGAGTAGGCATATTCGTTGCCATACCCACAGCGATACCGGAAGCGCCATTCACCAACAAGTTAGGAATACGAGTAGGCAATACGGTTGGTTCTTTTAGCGTATCGTCAAAGTTCAATTGAAAATCCACCGTATCCTTATCGATATCACGGAGCATCTCTTCGGCAAGCTTGCTCAAGCGTGCCTCCGTATAACGCATAGCGGCAGGACTATCACCGTCCACAGAGCCGAAGTTTCCCTGTCCGTCAACCAAAGGATAGCGCATTGACCAATTTTGGGCCATACGCACCATGGCAAAATATACTGATGAATCGCCGTGTGGATGATATTTACCTAAAACCTCACCAACTATTCTCGCAGATTTCTTATAAGGTTTGTCGGATGTATTACCCAGCTCATTCATTCCAAACAGGATACGACGATGAACCGGTTTAAAACCATCCCTAACATCCGGAAGAGCACGAGCCACAATCACTGACATTGAATAGTCAATGTATGCCGATTTCATTTCCTCTTCGATGTTAATCTTAATAATTCTGTCTTGATCAACCATTTAGTTTTATATTAATTACAATCAATTTCTCACCTCTGAAAAATTGCACTAAGGTAAGGTTTTTCCGCATATTACGAAAGAAAACCTATTTAATTTTTACAATTTCATACTTTTTTGGCCTGATATGTGAATAATGGCATGAATTTTGATATTTCTTCGAATAGATTGCGTAACTTTGCGTAGTCAGTACATATATAATATAGTATGAGAAATTATTCAAAAAGGTTGATTGACGTTATTGAGTACAGCCGCGAGGAAGCGACTAGACTCCAAAATAGCTATATCGGGCCGGAACATCTAATGTTGGGTATTATTCGCGAAGGCGAGGGCAAGGCGATGGATATCTTGTGCAAGCTGAACATTGACCCAATATTTATAAAACGTAAGATAGAGAAGGAGATTAGAGACTCGGTCGATATAGAAGGATCGGACCTGCATGAGATCGCCATCAGCAAGATGACGGAAAAAGTCTTACGTATGAGTACATTAGAGGCTCGTATGCTCAAGCAAGACACTGCGGACACAGAGCACCTTCTGCTCGCCATCTTAAAAGAAGACAGCAACATCGCGGCAAAATTGCTTGAAGAGGAAGGCGCTTCATATCAAACCGTTAAAGATATGCTAGATGAATTGGGCGATGACACTGCGGACGACCATTCCGTTAGTGATGGTTATACCGACGATGACGAGGAAGACGAAGAGGATGACGCCTTCGCGTCTAACCCCAAGCACGATGCGCCCCGTTCTTCTTCCAATAATGGTGTTCAGCAAAAATCATCAAACGACACACCTGTATTGGACAACTTCGGTACGGATATGACACGTGCGGCGGCAGAAAATCGTCTAGATCCAATCGTAGGACGAGAAAAAGAGATAGAGCGTCTGGCGCAAATATTAAGCCGGAGAAAGAAAAACAATCCCGTATTGATCGGTGAGCCGGGCGTGGGTAAATCAGCCATCGTAGAGGGCTTGGCGCTACGCATCATCCGGCGAAAAGTATCCCGGGTCTTATTTGACAAACGGGTGATCAGCTTGGATATAGCGTCGATCGTAGCCGGAACAAAATACCGCGGACAGTTTGAGGAGCGTATCAAAGCTATCTTGAACGAACTATCCAAAAACCCGAACATCATTCTGTTTATCGATGAGATCCATACCATTGTAGGCGCGGGATCGGCATCAGGCTCAATGGATGCGGCCAATATGCTGAAGCCGGCGTTAGCCCGTGGAGAGATTCAATGCATCGGCGCTACTACGCTGGACGAATACCGTAAAAACATCGAGAAAGATGGCGCTTTGGAACGTCGTTTCCAAAAAGTAATTGTCGATCCTACCACGGCGGAAGAGACATTGCAAATCTTACGTAACATCAAAGATCGTTATGAGGAGCATCATAATGTGACCTATACGGAAGATGCGCTACGCGCTTGCGTAAAATTGACAGAGAGATACATCAGCGACAGAAATTTCCCGGACAAGGCTATTGACGCTTTAGACGAGGCCGGTTCGCGTGTACACATCGCCAATATTATCGTGCCGAAAAGCATCGAGGAGTTAGAGACTCAAATCGAAGAGACAAAGAATGAGAAGCTGGCGGCCGTAAAATCTCAAAACTTTGAGTTAGCGGCTAGTTTCCGCGATAAAGAACGTCAACTTATCTTACAGCTGGAGTCCGCTAAAGCGAAATGGGAACAAGAGTTGCAAGAGCATCGCGAGATTGTGGGAGAAGACAAAGTGGCGGAAGTGGTAGCGATGATGTCCGGAGTTCCTGTCCAGCGTATCGCCAAAGCCGAAAACGCCAAACTCCTAGAGATGGCGGATGTGCTGAAGAGTAAAGTTGTCGGTCAAGATGACGCGGTCAACAAAATTGTCAAGGCTATCCAGCGTAACCGTGTCGGACTGAAAGATCCAAACAAGCCTATTGGGACATTCATGTTCTTAGGCCCTACCGGAGTGGGCAAGACTCATTTGGCGAAACGATTGGCGGAATATCTGTTCGACTCTGCCGATGCGCTGATCCGCATTGATATGAGTGAATATTTAGAGAAATTCGCTGTCTCTCGCCTAATCGGAGCGCCTCCCGGATATGTCGGTTATGAAGAAGGTGGACAGCTGACAGAGAAAGTGCGCCGTAAGCCCTACTCTGTCGTGTTGTTAGACGAGATAGAGAAAGCTCATCCGGATGTGTTCAACCTTTTGCTTCAAGTCTTGGACGAAGGTCGTTTGACAGACAGCTTGGGCAGACGTATCGATTTTAAGAATACCATATTGATCATGACATCCAACATAGGAACCAGACAATTGAAAGATTTCGGACGCGGTGTCGGATTCAATACGCAAATATCCGGCGAGCCGGATAAAGACTTCTCCCGGAGTGTCATTCAAAAAGCCTTGAACAAGGCTTTCGCTCCCGAGTTCTTAAATCGTATCGATGACATCATCATGTTCGACCAGTTGGATAAAGCCGCGATCCATAAGATCATAGACATCGAGCTGAAAGGCTTATACCGGCGCGTATCCAATTTGGGATATACGCTTATCCTTACGGAAGCTGCGAAAGACTTCATCGCCGCGAAAGGTTACGATGTACAATTCGGAGCCCGCCCATTAAAGCGCGCCATCCAAAAATATCTGGAAGACGAGATGGCGGAGATGATCATCCGTGCGACTGTCGGTGAAGGAGACACCATCGTTGTGGATTTCGATAAGGAAGAACAGAAAATAACGACCTCTGTGCAAAAAAGCGAAACAAAATAACAGGTCAATGACAGACAAAAACAATAAAAGCCGGACAAATAGCCCGGCTTTTATTATATACTGACAAAATGTCCGCATCCCTCCTACTATGTCAATATGCGTCAGGTTTTCTCTTTTTCGCGTAATATCCATACAAGATCTGCAAATATCTCAACTTCTTTCTGATGGTCATTTTAGACAACAAAGCGCCTTTAACCGATAATTCCGGGAATAAGCTCATCCATTCTTTCCTGCCCTCTTCGGTTAACGTAAGATCCGCCAAGGAGACTCTCAGCAAATATTTCCTTTTCAGCAAACCCGCTTCGCACAAATTAAAGATTCCCTTTTCCTTAAGAAAAGACTCTATAAGCAAGAAATTAACATAAGACTGTCTATTCTTCTTTATCTCGCTGTGTATGCCTTTTTGATGAGAGATCGAATGGATAATGATACAAAGGCATATTAACGGCGGCGAAAGAGGTCGAATAGTAGACAAGCTGGATAGACAAGGCGATATCCTCATGCATATTTTTTTCCGGATAAACAATCTCATGCCGATAAACAGAAGATTTCACCAATTTACTCCACAACGAGCCATGAACTTTACCCCTCAAAATGGCGTTTATAAGCGCGATCTTTTCAAGAGGCACTTTTTTTATGGCCGGTTTATCCACTTCATTTCCATCATACGACTTAAAATAGTCACAGGTCACCATATCATAATCGCCCGATTTCGCCTTTTCATACAACACCTGATACATATCCGGCTCCACCCGGTCATCACTATCACAATGAATAATATATTCCCCATGAGCGAAGCGCATTCCATATCTCCGGGCGGCAGGCAATCCCCCATTTTGAGGAGTCCGAACCAAATGAATTTGCCCTATCCTCTCCGGGAATCTCTTTATGACCTCTTTCAATATAAAAATAGATCTATCTGTCGTACAATCATCGACAAAGATATATTCCATATTATCCAGCGTTTGCATAAATAGACTCTCGGCGCATTTCTCTATATAGCTCTCCACCCCATATATAGGCACTATGACACTAACTTTAGGTCGCATCATCTCTTTCACACTAATAAACAATTTACCACTCTCATTACTTTTCACAAAAGTAGTAATAAATAAAAGAATATTGTGCCTTTTTTATAAAAACAAGAAAAGCCGGACTTACAGCCCGGCTTTTCTTGCCACAAACAATATATTTCTACACTTTATCTAGTTAATCGATATAACAACGCATTCACGATACGGCCACAAGCCAAGCCGTCGCCATACGGATTTACGGCCTTGCTCATCTTCTCGTATGCCTGTTTATCATCCAGCAAAGAAGACACCTCGCCCACAATCTTATCATAGTCAGTGCCAACCAACTTCACTGTTCCGGCATCCAATGCCTCCGGACGCTCCGTTGTATCACGCATCACCAAGACAGGCTTACCCAAACCGGGCGCCTCTTCCTGAATACCGCCGCTATCGGTCAACACGATCGTAGATTTCTCCATCAGATAGACAAAGCTCAAATACTCCAACGGCTCGATAAAAAACATATTGCCCAAGTTAGACAACTGCTCACCAAACACCTCATGGATAGGCTTGCGCACATTCGGATTCAAATGCATCGGATAAACAAAGTCCACCTCCGGATATTTCTCCGTCAATCGTTTTATCGCATGGCACATATTGATAAACCCATCGCCAAAGTTCTCGCGACGATGTCCCGTAATCAACACCAACTTTCGTCCATTAGCCAAACGCTCCGTATCATAGCCGGCGGTCTTTAACTCATTCGCCAACCGGTTGTCCAGCTCCTGCTCACGTTTAATCTTATCCACCACCCAATAAAGAGCGTCTATAACGGTATTTCCGGTCACGATGATTTGATGATCATTTATCCCTTCAGCAATTAAGTTCTTGCGGCTCAATGCTGTTGGAGAAAAATGATAAGTCGTCAATCGTCCCGTAAGCAAACGGTTCATCTCTTCCGGCCACGGACTATAGATATTATGGGTTCTCAACCCGGCCTCTATATGAGCGACAGGTATCTGCTGATAAAAAGCGGAAAGAGCGGCGGCGGTAGAAGTCGTTGTATCGCCATGCACCAAAACCACATCCGGCTTAGCCTCTTTCAGCACATCTCTCATACCAAGCAAAACACGAGCGGTCACATCATACAGATCTTGCCCCTGCTTCATGATATTTAAGTCATAATCCGGCTTGATATCAAAGATATTCAAGACCTGATCCAACATTTCACGGTGTTGTCCGGTCACGCAAACAACCGTCTCTATCTGCTCCGGATATTTTTGAAACTCTTTCACCAACGGAGCCATCTTTATCGCCTCGGGACGTGTCCCGAACACAAGCATAACTTTTTTCATAATCTATTTGCTTATAATTTCTTTATGATTAACCACCAAGCATATTTCACCAAGTGAATCTGTCTTTTGATTCTTTTCGGTTCTTTTATCAAGCGATAAGCGAACTCTAAGTTATGCTCCACCCACCAGCGCGGAGCACGCTGAACATGACCGGTATATACATCAAAGCTGCCTCCTAAGCCCTGAAAAATAGCGTGATGCCGCTTTGATATCTCTTCCATCAACAGCTCCTGCTTAGGAGATCCCATAGCGACGAACACCACATCCGGCCGTTTATTGACAATATCCTCTATCAGCTGTTGCCTTTCCTCTTCCGTCTTCAAATATCCATCACGATAGCCGGCAATGTGAAGAGCCGGAAACTCATGCTTCAATTTATCGACTGTCTCTTCGATCACCTGCGGTTTACCACCAACCAAATAAAATGTTTTCTCCTTTTGGAAGCGTCTTACTATTTTCAACCAAAGCTCACATCCGGGTAACTTACAAGCATCTTTATACCCCTTTTGCTTTAAGGCGATCTGTGCTCCCGCCCCATCACAATAGCCTATATTTCGATTTATGATTGCACGTGTTTGATCTGTCGCATGCAATATTTTTTCCGCATTAATAGCCACTAAAATGCCTTTATGCGTATCCACATAACGCAACAACTGCTCCTCGGAGTTGAACGGATAGATTTCAACTCCGTTTAATGAGACTTTATCCATAAATTAAAAAACTTTATTTTTAAATCGAACGATTGAGTAGATGAATCGAAAACGCTTGAAACATAAAAGCGTTACTCCATCTCATATATGATATTTTAGAACTGATTCCGGGTTTTAGCTGATAATAGAAAAATCCTTTTTTGTCTTGCATGTGCCCAATGGTCCATTGAATAACCCGCTCCGCCAACTCTTTATAAGCGTATGTCGCATGCAGGCGGGACAATGTCACCAACAATTGTCCCGGACAATGAATGTCTATTGGATAAGTTTGGTTGTCATAATACTTTGGTGTGCCATCTTTTTCAAAGAAGTGAGAGATATAATAATCAAATCCCTTTTTTATATAATCCCCATAACTCTCATCTCCTGTCATCTCCTGGTAAGCGATAAGCGCATCCAAATTATATCCCGTATGAAAACTATCCACCCAATTTTGCACAGGAAGCATTCCATAAATCCATGCGCCATCCGCTCGTTGTCCCGCACAGCAAGCTTTTATGCTCTGTTCAGCCAAAAGTTTATACTCTTCCTTATGTGTATAATGGAAGCAATAACTCAAAAGCCTTGCCCCAAGCAAAGAGGCATTAAACACCGTATCATTCCCTTTCAGCGGACTATATGAAAACAGGAAGCCTTCTTTATATGGAGTTCGATGTAAATCATGTATCACAAAATTTGCGGAAGATAAAGCTATATCCAAATACTTTTGTTCTTTCGTGATCTCGTAAGCTTCCATCAACGCTGTCGCGCAAAAGTTTGTGGCTACTACCGTGGGTGTATATTTGGGAAATAAGAACAACCTTCGCGCCTGCCAATCAAAATTATACCCCCAGCAAGCGCCGCTATAACCCTCCGAACGAAAGGATATTAACAGTTCTGCCAGTTCCACCACCTGTCTCTTTACATTCTCCGGCTCTCCTATTTTTTTTCTCAATTCCGGATGTTTCAATACTGCCTTATATAAATTGCAATATCCGGAAAGGAGCAAACCTATTCCTTTGGCATTATACTCTTTTGGCACAAGCGCCAATCTCCTTAAGTTGATAGGACATCGCTTAAACCCTTGAATAACGATTAAGCGGCAAAGGGCAGATCTTTTAAAAAAAGGAAGGCTTTGGAATATTTTTGAATTTAATCCATCATACGGATCCCATCCCTTAAAATGTTCTTTCTCACAATATCTTTTCAGAGAAAGAAAGGAATCTATTAAACTATACATGACATAGTATTTTCTTTTTATAAGATGTAATTGGTTAATTTTTAAACAATCGCTTTTTGTTTTACTTGATTTACGATTAATTTAAATTTTCCACGGCTAGTATAAATCAAATCATTAAGAGATACAACCTTTAAATCAATATCTAGATTATCATGTCCAACACGCTCCCATGTCGCATCTTTCACGAATTGTTCATCTCCTTTTGTAAAACCTTCATCCAGCACAAGAAGAATCGTCACCTTTCCTTTTTCTGATTGCACCCACTGACAAGCCGTTATATGTTTTCCACTCTCTATAAAATCGATACGAGTAACCATAGATCCATCTTTGCAGATTACATAATCATCTACTCTGCCTATAATCTTATGAATTACCCCCCCCTGTTTTATATTTTTTAAGTTAATTAAATATTTAAACTTACCTCTTTTGGTGTATTTAATATCTTTTTCCGATATCAATTGAATACAATATTCTATATTCTCCTCCCCTAATCGCTGAATCAAATTATGTTCAACAAGCGCTTTATCTTCCTCATTAAAATCAACTTCAGGTACAATATTCACTGTTAGTTTTCCCTGTTCATCTTGAACAAGCTGACTCATCTTTACATGTCTTACCCCCTTAAAGAAGAAATCTAATCTCATGATTTTGGAACCATCTTTGCAAGATAAATAGTCCTCTTTTCTTCCTTCTACTTTTTTCACTATGATTTGAGGATTATCCTCCGTAAGCTCTGCCATTTCCATCATATCATTTGAGCGATAGCGAATCAATGGGAAAGCCTCATTGATCAAAGATGTACAGATCTCGCCATCTTCCAGATACTCATTAATGCTATATCCGGGCATTTCATAATAGCCTTGATGATTCCTAGCCTCTTGAAGATAAATGCAATTTTCCGTCATCCCATAATTATCGAAAATTTCCGTATCCAATTGCGTTTCTATCAATGCTCGTTGATAATCCAACAACGTTTCACTGGAAGTAAACGCTACAGGAATATGCAACTTTAAACCGGCATCTTTCAAGAAAAGCGCTAGACTATACAATGAACTGGGATAAGCCTCGATAGCGATCGGCTTATGCTTTAAGATCAAATCATAATATCGCCGTATTGTATCTTGCGTTATATTATAACTGGATAAATAGAGCGTATTGCTGATTCCTACTTTTAAATGCGATATTCTTTTATCGAGATGCCCTCGCAAAGAGACCAAAGGCTGTCCATAAGTAAAGCCGTTTCGTTTACGGGCGGCATACGTATATGCCTGTGACCACCAAACGGCAGGCCAACTTTGATAAACCGTTAGAGGAGTACCCGTTGTTCCACTGGTATTTGCGGCCATTACTTGCCAACGAGGGACAGTTAGCATTTCTTTTGCATGCTTTTTAACCATTTCTTTTGTTATCACAGGCAATTTCTTTATATCCTCTAAACTGTTAATATCCTCTTTTCGAATACCTGCTTCTGTATAAAGTTTATGATAAAAAGGCGATTTATCATAAGCCCTACGAAATATTCTCAAAAATCGTTTTTCATTTCGCCGGCGCAACTCTTCTGCATCCATTTCATATAGTCTATCCAACTCTTTAACATAAGAAGATATAATAGGATAACTACGTAACGCATACTTTGCGGTTTCGAGTAAGTATTTTTTTATCGTTCCCATTTTATTACAAAACTACATAAGAACTATATTCCTAATTATTTACAAAGATTTTTCTTGTCAAATCAATTGTTATTACATTTGAAGTATCATATTCTAGTGCTTTTTCTTGACAATTCAGAGACATTTTTTGATTATTATATTTATTTGTGATTACATTTTCCATAGTCAAAAGTAATTTATCCACATCATGAGTTGGAATAATGATACCAGTTATACCATCTTTTATAAATTCTGAATTAAAATTCCAATCTGATCCTATAATAGGGACACCCGCTTTATATGCATCAATAATCACTCCGGGGAATCCTTCTCCTAACCAATAGGTTGGAAATAGCATATAATGATATTTTGCTAAAATAATATAATTACTTTCTTCTTGAAGTTGTAGACTTCCTAAATAATTAATATTATCATATTTATTAATTTCCATCAAAAATTCATGCTTATATGAGCTATCTATATTTCCGTAAAAATCTATTACATATTTATCTTTTAATCCTTTTTTATTTAAAGCCGAAACACATTGTAAAATATAACGGCATCCTTTATCTGGCATAATACGGGAAATAAATAGAAAATGAATTCGACCATCTTCTACTTTTTGAATAATAGGTAGTTTCCCTATCGTTTTAAAATTAGGAACATAAAGAGTATTTGCAAAACCTGATTTTTGTAAAGAATCTTTCAT
Organism: uncultured Parabacteroides sp.; assembly: GCA_963560035.1. Taxonomy (GTDB): domain Bacteria; phylum Bacteroidota; class Bacteroidia; order Bacteroidales; family Tannerellaceae; genus Parabacteroides. Next base: position 15,199 of record CAUWMZ010000009.1, read on the forward strand.
CCTTAATCCTTCTACCAAAAAGAAGGATATATTTTTTAAGTATTTACCCTGATATATTCCTTTCGCTACTTTATCAGCAAAAATCCCTCCTATTACCCAATATACAATGTGTAATTTTATTGGATAATATTTTAACATCTTAATCAATGGATATATATTACCAAATGATGTTGAAAAAAGGAATGTTGCTTTTGGGTAAAATAATATGCACATCATAAAACGAAATACAACTTTTAGTAATTTCACTTTATTCTGCCTGCATCGAAAAGAGTCTATCGTGGTTACATCATATCCCAATTCTTTCAATCTAGAAATAATCTCTTTATTTTTAGATAATTCTCCTCCAAATTCAGAAGGAGAGCCTATACCTCCAAAAAATACGATCTGCTTTTTCATATATTTTTATATATCATAAACGCCGCACACTATCGACAATTATAAACAATAATGATTAAAAAGAGCATTGCCCATATCATCCCTAATTTATTTTTACCAAATACTAAATCAAAAGGAGCTAACGCAACTATTAAAAAAAATGGGATATAAGTAATATGATATCTCATATCCAATGATACACCCGAAACGATTATCATTAATATATTAGCTGCACAAAAACATAAAAGAGGATAAAACAATAAGCTCTTTGTTCGAATTATATTAATTACATTAGAAAGAAATATAGGAGATAAAACATCTTTTACCCACAAACCAAATGAAAGCATAAAACCATATGCCGCTAATTGATTCATGTTAGGAAATGGTCCTAAAAAGCCACCTAAAATAGGATAAAGTGAAGCTTGAAAAGCTGAAGCTCCTGAGCGAGATGTTCTATCAGCGGCAACAGCTAATACGTGCTCATAATCGGCCCCCATTAAAGAGATGATGAAAGGTAACAAAATTGAAGAAAACAGCAATACTATCACTGTCAATATTTCCATCTTTTTTGCATTTGATTTTGTAAATAAAATAACTATACCAAAAGCAAAAAAGAGAGCAAAAGCGATAGCCGTTCTAAATAATAGACATAATCCTATAAACAGAAATATATTCAATATCCCCCAAATCGTTTTATTCTTCTTAAATTGAATAATATGATACATCCCCATAATTATCAATGATGTAAAAGTCACCTCCTTCAATCCGGAAGCATTCGTAACAATTAAAAATGGCATTCCTCCCCAAAGACTAACCACTATAGATGAGAGCCTGCTATTTCCATCATAAATTATCAAACATAATTTATAAAGATAGATAACACCTAACGCAAATATTATGGTATTAAACAGTAATTGTACTCCAACAACTACCTCCTTATCAGCTGCTATATTATGGCAAAAATAAAGTACGGATGAATATCCTAAATCATCAAAATTAAAATTAGTATATTTTAGGATATGTTCCAAAAAAGAGAAATAACTTTCATCCTTAAACCGTAAAGCATATTTAAAATAGCCGTAAGAATCTGTTGATGGGCCATATAAATTATGCTCATAAATTTGGTACAAGCTATTTAAGCCAAAAGATAACAATCCAAAGCCAATAATAATGACTCCTATTTGAAGTCGTGGGTCAAGCCTATGATTATAGGCTAAAATAATTACTCCTAAATAGAAGAAAGTAAGTAAATATCTTCCACATTCTTGATAACCTGGTATAGGTTCTTTATATCCTACCAAATAAAAGAACAAGCATAATATAAAAAATGAGATTATGGAATACCATAACGCATTTCGATAATTTTCAAAAACACTCATATTGAATCAATTAACAATAGTTCAGCTCAAAATTCATTCACAAAAATTCAATCTTTTATCTAATAAACAGAATAATAGCCGTTGATCTTTCAAGAAGGAACTACATCGAATCTAATATTGTTTTTAATCTTTTATTTACTATTTTATCCCATGTATATTCTTTTAATGACGCTCTTATTTTAGCTTCATCTATTTTTGCTCTATTTGCATAAACTACCTCTATCGCTTGAGCAAATTCTTCCGGAGTATCTTCAATCAAAATTCCATTATCGGAATTAATATATTTCTTATTTTCATTAGTCGCTGTTGCTATCGTAAATAATCCGGACATTGCATATTCAAATGTTTTCGTAGGTGGTTGATCTTGATAATATTCTGTAATTGGGACGAAAGATACACCAACATTCGCTTGATCAAAATAAGGCATCAGTTTCTGATTAGGTATTCGTCCATGAAATGTAATAACAGAATCTAAGCCTAATTGAGTAGACAAAGCTTTTAACTGCTCTAACTCATCATTTAATCCTGATCCTATTATATCATATACTATTGTTCTATCCGGATATGATTTATGATAGAGCGATACCCCCTCTATCGTTTTATGTAAATCTCTATTTGTAAATGTCCCTACATATAGAAGATGTATATCCTCATAAGATTTTTTTGCTAAAGAAATACAATCTGCACCCAATGGTAAAACAGAAATAGGTTTACCTATATTTCCCAGCTGACGAGCGACACCTTCCGAAATTGTAGATACCGTATCATAAAGATTTGCCGCATATTTTATTTGATTATTAACTTTTTGTCTTAACTCATAATCTTGACAAACCGCTAACGAACGGATGTCCAAATGCATTTGCTTATATGGCAAAAGATATTTAAATATTTCACAATGATTAAAATGCATTACCCATATTTTCCCCTTAAACCAAAATATATTCCACAAGGCAAGCCAAACAAATTGAATCATTCGAACTAACTTAGGATACTTTGCATTTGCCAATATCAAAGAGATTCCATCCATTGTCCGTTGCTCCTTTGCAGCACGCAAACAAACAATCTTAATATCATAATCTTCTCGAAGGTATCTACACCAATAATATAAATCCGTGCATCCCCCAAATACATTATTTTCTATTATCAACAACTTTTTTTTCATATATCATCGCAATGCTTTCCTAATGTTTAGAAGTAAATTGAATATCCATTTTAGATGTTTTATCCTCGCCATTAAAGCGATTTTATAGCTCCAAGACAAATAAGGATGTCGCGGTATTTCCCAAAACAAATCATCATACATTGAAAAATTGACACTCAAACGATTCGTTACATCATTTAGAGCAACACCTGATAACGTTGAAATTCGGAAATACCCCAATGCGCTACGCAATGCCTTATCTTGTATCTGATTCATATCAAAAAAGCGATTTACGAAATCATACGCATAAAGCATGGATGCTAAAGAAGATAATGACAAAGTATGCGTTACAGACGCATCATTACTGCAATAATTATAATAAGCCTTATCTATATAACCAATACGATCTGCATAATACAATATTTGGACTGTCATCATTAAATCTTCCAGCATATTCCGCCCTTTTTCCGGGTACATTATAGGATTATTCTGTAAAATGCTACGTTTTATCAACTTATTACACCATGAGCCATGCATTTTCATCGATAAAATTGACGCGACACAATCTTTGCCGTTCAATTTATCAGGCTTTTGAACTCGATTGACAAATTTATTTCCGACTTGAAGCTTATAATCAGAAATAACCACATCATAATTTCCCCTCACAGCTTCATCATAAAGCTCTTCTATCATCTCTTTGTCCAAGAAATCGTCAGAATCTACGCATAGTATATATTCTCCTCTAGCTTTACTTAATCCTATTTGTCGTGTAAAAACTAATCCTTGATTTGATTCATTATGATAGATTGAAATTTGAGGAATGAGATTTGAGTATTTTGTATGGATGGCATTTTCTAGAATAGATATACTATTATCTTTGGTGCAATCATTAACAAATATAAATTCTACCCCTTCAAGCATAGTCTGAGTAAACAGAGAATCTATAAATCTTTGGATATAACGCTCTACTCCATAAACAGGAACGATAACAGATACTTTTATCATGGACATAAAAACTATTTTCTTTTTAATTTACTACATATTTTGTCTAACAGATATTTTTTTTCTTCTTTATCCATTCCCATATAATAGAAAGATAAGCAAACACTCAATATGGAACTGACACATACCACTACAAAACCAATAAAATTATCAATTACTATATGTTTAATATAAATCGGTATAATAATAGCGGAACAGGAAACATATATTATCTTCAAAATAACCTCTTTAAAATATCGTTTTTTGGATAACTCCACCATTCCGCTAACCAAATATAAACGCAACCATACAAGGAAGAGTTGGATGCTAATTGCTATATAAATAGTTGAAAATGGAGAACAACCTGCTTTTAAAGCAATATAAGAAAGAGGAAAATTGAGAAATAAAACAAATGATATTATAATTTGATAATTTCTTATTTTCCCATAGGCCCATGCGATTTTAGGCAACAAATTATTTGAAAAAACGAATATAGAATTGATCAATGTCAATTGACAGAATTCTGTAGCATACTCCGGAACATTCGCTAACCATAAATGAAGCACATAGTCCATTTCTAGAATCAAAGGAAGCGATAACACAAATAGAAGAAAAAAAGAAAAACGAGTACCTCTAAACAATAACACAGTCATCCCCTCGATATCTCCTGCTGCATATTGCTTGATCAATTGAGGATTGACCGCAGTTTGAAAATTCATCGCAAAACGGGCAACGGCTCCATTTACTTGATCGGCTACACCCTTTGCCGCATTTACAATTGGTCCATAAAAGGCATTCAAAATAAGGCTGACACCCGGCCCCGTAAAGCTCCAGGCCATCTCACTAAGCATATTCCACCCCGAAAAACTAATCAATTCCTTAAATAAGTTCCACTCCTTTACAAAATAAAATTTAGTCTCTTCAAAATTTCTTTTACAATAGATTTGGTATGCGATTAAAATAAAAACAGAGACAACCATTGTTAACACACTATACAATTTTAATCGATCATAAGGAGTAATAACCAATAGATAAACAATCAATAATTTTAATACAGCCTCAATAATGGATATGTAAGCATATATGCCCATTTTCTCTTTAGAGATAATCATGGCGTTATAGGGAACCTGCATAATAGTAAACAATGTTACACACAAAGAGCATTGAAAGACCCAATTTGCTGCACTTAATCGTTCCGGAGGAATGTTCATTTGCTGATTTAAATACCATAAGCCCCCTATTTCCATTGCCAAAAGCACGAATGCGGCAATTCCTAAATGAACAAAGACAGAGGCGTTGAAAATTTTGTTAACCCGCTCTTTATCATTTTTCCCTATTTCAAACGAAAGATATCGTTGCACCGAGTTACTCATACAGCCACTGAGAAAACCTAGCATAACAACAATGCCTCCAACTACATTATATATACCATAATCTATGACACCCAGCTTTTCCAGTACAACCCTATTGGTGTATAAGGATATAGCCATCATAAATAGCATGCGTACATATAACGCTATTGTGTTTTTTGCGATGCGTTTGTTATTCTCCGAAGTGTTCTGATTCATTATTTTTACTCGTATTCCTATTAAAAATTCAAAGGAACTATCTAAAAATAGTCCCTTTGAATGGATATTATTTACTATTTCTTAAAGATTCCGCAGAAATCAAGGATAACCTTATCATCTCTCCAAGCCAATGTCTTGAAAGGATCGTGCGCTGTCAAGAAGACCGCGATGTCCGCTTTCTCATACGCCTCTTTATAGTTTGTCAACTTAAACACATTGTGCTCTGTGATATTGGGCTCCACTACCAAGATATCCGCATTGTTGCAGCTCTGCATAACTTTGGTCGTGATGTATTTCGCCGGACTCTCGCGCAAATCGTCAATATTGGGCTTAAAGGCCAGACCCATCATGGCGATACAAGGTTTGCGATGGTGTTTCAATTCAAATTCAAGCATGGCGTTCTTTACTTTCTCGGCACACCAGAACGATTTGTAATTGTTTATTTCACGCGCGTCAGCGATCAACTTACTCTCCGCGGGGAAATCCGCCGTGATGAAATATGGGTCAACGGCAATGCAATGGCCTCCTACTCCGCAGCCCGGCTGCAATATGTTTACACGCGGATGTTTATTGGCTAAACTTATCAACTCCCATACATTAATACCAGCCTTGTCGCAGATCAATGACAACTCGTTCGCGAAAGCGATCTGCACATCCCTTGATGAATTTTCTGTCAATTTGCACATCTCCGCCGTGCGACAATTGGTCTTGTGCAGCGTACCTTTAACGAATTGGCTATAAAATTCTATCGCTTTATCTGTGCTCTCCGGTGTCAATCCACCAATCACACGGTCGTTGTGCACCAATTCATAGATCACATTACCCGGCAATACACGCTCCGGACAATATGCGATATAGATTTTTCCCTCCAATTCCGGACGCTCATCAAATATAATACGAGTCATCGCTTCCGTGGTGCCCACAGGAGAGGTAGACTCAATGACATAAAGATCTCCCTCTTTCAGCAACGGAAGCACCGCGCGTGTAGCGGCCTCCACATAAGAGGTATCCGGCTCGTGATTACCCCGGAAAGGTGTAGGGACAACCATGAAATAAGCGTCACAAACTTCCGGCCGTGTAGCGGCTTTCAATGAACCGGCGGCAACAACCTCCTGAAGCATCTCTTCCATACCCGGCTCGATGATATGAAGTTTTCCCGCATTTGTCATTTCTACAACTTGCGGATTGATATCCACACCTAAAATCTGAACGCCGTGTTTAGCGGCGATAATGGCTGTTGGCAATCCTATATAGCCTAAGCCCATAAAACATGCTTTCATTGAATTACTTTTTATGGAATTATACTTTTAATCTGTATTTTGGTTTTTCTCTCTCTGCCTCGCGTAAGCCATCTTCATGAAGGCGCGCAAAATCTCTTTCATATCATCGGGTAGTTGCCTACTATGGAGATGTATAAATGTATCGAAGCTGCCATCCGCTCTCCATTCCACTCGCGTATCGACATAAGAATCTTCCGGCTCTCGCTTTTCCCGCTCTAATTTCAGCGCACGCTCTTTCCTCCATCGAGACAGGTTCTCTGTTATATGATAATATAATGTACTCTCTTTGAGCTTTTCCCCTCTCATCATCGGGGCCAGACCGACAATCGGCCCATAGAAGGCACGCATGCACAACTCTTTCTGATCTATACCTTCTTCTATATACATCTGTTTAATGACTCTCTCGGCCACATCGAAAGGCTTTGAGCAACTTGCCAACCGATTCAGATAAAAATCCAGTTTCTTTTCGCTACCACCCAGGTATCCTAATAATATCTCGCGAGGAGACTTAAGGCTCTTTTTCATAGCATCGTTCCTTTTAAGTTAAATATTCTTGAATGAAATAAATTTTTCCATTCATTATTTTTAGATGCTATTCCTCGGCGGCATTGATTAATCTATCTTTAGGCAAACATCCTTATGAAGGCAAACATTAACTATCTTTTATTAAACAAATATTTTATGGACGAATTTATTTTTTCAATTCACCCTTACAGTAAAAGGGAATTGGCGAGACTCTACTTTCCTAACACTCCGAAAGAGGACTCTGCCGTGGCAAACCTTCGCAATCTGATGAAGCGCAATTCAAAGCTCTCTAAAGAGCTGGCTGACGCCTGCTACAAACCGCATGACAGGATTTTTACTCCCCGTCAAGTACGCATCATTGTCCACTATTTGGGAGAACCATAATGGGCTTTTTAAGTGATTAGTTATTCACTTCTTGAGCCGTTAGTTATTCACCGGGGGTAGTGCTTAGTTATTCACTTGGGAAGTGCTTAGTTATTCACTTCCCGATTGCTTTAAGCGAAAAGTCCGCAATGAAACGGAACGTATCGGAAATCCGTTTTTCTTGATCTCGTACTTTCGCGCTTGTTGAAGATCTTCAAGCTATATTGTTTTACTAATTTAAATCTTTATTATTATGTCCCAACCTTTTTATGCACGTCAAATTAAGTTGAAAATCGGTCCACACAAAGGTGAAACTGTCTATTTCGTACAACCTCACTACTACGGGACGATTACCACCAAACAAGTGGCCGAGCAAATCGCCGAAGAGTCCGCGCTGACTCCGGGTGATGTAATTGGTGTCATCGAGCGTTTGGCTTATTTCTGTAAGACACACATGGCACTAGGCTATAAGATTCATTTGGATCGGGTGGGCACATTTTATAATGAGCTGCTCACTTCCGGATCTGTACCAACCCCTGAGGATGTAACGATAAAGTTGATCAAGGGCATTCGCCCGGCTTTCAAGGCTGAATACACTATTCAAAACAACGTATTTCGCTACGCTCTTTTGCCTGAGAAAACCGCGTTGACCAAGATTGACTTTAAAGACTCTCTCCCTACAACACCTCCGGAAGAAGAGGAAGACAATAATGATGATGAGCTTTAAGCTCTTTATTTCTTTTTATTAACCTTTAAATTTATTGCTTATGAACATCAATTCAAACAAAATCAAGTGGGTAAGAATCTTGGAAGTTATCGCGCAAGCTATTCTCGCGACACTAACCGCTTTAGGCGTATCTTTCGGTGTTTCGCTTTTTTAATCTTTTATTAATTAACAAGCTATGATACAAGAGACTTATCCATTAACCGTTGGTGGCGATGAGATCCTGAACGAACGTTTTTTGCTGAACAACGTGGAAAGTGGTATCATGATGGGCGGACCGGACAGTGTCCGCTTCATCGTGGTCCATTGTTCCGCCACCCGCGAAGATCGCGACTATACGGTGGAACAACTGTTGAGAGATCACAAAACGCGCGGTTTCCGAACCATTGGCTATCATTTCTATATCCGTAAAAGCGGTATCGCGACTCAACATCGTCGCATCCTCGAAGTGGGAGCGCACGCCCGCGGCGTGAATCGTTGCAGCATTGGTATCTGCTATGAAGGAGGATTGGACGCTAATGGCCTTCCGGCCGACACTCGCACTTTTGAGCAAAAGAAAGCGCTCTTAGGTTTGCTTTGGAAACTGCATCAATTGTTTCCGCAAGCGCTGATTGTCGGGCATCGCGAACTGCCGGGAGCAAATAAGGCCTGCCCTTGTTTCAATTGCGATGAATATCGCGATCTCCTACTTTAAAACGATTTATATTGGGGGATGTGGCAATTGCCGCATCCCCCTGTTTTATTTTAAATAAGATATCAATTCTTATCCGGATTTCCGTAGCTGTAACCCGCTCCGTAACCATAATGATAACCATATTGGTAACCATAGCGAGTTCCGCTCATTTCCGTGCCATTTAAGATCAATGACATATTCTTGAAACGCTTCTCTTGATAGATGCTCTCTAATGTCGGAAGCATCGCACGATCCAATAAGCCGGCGCGAACCACGAAAATGGTACGATCCGCCAGCTTCTCGATGATCTGCGTATCCGCTACAATATCAATAGGCGGACAATCAATGAATATATAATCGTATTGATCTCTAACTTGATCGATCAATGTGGCGAACATTCCATTTTCCAATAGCTCTGCGGGATTCGGAGGAAGCGTTCCCACAGGTATCACTTGCAGATAATCTGATGCCTCAAAGGGATAAATAATATCCTTTACATCCGTTACGTAACGCCCTAAATAGTCACTTATGCCTCGTTTGGGAGAATGGATAAACGAAAAGGTAGAGGCATGGCGTAAGTCTCCATCGATCAATAACACCCGTTTTCTCCTGATCGCGAAAGTCATAGCCAGATTAAGCGTCAAGAAAGATTTTCCGCTACCCGGGTTGAACGATGTTGTCAACAAGACCTTCTGCCTATTCTCACCGCTCACCATGAAATCCACATTCGAGCGTAACACGCGAAATGCCTCATTGATAATATCTCGATTGCCCTCTTTCACAACCAAGGCATTTATGTGTTTCATGTCAGAGCGCTTATCTTTCGCGGATTGTTTATTCTGTGGAATCTCTCCTAATAGCGGAATGCTCAACGCCTCCAAATCCTTACGTCCTCTCACTTTCGTATTCAACGTCTCCTTGATGAAGATAAAAACAGCCGGAAGTGATAATCCTAAAATAAATGCAATTATTAATACAATTAGTTTTCTTGGTGCAGAAGGGATCATAGTACCGCGCGGAGCGGTAATGACACGCGTATTATAGGCGGTAAAGGCTTGTGACAACTCATTCTCCTCCCGCTTCTGAAGCAGATAGAGATAAAGCTCCTCTTTCACCTTTTGCTGACGCTCTACGGACAACAAGTATTTTGCTTGTGTGGGATTGGAAGCCAACTGATTGACCGTGGTTGTCTCCTGCTTGCGAAGACTTCCTATTTGCGCATTCAATGAGACAATCAAATTGTCCACGGACTGAATGATATTCTTTTGCGAGCTAAGCAACGCCTCTGTCAAATCTTTTACCAACGGGTTCTTTTCGCTACTGTTCGCCAACAAACGATTTCGATCCAATACCATCGCATTATAATCCGCCAGCATTTTCGATATATTATCATTTTCAAAGCCGGAACTGCTTGGCAACGGCTGATCTAATTTCTTTTTGTCCAACTCCGCACGAATGTATTGAGCGGTGGACAATTGCGCATTTAATGTCAATAGCTCCTTTTTTGTCTCGGCGGACTGCGTCATATACAGAGAAGAGGCCGCTTGCACATCCGGCAAGAGATGCTCGCTTTTATAATTGGAAATATTCTCATCCACATGGCCCAGCTCATTTTCGATCACTCCTAAACGGTCTCCGATAAAGTGCGAGGTGCTGATCGCCATCTGATTCTTGTCCAAAACCCACATCTCGTTATAGACCTCTATCAAGGTATTTAAGATATCTTCCGCCTTTTGAATGGAAGCGTCGTCAATCGCCAAGTTTATGATCGTTGCCTTTTCATCTGTTAAATCCGCACGCAAGGCTTTCGTGTAGGCGTCTGTCACGATATTGAAATCACCCTTCACATACCGGATTGACTTCCCGATAAACTCCTTGGAATAATGGGGAGTGGTTAACAATGTCAATGTGCCTGCCGATGTCCGGATGGAATCTCCAATATGTCCCGTAAAAGACCCATCTACATCCTCTTTTCCTACCTTAAAGTCAGAAAGGGTAAACTCTTTGTCTGAAGAGGGCTCAATCGTAAAGCTCACGGGCTCTTGCGGCTTTTGACGAAAAGAGACCATCACAGGAGATGCTTTATATAGATTGATTTTACGCAATCCCTTACGAATCGTATAGGTTTCATCCAAATTCAGTCGGCGCACCACTTCCGCCATCAAAGTTGGAGACTGGATGGTGTGCAACTCATTGTTAATATTCGTATTCGACTTAAAAAGTCCAAAATCCGAAAAATTGCTCGCCATATTGGAGGTGCTATTTTGCGGATCCTCTTTCACCAACAAGGAGGCCGAACGGGTATAAACCGGCGCGGTGCTCAATAGGTATAACACCGCAATGGCCACACAAACAAATACCGAAAGAAGGAACCAGCGCCATTTAGGCACAAACATTCCCCATAGGTCTTGAATACGAATAAAATCTTCGGCCGGCTTTCCGGCTGTCAACTGTTTTTCTGTCATATCTTTTAAAACACTATTATCATTTGAATAATAAGACACCCAAAGAGGATAAGAAAGATCCGATGCTAATCCAAAGCGAAACCGACTTCACATTGTTCTCATTGATCGTAGACTGACCGGCACGCATCTTGTTGGGTTGCACATATACAACGTCGCTCTGCTTCAAATAGTAAGCCGGAGAGCTAAACATGGAGGCATCCCGAAGATCTACCCGATAGTTGACGCGCTTTCCGTTTTCCTCGCGAATGATCAATACATTATCTCGCTTACCCGTAATTGTTAAATCGCCCGCCATGGAAATGGCCTCCAATAGAGTCACCTGATCTTTAGTGATGTCATATTTCCCGGGATTCTTCACCTCTCCCAACACCGAGAAATAGAGATTCATAAACTCAACCGTCACAACCGGGTCTTTAACTAAATTCTCAGAGATTAACCGCTCCTTGATCATAGTGGCAATCCGGCTTTTGGTCATCCCCGCCACATGAAGCGTTCCCAACACCGGGAAATCGATATCGCCCTGCTCATTCAGCGTATAACCGGATATATCTCCACTACTACTGCCACTTAAATTTTCATATCCTACACGATATTGTACACGCGCCAGATTAAACAAGGCGGCCAATTGCGGATCTTTACTCGACACGACAATTGAAATCTGATCTTTGGGCTGCAACGTAATATCTCTCGCCCCCTCTATCTTTTCCGGCTGATTTACCTCCACATTCTGGAAATAGAGAATCTCTTTTGATGTCTTGCACGATGACAACACCAACATCAGCAGGGACAGATAAAAAATACACCTCTTCATAAATTATTTTATTTGTATAATTATAAATTCGCAACTTGCTTTTTCCTAATTTGACAGCTTATCCATAGATGCATGATCGTCCAAAGCGCTACATCCAATAAAAACAAAAGGGTTGTAGAAAGGATATGAATCAAGAATACATTCATCAAAGCAAACGCAAACGCAATGCTGATAATACAAATCATCGCATAACGCTGAGGCATCCCAAGTGCGATAAACTTATGATGAATATGGTTCTTATCCGGCAAAAACGGATTCTTTCCATTACGCAAACGATGTATTACGACCCGAACCACATCAAGCAATGGCACAATGAGAAAAGAAAACGCAATCACGATCGATCCGGGGAAAAGACTCTCTTTTACAGGATCACTCATGCTAAGACGCACCGCCAATGTCGCCAACAGCAAGCCTATTGTCAGTGAACCTGTATCTCCCATAAATATTTTTCGACCCCGCTCCACTTGCCCAAACACATTGAAATAAAAGAATGGGACCAATACGCTGAATGAGGCAAATGAGATAAAGGCATACATCCACCAATGCAAGCGAGAAAACATACATCCGAAAGCGATAAACGCAATCATGCTCAACCCGGACGCCAAGCCATCGATACCATCTATTAAGTTGATGGCATTCAATACATAAACAAATATTAAAACGGTAAATGGCATCCCTACATAGTTGGGAATTTCATAAATGCCAAAAAGACCATATAAATTGTCGAAATAAATTCCTGAAACAACTAACAATATGCCGCAAATGATTTGTATCACGAACTTCGAGCGATAACGAACACCCACTAAATCGTCCATCATACCCATCATGTAAAGCATAAACAATCCACAACAAAGCGTCAACAGACGAGTGGTCAGATCAACATCCAGCATATTGACTCCGCGGCAAATGTTGTCACAAACGATAGCCAACGATACCGTAATGGTTATGCAGGGGAAAAAAGCGATTCCTCCCAAACGCGGAACAGGTCCCTTATGTATCTTTCGCTTATCAACTTGATCAAAGAGCCTTTTACGAAAAGAGACAAGAGAAATGCGCGGTAAAACAATGGAACTGAAAAAGTAACCAAAAAAGATAATGGCACAAAATTCCACAATACGAATTAAATCCATAAGTATATGTTTTATATTGAGATAATGTTGGATTAGCTAATCAAGTACTTCTATTAAATCCGGATGAACCTCTGCGGTTATGGCCATTAATCCTTCCAGCAAGACAACCAACCGACGGTTTCTTTTTCCTTTCACACGCATGAAAAAGCCATGTACACCATCTAACTCCCCGCCATGAATACATACATGGATGCCCTTTCGCAAATTGATCTCTTCCGGCTTATAATAGATGGTATCCTCCACTTGCAGAGAGGCAACTTTTATAAAATTGTCCATCTGATTGTCCGGTATGGTAATGTATTCTTTGCCTGTACTCTTTTCCCACATCATGAATTGCAGATAATTACACCGTTCTTTAAACTTAATAATCTGGATATGACTTGCATGAACAAATATAAGATTAGGAATTACAGGGACTAAACGGCGCGATTTAACACCATGATATGTTCTTATCTCATAATGCTTTGGTATAAAATAACCTAAATCTGAAACTTTTCTCAATTCTTCTTCAACCCGGTTTTCACATTTATAGGCTCTCATGGCGAACCAATGCACTTTGGCTCTTTCTTCTAAAGATTGGGCAATGTCCATGGTTGAATATTATTGGTTAATTGCTGTTTTATGGGTTATCATTTATTGATTTTTTTATCAATAAATGATACATGTGTTTGATAAAAATAAAATTTAAAATACAAGACACGCTACCCATGGTTATAAATAGATAACGTGTTTTGTTTAGATCTCTGACAAAGAGGAAAAATGATAGTTTAGCATTGGATCCTTATCAAAACAGAGCATACACTTAGCTCATCCCAATGTTATTATTGGTCTGTGTTATAGGGTTTTATGTATAGCTTAAGCTTAATACAAAAATTTTCATACTCTATTTAAGGAGCCTAAAACGTCATTAATCAGCTCTTTTCATCAACAAAAAATCTCTCAATTTTAGAGTTCTCTTCTCAAGAGATCTTTTGCGAGTACAAATGTAAATAAAATACAATAAATTAAATGTATAATTAATGGTCTTTTTTTATGCTGTTTGATAAAAATAATGTTAAATCACCTTTCAGGTTATATATATCCTTGAGCTAACACCCTATATATCAATAGATATACCATCTAAAAATATTTATAAGAAATCTCTTGAGAAGAGATTTGCCTTAAGTGAAAGAGGAGTATTTTTATAGATAAGATCAATATATAATGCCACCCCCCCCCTATTAAAAAATGTTAATTTAATGCAGCCGCAATAAGTCTCGCCAAACTTGATTTTATTTGCACGAGAACATGAAAATAAAACACGTCAAATAAAAAAATAATCGATCTGATAAAGAAAATAAAATACGAAATCAGCAAGAAGTAGAAACCTCAATAAAAAAGAGAAGGATTGGAAAATAAAAGTACGCAGGATGAGACTTGAACTCACACGCCGTAAACCGGCACTACCCCCTCAAAGTAGCGTGTCTACCAATTCCACCACCTGCGCATATCAGGGAATGTGCCCAGAACAGGACTCGAACCTGCACAGCTGTTAAACCACTCGCACCTGAAACGAGCGCGTCTACCATTCCGCCACCTGGGCCTATAAATAAAAAAGAGCGGAAGACGGGACTCGAACCCGCGACCCTAACCTTGGCAAGGTTATGCTCTACCAACTGAGCTACTTCCGCATTCACAACCGCTCTATTTGCCGATTGCGAGTGCAAAGGTAGTGTTTTCAATGAAAACACCAAACCTTCGCTTTACTTTTTTACTAAATTTTTTCGATCAATTCCGTAAATAGTTGTGTCATAACAGCAGCCGCTTTATTTGCCGCTTTTATGACATCCTCGCCATCATTTACAAAGTCATCCGCAAAATGATACCCCTCATTCGTAATGACCGACATACCAAATACGCGCAAGCCCGCATGACGAGCTACGATCACTTCCGGAACGGTGCTCATTCCTATCGCATCTCCGCCTACCTTTCCGTAGAAAGCATACTCTGATGGCGTCTCGTACGATGGACCCGTCAAACCCACGTAGACCCCTTTCTTTAACGGAATGGAACGCGAAGCAGCTATCTCTTCCATCAACTGAATCAACTCACGATCGTACGCTCGCGTCATATCAGGAAAACGAGTACCGAAATCTTCATTGTTCGGACCAATCAGCGGATTGGGCATCATATTGATATGATCACGGATTATCATCAAATCACCGACCTTAAATGTATGATTTATTCCTCCTGCCGCATTCGAGACCAAAAGATTCTTTATTCCCAACAGCTTCATTACGCGTACAGGAAAAGTCACTTGCTGCATCGTATAACCTTCATAATAATGGAAGCGTCCTTGCATCGCCAACACCTGTTTCCCTCCTAATTTGCCACAAATGAAATTCCCCTTATGGCCTGTAGCCGTAGACTTCATGAAATGAGGAATCTCGCCATAAGGTATAATTAAAGGATCCTTGATTTGGTCGGCTAAAGAGCCTAATCCACTTCCCAAAATAATTGCCGTTTCCGGATTTCCATGAATGCGGTCGGCGATATATGCCGCTGCCTCTTGATAAGCAGAGGTCGGCAATTGATTATTTGTTGCTTGCTCGTTCATATTTTATCTCTATTAGCGTTTCATTAAATCGTATGCCACCTGTGCGGCACGCTCCATAATCTCCTCTTCTCCCGGGACCTTCTTATTCTCCATCAACACCTTGCCATCACAAATGACCGTATCGACACAACTCCCGTTCGCCGCATAGACCAAATTGGAGACAAAATTGAAGTTAGGTATAAAAGCGGGGATATTTAAATCCACCAAACATAGATCGGCCAAATATCCCTCCTTGATTTGTCCGGTCTTTAGACCAAACATAGCGGCGCCATCTGCCGTAGCCGCTTGAAACATCTCTTCCGCTGTCAGCGCTTCCGGATCTTTTCGCCACACTTTTCCCAATAACGAAGCTAATTTCATCGTCTCTATCATATCCAGATTATTTGACGAG
The DNA here is from genome assembly GCA_963560035.1 of uncultured Parabacteroides sp. Classification (GTDB taxonomy): domain Bacteria; phylum Bacteroidota; class Bacteroidia; order Bacteroidales; family Tannerellaceae; genus Parabacteroides. The sequence goes on from CAUWMZ010000009.1 coordinate 31,601, forward strand.
GCACATCCATCCGTTCCTAGCCCTACCGTTATCCCCAGTTTACGCATTTCTTGAAATTTAAACCGCATACCGGAGGCCAACTTCATGTTTGAGGCCGGATTATGGACAACCTTCACACCATGATCCGCCAACATCCGCAGCTCATCATCATCCATATAAATGCCATGCGCTATTACTAACCGAGGTGACAATACTCCCAGCTTATAAAGATAACGTACCGGAGATAGGCCGAATTGCTGAATGGAATTCGCGACCTCGCCTTCAGTCTCCGCCAAATGCAAATGGATAGGCACATTGTTTTCCATAGCAAACCGATGACACCACTGCAAAAGATCTCCTGAAACGGTATAGATAGCATGCGGGCCTAAAGCAAAACGTATACGCTTACTGTATAAATCCACCTCTTTTATCAGCTTTTGGTTTTGACGCTTACACTTTTCCGCTTCCTCTGTCTTAAAATGATCAAAACAAACACCGGCAATTACACCGCGAATGCCCATCTCTTCAACAGCGTCCGCTATTCCTAAAAACTTCTGATACATATCGAAAAAGGTGGTCGTTCCGCTCTTAATCATCTCAAGACAAGCCAACTTCGTTCCCCAATACACATCTTCACGGGTCATTTTCGCTTCATTTGGCCATATCTTCCGCTCCAGCCATGGCATTAACGCCATGTCATCACCAAAGCCGCGAAACAATGTCATCGCCGCATGTGTATGGCCATTAACAAAACCCGGAATTACAGCCTTATGACTGCCATCAATTTCCTTGTCGGCAGGAAGCGTCAATCCTTCTCCTATCTGCTTAATCTCTTTCCCGTCGATATAAATATCTACCGTCTTATCGTTCAATAAGACATTTTTTATCAATATACTCATCCTTTTCTTATTTATATAAGCGATAGAATTCCGCTACAGATTCTATTCCTTTGAAAAATATATCCAACATTTGACTCTCATTGGGCGAGTGGATCGCGTTTTGCTCCAAACCAAAGCCCATTAACACTGTCTTTACACCTAACACTTGTTCAAAAGTGGAAATAATAGGGATACTTCCACCGCGACGAACAGCCAATGGCCTCTTGCCAAACGCTACACCAACAGCTGCCTCCGCCGCTTGATACGCAGGCAAATCGATAGGGCAAACATAGCCTTGACCTCCATGGCTTGGCGTTACCTTAACCTTTACATAAGGAGGTGTAACCTTATTCATATAAGCCTCGAACAACTGTGAGATCTTCGCATGGTCTTGATGAGGAACCAAACGAGTGGAAACTTTAGCATAAGCCTTAGACGGCAAAACCGTCTTACTGCCTTCTCCCGTATATCCTCCCCAAATACCACATATATCAAATGAAGGACGGCAACTATTACGCTCTAATGTAGAATAGCCTTTCTCTCCAAAGAGCGCATCCACTCCTATCGCTTGTTTGTATTTCGCTTCATCAAAAGGTATTTGCGCGATCATCTCTCGCTCTGCCGGAGATACCTCCTCCACATCATCATAAAAGCCCGGAATCGTAATACGTCCGTCCGCATCCGTGATATCCGCCATCAATTTGCATAATACATTAATTGGGTTAGCTACCGCCCCTCCAAAATGTCCGGAATGCAAATCCCGGTTTGGTCCTGTCACTTCTATTTCCCAATAAGCCAAACCGCGAAGCCCCGTCGTAAGAGAAGGAGTCTCCTGGCTAACCATGCTCGTATCCGAAACTAATATAACGTCTGCTTTTAACAGCTCTTTATGTGTGCGGCAAAAAGCCTCCAAGCTTGGGGAGCCTATCTCCTCTTCGCCTTCAAATATAAACTTTACATTACATTTCAGCAAATCCTCTTTTATCGCCGTCTCAAATCCTTTTACCTGGATCATGCCCTGACCTTTATCATCATCGGCACCACGAGCCCAAATACGGCCATCGCGAATCTCCGGCTCAAAAGGTTCGCTTTTCCACAACTCCAAAGGCTCTGCCGGCATCACATCATAGTGGGCATACACCAACACGGTCTTCGCATTCGTGGCAACTATCTTTTCGGCATAGACAACAGGATTGCCTTGAGTTGGCATCACCTCGGCCTTGTCCGCTCCGGATGAAAGCAACACTTCTGTCCATCTCTTGGCACACGCCAACATATCAGGCTTATTCTCATGTTTCGCGCTGATTGAAGGGATTCGAATCAAAGAGAACAACTCTTCTAAGAAACGATCCTTATTGGATTCGATGTAAGATTTTACTGACATAGCTTTGTTTTTTTATGATTCATAAAATTGTGAACAAATATAGCGAAAGGTTGCCGCATAACCGCTATCCAACAGCAACAATTTCTTTACTTCCTCTCTTCTGAAGTTAAAAATTTATGCTTCTTTCGCGAAATAATTCATGAAAAGATGGAAAGAAGAATGGTCATTATGGGTGCTACTTCGGGCATTGGCTATGAAGTAGCCAAAATTTATCAGAAACGCGGCTATCGCTTAGGTCTGGCCGGAAGGCGCTTAGATCGATTAAAAAAGATTCAAGCAAACAACCTTGAACAGATAAAAATCAAACAAATAGATGTCACGACCCAAGAGGCGCCCCGACTCTTAAATGAATTAATTCAAGAATTAGGCGGCATGGATCTCTTTTTGCTTTGTTCCGGGATTGGAAGCCAAAACCAAGCGCTCACAAATGAGATAGAGCTTGCCACCATTCAAACAAACGCAGCCGGATTTGCACAGATGGTCTTGACGGCTTATCACTACTTCGAACGACAAGGCAAAGGGCACATCGCCGTGATCAGCTCTATTGCAGGGACAAAAGGACTGGGTGTCGCTCCCGCTTACTCCGCAACGAAAGGTTTTCAAAACATCTATATTGACGCTTTGTCTCAATTGACACACATGACAAAGAAAAAAATCTTATTCACCGATATCCGTCCGGGATTCGTAAAGACAGACCTACTAAAAGACGGAAGAGACTACCCGATGCTACTCACTCCACAATATGCGGCTCAGCAAATCGCCAAAGCGATAGATCTCAAAAAAAGAAAAGCTATTATTGACCGGAAATATGCCATCTTGGTTTTCTTCTGGAGACTTCTTCCCGAATGGATCTGGGAACGCCTACCTATACGAAACTAGGGGTAGTCAATAAAAAACATAATCGGATGAAGCCCAATAGTCATAGTATCGTGACACCGTACGTCATAAAAATACATACCTTTGTGCCCAATTATTAACTTTATCAATCTATACAAATGGGTCTATTTATTAAGAAGCCTTTAGCAGATCTTATTGCCGAATCCAAAGAGTCCGGCGACAAATCCCTAAAGCGCATCCTTGGACCGTGGAGCTTGATAGCCTTAGGCGTTGGTGTAATCATCGGAGCCGGGCTATTCTCTATCACGGGCACGGTAGCCGCCGGGTATACAGGGCCGGCTATCACACTCTCTTTCGCTATCGCAGCCTTAGGCTGTTGTTTCGCCGGATTATGTTATGCGGAATTCGCATCCATGATCCCTGTTTCCGGAAGCGCCTACACTTATTCATATGCGACGATGGGTGAATTGGTCGCCTGGATTATCGGATGGGATTTAGTACTTGAATATTGCGTAGCGGCCACAACAGTCAGCATCAGCTGGAGCCGATACTTAACCGTCTTTTTAGATGGTTTTGGAATACACCTGCCACAAGCATTAACCGCTTGCCCATGGGATGGAGGTATTGTCAATATCCCGGCTTTCCTGATTGTCGTATTAATGAGTATCTTATTGATTCGTGGCACGGAAGGCAGCTCTATATTTAATGACATCCTCGTATTTCTGAAAGTCTCTGTCGTATTGGTCTTTGTCTTTTTAGGCTGGAAATATATCCGAATGGAGAATTATACGCCTTACATCCCCACCAACACGGGCACTTTAGGCGAGTTTGGCTTTTCCGGAATCTTACGCGGCGCCGCCATTGTCTTCTTCGCTTTCTTAGGCTTCGACGCGGTAAGTACCGCCGCACAAGAGACAAAGAATCCTAAACGAGACATGCCGATAGGCATCTTGATGTCTCTCGTGATTTGTACCATATTATATATGTTGTTCGCACATGTTATGACCGGTGTTGTCAATTACTCCGCATTCGCCGGACAGAATGGGATCGCACCGGTAGCGATCGCTATTGACCATATGGGAAAAGTTGGTGAGTCCGGAGTCTTGCAACCGGATTATCCTTGGATGAACCGAGCCATTGTGGTAGCGATCCTGTTAGGTTATTGCTCCGTTATCATGGTCACCCTACTTGGACAAAGTCGTGTATTCTTAAGTATGAGTAAAGATGGCTTATTACCCCCTCTCTTCTCACATATCCATAAAAAATACCGTACTCCGGCCCGAAGCAATTTCTTATTTATGATATTAGTGGGAACCTTAGCGGCTTTTGTCCCCGCGAGTGTGGCGGGCGAGATGTGTAGCATTGGTACGCTATTCGCCTTCACCTTAGTTTGCGCCGGTGTATTAATCATCCGCAAGACGATGCCAGACGCTCCTCGATCATTCAAGACCCCATTAGTGCCTTTTGTCCCAATAGCCGGTATTATCACTTGCTTGATCATGATGCTATTTTTGCCGGCGGACACATGGATTCGCCTTGTCTTATGGATGCTTATCGGACTAGACATTTATGTGGCTTATGGCATCCGACACAGTAAGTTGGAATACATGCAAAAATATCGCTCTGGGGAAACAGCCTTAAATATGGTAGGCATCGCGCTCTCTTTGCTTTGCGTAATCACCGGATTATGGCACCAACAAACTGTAGGATGGAATGAAAACAAAACGCTATTGATCATTTCTTTCGCCTTCGCCCTTATACACATAGCGTTTTATCTTTGCCGTATCGGGAGACAAATTTCTAACGATACGCTAAATTCAACTATCGAGAAATAACAACACTCCTTTCTCTAGATAAAAGGAATTATATAGATAGCGGTTTATACCAACGGCAAATACAAATATTGCCAAAGCGCAAACCGCTATCTATATATACAATCCTTTATAAGACTCTTTCTATGATAAATGATTTTTAAATGTCATCCGCTTATTCATCAAAAAATTGACAGCGCCGTAAATAAACAGTCCCAAAAATTGGCCGAGATATTCATTCATCCCCAAGCCTTCCACCAATAGCAGTAAAAATAAAAACTGTGTTACATAAGCGCAAGCAAATGCGACAAGGAATAATGGCACCTCCTTCCAGTAATTACCATGGCCAGAAGAAAACACCCAATATTTGCTCCAAAAAAAATTGTTCACCAATGCGGCTACATAACCGGCCATATTAGACCACAAGTAATTACAATCTAAGACATCCATAAAAAGCCATACGACAACAGCAGTAATGAATGCGTTAGAGGACCCCACAATAGCGAAACGAAAGATACGTACAGACTCTTTCATGCTTCCTATTTATACGTTTCAAGGAACAAATATAAAGATTTTTTAAATAGAATCATTCATTTTTGATACTTTTGACACAAAACATTCCCTTTCGTAAAATAAAAGGAATTCTATTTTTCAATACTTTATCTATATTTGCACCGTACTCTTCAAAAAGTACATAACTTCAAAACATAATAAAGATATGATCAGATTAAATGTATTCATCCGAGTAAACACGGAAAATCGTACCGCAGCGTTAGAAGCAGCGAAAGAACTAGTCGCAAAATCTCTTTCTGATAAAGGTTGCATCGCTTATGATATTTTTGAAAGCGCAACTCGCCAAGATGTATTAATGATTTGCGAAACATGGAAAGACGCTGAGTCGCTAGCGGCTCACGAACAAGCTGACCATTTCGTCACTCTTGTTCCTAAAATCCAACAATTGGGTGAAATGAAATTAGAAAAATTCGACTTCTAACACGGTCTCCACTTCTAACGTGAGCAAACCTGTAACAGCAGAAAGCGACTACGCCTTTTCTTTTTAACGTAGCCGCTTTCCGCTTTAATTAATGTGACACAAATAAAAAACTATCGATCAGCAATAGGAACATAAGAACGATCGTCTAACACATTTTTATATGCGGGACGAATAATTCGCTTACCATCGAAATGCAGCTCCTCGATACGGTGCGCTGTCCATCCGACAATTCTCGCCATCGCAAACAATGGCGTATAAATCTCTTGAGGTAGACCGATCATCTCATAAACAAATCCTGAATAAAAATCAACATTTGAAGAGACACGCTTCTTTGTTCCTTTAAACTTAGCGAAGCACTCTATTGCCCGCTCTTCCAAAAGTTCAAGAAACGCAAACTCATCAGAACGCCCCTTCTCTGCCGCCAAATCTCTAGCAAGCTCTTTTAAAACCACCGCTCGTGGATCTGAAATTGTATAGACCGCATGCCCTATGCCATAAATCAAGCCGGTTTTATTATAGGCCTCCTTGTTTAGCATACGCATAAAATAGGTGTCTATCTCATCCACATTTTTCCAATCCGCTATATTTTCCTTAAGATGATGGAACATATCAACTACTTGGATATTAGCTCCTCCATGCAACGGCCCTTTTAAAGAACCTATGCCTGCGGCAATCGAGGAATAAGTATCCGTACCGGTGGAACTTGTAACACGCACGGTAAAAGTAGAATTATTTCCACCACCATGCTCCGCTTGCAAGACTAACAACAAATCGAGCGTGCGGGCATCCAACTCCGTAAAATCACGCTTCAACATATGAAGGAAATTCTCGGCAATAGACAGATTCTCATGCGGGTGACGAATATGTAAAGAACGCCCTTGCTTACTGTGACGATAAATATTGTAAGCGTATGCGATAATAGCCGGGAATTTTGATATTAGTTCGATAGATTGGCGCATTAAATTGTCTCGGGAGGTGTCATCCGGATTCTTGTCGAACGTATACATTTCCAATACACTTCGAGCTAATATATTCATAATATTTTGCCCCTCAAGATCCAAGATGTTCATTTTTGTTTTTTGCTCCAACGGCATATTATCATTAATAAGCTCTTTAAAGCCACTCAGTTCTTCCCTGTTCGGCAACTTTCCTGACAACAACAGATAAGCGACTTCCTCAAATCCAAATCTTTTCTCTTTCAAAAAAGCGTGAGCCAAATCTTCCACATCGTAACCTCTATAATACAATTTGCCTGGAATCGCTTTCAACTTTCCTTCCGGCAAACGCTCATAACCAACAACATTTCCTATTTGAGTTAATCCGACTAATACACCACTACCATCCTCATTACGAAGACCGCGTTTCACATTGTACTTCGAAAAGAGCGCATTATCGATTTTACAAGCTTCTCTCGCGGCCTCGGATAGTTTATAAATCAAATATTCTTTTTTCAGCATGATTTCAACGTTTTAATTGTTGTTTTTGATAATAGATATAATACAATCACCAAATTCTTTGGTGCCAAGAGATTTGCCGTTCGGCATAAAACGAGCCAGGTCGTGTGTTGCTTCCCCTACGGTAAAAGCTTCTTCCATCGCGACAGTAATCAAATCCGCCGCCTCTTTCCAACCCATATACTCCAACATCATAACAGAAGATAACAACAGAGAAGATGGATTCACCAAATTTTTCCCGGCTATATTAGGAGCCGTTCCATGAGTCGCTTCAAATATCGCATGGCCACTATCATAATTAATATTCGCACCGGGGGCAATGCCAATACCACCCACCATCGCGGCCAATTGATCTGAGATATAATCACCATTCAAATTTAATGTAGCTATCACAGAATATTCCTCAGGAATCAGCAAGGTGTTTTGTAAAAATGCGTCCGCAATCACATCCTTAATAATAATCTTACCGGCTTTTGAAGCCGCATCCAATGCCGCATTCGCCAATGCCTCCCCTTCTTCTCTTTTTATCTTCTCATAACTGAGCCATGTAAATACGTGATCCGCAAACTCTCGCTCCGCTAACGCATATCCCCACAGCTTAAAACCACCCTCTGTATATTTCATGATATTTCCCTTGTGCACCAATGTAACACTAGGCAAATGATGAGCGATGGCATATTCAATGGCGGCTCTCACCAAACGTTCCGTACCTTCAACAGAAACCGGCTTTACTCCAAAAGAGGATGTCTCCGGAAAACGGATCTTCTTCACATCCATCTCTTCCGTAAGGAACTTCAATACCTTTTTTGCCTCAGGCGTACCTTGTTGCCACTCTATACCCGCATAAATATCTTCTGTATTTTCTCGAAAGATACACATATTCACTTTTTGAGGTTCTTTTAACGGTGAGACTACTCCCTTAAACCAACGAACAGGGCGTAAACAAACATAAAGATCTAATGTTTGGCGCAAAGCCACATTCAAAGAACGTATTCCTCCTCCGATAGGAGTCGTTAATGGCCCCTTGATGCCAACAATATATTCTCGAAAAGCACTCATCGTCTCTTCCGGCAACCAACTACCGGTCTGATTAAACGCTTTCTCTCCCGCCAAAACCTCTTTCCATTCTATAGAGCGACTACCTTCATAGGCCTGTTCGATGGCCATATTCACTATTTTCTGACAGACAGGTGTAATCTCACATCCTACTCCATCTCCTTCTATATAAGGAATCGTTACATGATCCGGGACAATTAAACGACTCTTGTTTTTCGTTATTTTACTCATAATTCTAAAAGTTTAACAGGTTAATGAAGTGTATTTAAAGCAGAACCAGCTTTGAACCACTTTATCTGAAGCTCATTATAGGTATGATTGACAGGGAAGACATCTTCGGTGGCGTCAGCATGCAAGACCACGGCGGTCAAAGGCTTACCCGGCTGAAAATCTTTCAAACCTTGAATCGTAACATGATCATTCTCCCGAATCTTATCATAATCATCTTTGTTCGCAAAGGTCAATGCCAACATTCCCTGTTTTTTCAAGTTTGTCTCATGAATACGAGCAAAACTCTTTGCCAAGATCACCCTTACATTCAAAAAACGAGGTTCCATTGCCGCATGCTCACGCGAAGAGCCCTCCCCATAGTTCTCTTCCGCCACCACAACGGACGGTATTCCCATCGCCTTATACTGTTTTGCTACCGATGAAACCGCTTCATATTGATTATTTAGCTGATTTAGTACACTATTCGTCTTTCCATTAAAAGCATTAACAGCCCCCATCAGCATATTATCTGAGATATTCTCTAAATGTCCCCGGAAACGCAACCAAGGTCCTGCCATAGAGATATGGTCGGTCGTACACTTATCCTTTACCTTTATTAATAAAGGCATATAGGATAGATCCGAACCATCCCAGGGCGCAAAAGGCTTCAATACCTGTAAACGTTTAGAGTTCGGATCTATCCGTACCGCTTTTTCTTTTCCCGTGGGAGCTAAATAGCCATTATCTTTAACATCAAAGCCTTTAGGTGGAAAATCTGATCCCTTAGGCTCTTGAAGTCTCACCTCTTCACCCGCCGCATTTTTTAATGTATCTGTCAAAGGATTAAAACAAAGATCACCCGCGATGGTCAATGCTAAAGTTAATTCCGGAGAAGCCACAAAAGCATATGTATTGGGGTTACCATCCGCTCTTTTCGCGAAATTGCGATTGAAAGAGGTAACTATTGAGTTCTTCCGCATAGGATCATCTGTATGACGCTTCCATTGTCCAATACAAGGGCCACACGCATTTGCCATAACAGTAGCCCCCACACGCTCAAAAGATTCAATAATGCCATCACGATCAGCCGTATAACGAATCTGCTCTGAACCCGGATTTATAATCAATGAGGCAGCTACCGGTATCTGCTTCTCATACGCCTGTACAGCAATTGATGCCGCACGACTCAAATCTTGGTAAGAGGAATTTGTGCAAGAACCAATTAGGCCCACTTCCATCTTCGTTGGATAATTATTAGCTCGCACCTTGGCGGCAAATTCCGAAATTGGTGTAGCCGCATCTGGTGTAAATGGACCATTGATATACGGCTCCAACTCTGATAAATTTATCTCTATCACACGATCATAATAAGATTCCGGATGTTCAACAACAGCAATATCCGCCATTAGATACTCCTGCACAGACTCTGCTAAAGCGGCAACCTCTTCACGACCCGTCGCACGTAAATAATGCACCATCGAGTCATCAAAAGGGAATAGAGATGTTGTAGCCCCAACTTCAGCCCCCATATTACATATTGTCGCTTTCCCTGTCGCGGACAAAGAAGCCGCTCCCGATCCAAAGTATTCAATAATAGCGTTTGTAGCCCCCTTGACTGTCAATATCCCGGCTAATTTCAATATCACATCTTTCGGAGAAGTCCAGCCATTTAAACTACCCGTCAAATGTACGCCAATCAATTTCGGCATCTTTAGTTCCCACTCCATTCCTGTCATCACATCTACCGCATCGGCACCACCAACTCCAATAGCGATCATTCCCAAACCACCGGCATTCGGAGTATGAGAATCTGTACCAACCATCATACCCCCCGGGAACGCATAATTCTCTAATACGACTTGATGAATAATACCTGCGCCAGGCTTCCAAAAACCTATACCATATTTATCAGACACTGATCGCAAAAAGTCATACACCTCCCTGTTTCCTTCTGTCGCTGTCGCAATATCAGCTTTCGCGCCCATATCCGCTTGAATTAAATGATCACAATGGACCGTAGCAGGAACAGCAGACTTCTCTTTACCGGCATTCATAAATTGAAGTAACGCCATTTGAGCTGTGGCATCTTGCATAGCTACACGATCCGGACGGAAATCCACATAATCTTCTCCTCGCGAAAAAGAGCGCATGGTCTTTTCATCATATAAGTGCGCATATAATATTTTCTCGGCCAAAGTCATCGGTCGACCGCCAATACATTCACGTGATAAATCTACCCGCTTAGGGAAACTCGCATAGAATTTTCTAAGCATATCAATGTCGTACACCATAGTCATAGTTGTTTTTATGTTAGCTTTTTCGTATTTATTATCTGTGCAAAATGACAAGAAATGATAAATAAAGCAGATAATATCCATTCTTTATTTCTCTATCAGCAAATATATAATATAATAACTTACAGTCAATTCGATATTTTCTATTACGCAATAGACAATATTTATCAATACACATATATCATATATAAAAAATCATATAGCAAAAGCCACACAATACATTTATATAAGAAATAAAGAGACAAACCATATTCCTATCAAGAATTAAGTGATTTATTACAATACATTTTATCTCTATAATTTATTAAAATCAATAACAAAAATTGACAAAAAAGCGCCTGCTCTTCTTCTTTTTTGCCTAATTTTTTCAATAAACTATTCAATATATAGATAATTTATCTATTTTTGCCACCGCTTAGGTGATAGAGATTATCGACCGATAATCCTATAAAAGGGAATTTGGTGAGAATCCAAAGCAGTGCCCGCTACTGTAAGTTGAAAAAAAGGAAAGTGTTCTACAACGCCACTGTCTTAACAAGATGGGAAGGCCACTTTTCCAACAAGTCAGGAAACCTGCCAAGCGCAACATAGATTAATTTCTCCCGGGGTCAGGAGTAGTTAAGCAAATAAAACACAATCTGAAAATAAAAGAGATCTAAGGACATAATGTATATGTGTCTTTGGTGATTTGTGTGGGCAATTTTAATATTTCTATACAATGAGGAAACAGCTATTATCCTGTCTACTATGCTTTATGAGCATCTTATGCTATGCACATGAAGACGGTAATTTCGTGAGTTCGGATCTGTTCGCTTCGCTACAACCTGGCGATAAAGCGGCACTATTAATGGTCCATTTTGGTACAACTCATGATGATACACGTGCTTTAACCATTGATGCCATCAACCAAAAAGCACAAGAAGCATTCAATAACATTGAAGTACGAGAAGCTTGGACTTCTCGCATCGTAATCCGCCGATTAAAAAGTCGCGGGATCAACCGATTAAATCCTCTAGAGGCTTTAAAGCAGCTGAAAGCAGACGGATATACACACATATTAATTCAATCAACAAATATCATTGAGGGAATTGAAATGGAATCCTTACGTAAGGATGCTGAAAGTATGCGTGATGACTTTAAAGAAATTCGCATAGGTAATCCTTTGCTCTATACTCCAACAGATTATGAGACTGTTATTGCCGCCATCACAAATGGGAAGCCGAAAAATGAAGCTATCGTTTTAGTAGGACACGGCACTTACACCCCAGCGACCGCTCAATATGCTATGTTAGACTATATGCTCAAAGAGAAGGGATTTAAAAACTTTTTTGTAGGCACAATCGAGGGTTATCCTACATTCGATTCAATGCTGGCTCAGCTTAATTCTCAAAAAACAAAAACAATCTGCTTAGTTCCTTTTATGTTTGTGGCAGGAGATCACGCTAAAAACGATATAGCGGACGAATGGAAAACAGAACTGGAAAAGAAAGGCTATACTGTACATACCCTTCTTGAGGGTCTCGGTCAGAATCCTGCTATCCAAAAAATATTCATTGAACATGCCTGCTTTATCGCTAAGCATAAAAAGATAGATATATCTGATAAGAAAAAAGCTTATGCGATAGCACAAGACTAATAATACATTATACATAATCTATTAGACACTCGGGAGAAAGCAATTTTTCTCTCGACAGGAACTTCTTTTGCCCAAAATAATAATTTATAACTCATACAAATGAAAAAAGTATTAACAATTTTACCGATGACAGCACTATGCATCAGCACGATGCAGGCGCAACACAAAACAGAATACACTAATTTCGCAGACACGACGTTCTCAATTCAAGAAGTTGTAGCGACAGCCGTGCGCAAGCCTCATCCTCAAATCACAAAGCTTGATGTACCCATGCAATATTTACCAATTTCTGTCAACAGTGTATCTGCAAATAGTCTTGAGCTACGAGGTATACGTAATGTCCAAGATGCCGTCCGTTTTATGCCGGGCGTACGATTTCAAACTTCTTACGGATCATTCCAGCAATTATCAATCCGTGGTTTCGACCATTCTATCATGATGGTAGATGGCATTAGAGATGAGCGCTCCGCTATAAATAACTCATACCCTGTACCAGATCTTTCTTGTGTTGAGTCTATTGAATTATTAAAGGGCCCGGCATCTGTACTATATGGCCATTCCGCAGTAGGCGGCACATTAAATATCGTACGTAAATCACCATCCGCAAAGCAGAGTGTCAACGCTCGCTTAGCTTACGGAAGCTATGAGAACAAAGAGGCTACACTTGGCATGGGTGGTAAACTCGTTGGTCCTGTTAATTATTACGCAAATATAAATTTCTCGGATCAAGCAGGATGGAGAGATAATGGAAACAGACGATTCTCTGGTTATTTGGCTTTACAAGCGAACCTTTCCAAACATGATGTTTTAGATGTTAGAGGTGGATTTAACCGGGACTTCTACGGAACAGAGATTGGTTTACCTGACCTTATGCCGGGAGATATTCACAATACGAAAGATGGTTCTATCGTTTATCACAAAAATGACATGTTACCAGGATTGGATAAAGAGGCTCGTTATAACAACGAATCTGACTTTATGAAAAATCACGCATGGAATATTTCCGCACAATATACACACGCTTTCGACAATGGCATGAAATTAATTGATCGTCTTTCTTACAATGATGATGACATCAATTATTTCGGAACAGAAGCACTAGATTATCTGGAAAGTAATGATCCTATCTACTCTCATTGGTATATCAATAAGAAAAATGAAAAAAAATATATCTGCTTAGATACGGTTTATCTCTCCAACCCTCTTCGTTTCTCACATATCGCAAAAACAGTAGCCAATACGTTAGAGCTGAGTGGTAAAGCCCACACAGGAAATGTCATACACAACTATATGGGTGGCTACTCTTTTGTGGCACTTAACCGCACCAGCTATAGTGGCTATAATTTAGGAACAGATGTACAAGGACCTGGATTGTTCTCTCATGTATCTGTTTATGACCCTCATAGCATGGGATATATGACCAGCAAATTTTCAAAAGCCACTGTGACACATCACTATTCTAATAGCTTATATCTACAGGATATGGCCGAATTTGGCGACCATTGGAAAGTGTTGGCCGCACTGCGCTACGATTTCTTCCGCTATATGTCGGCGAGCGCAACTACACCTAGCGGTAAACGAGAATACGAAGAGCATTCTTTATTCAAGCAACTTAAAAATAAAGCTTTAACATATAGATTTGGCGCGGTTTATCTTCCTCATCCAAATACATCCATTTATGCCTCTTTCGCCTCTTTTTTTAAACCAATTCGCACATTCTATCAAGACAATGTGATTTATGTCGGAGCTGACGGACACAAGTTTGAGCCAACGCGCAATGAAGAGGTATTCAAACCTGAAAAGGGCTACCAAGCTGAAATTGGATTAAAATATCAACTTAGCAACATCTTAAGCGCGAATGCCAGCCTCTTTTATATTCGCAAAATGAACAGCACAGCTACATTGGCAAACGACTATCAAGTTGAAGAGAATGGACAAACAACAACAAAAAGTATCATTGGCCAAATAGGTGTACAAGACTCCAAAGGATTTGATTTTGACATTACAGTCACCCCTGTCAACACCTTAGCCTTGACATTTGGTTATGCGTTAAATGACTCCAAAATACGAGAAATGAAAGAGCTGAAAGATCAAGAGCTTATAGATGCTGTCTATGGTAAAAATCCGAATGACAAAAAGCAACAACTTAATAGTCAAGAGGGAAATTGGCAAAGCAATGTTCCTAAACAAACATTCTATGCATACGGTAGCTATACTATTCCTAGAGGTATTTTTAAAAACTTAGAATTCCATCTAAGCAGCAGCTATACCGGAAAAGTATATCGTAACACCTCCAACGACTCCTGGTATAGCCCTTATTGGGTGACAGATTTTGGTATGTCTTATTTGCTTAACAATCATATTCATTTGACATTTAACTTAAACAACCTCTTTGATAATGAATATTACAACCAAGCGTTGGGACAGCAAATGGTGCCAAGTATGCCTCGAAATTTCCAAGTGGCGATCTCATACACCCTGTAATATCAAAAAAGTTTGACCATGAAAAGATTAACACATATCATGCAATTTATACATAGGATACTGGGCTCATTGCTCAGTATCCTATTTCTCGTTTGGTTCCTTTCTGGATTTGTCATGATCTACCATACATTTCCTAGAGCAGACAGAGCTGATAAACGAATGAAGATGGATCTTCTCTCCAACTCCATTCTACCACCAATAGAGAACATCGCAAACCGATTACCGGCTGATGAAAAGATAAAAAATATATCACTAAATAGCTATTTAGGACAAACCGTTTTTCACATTCAAACAGATAAAGAGACATATAATCTACCCGCGGACTCGACTCAGCAATTACCGGCGATCGATGAAACCTATATTCAACGTGTCGTTTCTTTATGGAACCAAGCACCCATAGAAAAGATAGACTCTCTTTATCACCTAGACCAATGGATCCCTTTCGGAAGTCTCAAAAAAGAATTTCCAATCTACAAGTTCCATTTTAATGATCCTCAACGACATGAGCTATACATTTCATCCCAATCAGGAGAAGTATTGCAATATACCAATAAAGATAGTCGTTTTTGGGCTTGGGTAGGCGCTATCCCCCATTGGATCTATTTCACATCTTTGCGACAAGACTTGGAATTATGGATTAAAGTTGTAGTTTGGCTATCCGGTATTGGCTGTATCATGGCTATCGCAGGCATTTATTTAGGCATACGAGATTTCCGCTTAGCTCGCGCTAAAAAGCACCTATCCCCCTACAAAAAATTTTGGTACAAATGGCATCATATCATCGGGACAATCTTTGGACTATTTGTTCTTACATTCTGCTTTAGCGGTATGATGTCTTTAGCTCGTGTACAAGATTGGGGTATCCGTCCTAAACTAGGAATAGAGCCCTTGAAAGAATTGCAAAAGATCGCACCTTCGCCACTCGACAATCTGTTAGATTATCGAGAAATTGTTCGTGCATATCCTAAACAGATTAGACAACTAGAATGGGGACACTTTGGAAATATTCCATTCTATACCGTACGCCTAGACTCTATAGATCTCTTTATCAAAGCGAATACGCATGCCATCGAGCCTCTTAATCTAACCTCAGAGGAAATACGCTGCATTTTATCCCAAATCCATGGGACAAACAACGCTATCAACATCCAACTCATGGAGCATTATGACACCTATTATCTATCCAGAAAAAGAAAACTGGATCTCCCCGTCTGGAAAGTATCCATTCAAGATGAAGATAACAGCTGCTATTACATCAATCCCAAAAACGGACAATGCCGTTATGTCAATACGCCATCTCGTTGGAATCATTGGATGTATTCAGCGTTACACAGTCTAAATATAAGGATATTGATAGAGCGCCCTATCTTATGGAACATTGTTATGTGGACCTGTATGTTAGGTGGTACATTTATTTCTCTTTCCGGTGTGTGGCTCACCATCCGATACATAAAAAGGAAAATAAAGAGGAAAGAACAAAATCCTCTTCCATAACAAAACACAATGTGTAATAGAAAAAATATAGTTACAAACTTGCATCTCCGCTCTTTTTTTTAGAAAATTAGCAGGGGTGCAAGTGAAATGACTTGCGAACTTTTATGTTTCATATAACAATCAGCAAATAAAAATAATTCGAATGAATAAAGGCAAAATTATAGTAGCCGGCATAGGTCCCGGCAGTGAGGCAGACATAACTCCTGCGGTCTTAGCCGCGATAAAGAGTGCCGATGTCATTATCGGATATAAATATTATTTCCGCTTTATTAAGCATCTACTGAACAAAAATACAGAGTGCATCGATACGGGTATGAAACGTGAACAAGTTCGTGCAGAACAAGCTTTCGCATATGCGAATGAAGGGAAAACTGTCTGTGTAATCAGTTCCGGTGATGCGGGTATCTATGGAATGACGCCCTTAATTTATGAAATGAAAAAAGAATTCGGCAGTGACATCGAAGTTGAAACATTTCCCGGCATCAGCGCATTCCAAAAAGCAGCGTCCTTGCTAGGGGCTCCTATTGGACATGACTTCTGTGTTATTTCGCTCTCAGACCTTATGACCCCTTGGGAACAAATTGAAAAGAGGATCAATGCGGCAGCAATAGCCGATTTTGTGACTGCTATTTATAACCCTAAAAGCGAAGGACGATATTGGCAACTTTATAGACTAAAGGATTTATTCTTACAAAAACGAAATCCCAACACTCCCGTAGGTTATGTTAGACAAGCAGGAAGAGAAGAACAAGAAATAAGCATTACAACACTGAAAGAGTTAGATCCTGAGCAGATTGATATGTTTACCGTATTATTAATCGGAAATTCACAAACATACTTCTTCGAAAATCAAATGATTACTCCAAGAGGATATTATGGAGAAATGAAACAAAAGAAAGAAGAAGTCGGAATAGGCCAAGAGATCATGATCCGTAGTTTCCGCACAATCGAAAAGGAATTAAACAACAAAGAGATCCCTTTAGATAAAAAATGGGCTCTTCTTCATGCGATCCATACAACCGCTGATTTCGATATGGAAAACATTCTCTATACAGATGACCATGCGGTCTCGACCTTATATAAAAAGATTGAGAACAAAGAGACAAACACCATTATTACCGATGTGACAATGGCCGCGGCAGGTATTCGTAAAGGCGCATTAAAACGACTTGGCATCGAGGTAAAATGCTATTTACAAGATGAACGAGTAGCCGAAATAGCCTCCCAAAAAGGGATAACAAGAACCCAGGCAGGCATTCGACTAGCGGTAGAAGAACACCCAAACGCACTCTTCGCATTTGGTAATGCTCCAACCGCTCTTATGGAACTATGCGACTTAATTCGTAAAAGGAAAGCACATCCCGCGGGAATCATTGCCGCTCCAGTAGGATTTGTTCATGTACAAGAATCTAAATATATGGTAAAAACCTTCAACCATATTCCTAAAATCATCGTTGAAGGTCGAAAGGGAGGAAGTAATCTAGCGGCAACTTTAGTAAATGCCATACTCTGCTTCAATGATGCGGAGCAACTTAAACCAGGAAGAGACGTATGAATCGCTTTTATGTCATTGGGCTAAATGATAGCTCACGTCAATTTTTTACTCCTGAAATAAAAACAATTATATCTACACACCGTATCTTTTCAGGAGGAATTCGTCATCACGAGATTGTTCGTCATTTACTGCCAAAAAAGGCTGAATGGATAAACATCAAAGTTCCTTTAGAAGATGTTTTTGAACAATACCGTATGTATGAAAATCGAGAGAGCATCGTTGTATTTGCCTCTGGAGATCCCCTTTTTTTTGGGTTTGCCGTAACGATCCAAAAACGATTGCCAAATGCTCAAATATCATTATATCCAACATTTAACTCTCTCCAAACATTAGCACATTTCTTACTGATGCCCTATCATGACATGCGTATCGTCTCTTTAACAGGTCGTCCATGGCACGAACTAGATCGCGCATTGATAGAGGGGGCTTCAAAAATCGGTGTATTGACAGATCGAGAACATACTCCTACTACAATAGCCCGCCGTATGAAAGAGTATGGATATAACAATTATACAATGTTTGTCGGTGAACATCTAGGGAACACCGAGCGACAAAGCATCCGTCAATTCAGCATACAAACAGCCACAACGAATAACTTCAATCAACCTAATTGCTTGATTTTACAAAAAACAAAAGAAGGACATACGCGTAAGATGGGAATACCTGATTCCGCTTTTGAACATCTTAATGGCCGAGAAAAGATGATCACCAAAATGCCGATTCGCCTGCTCTCTTTAAGTATGTTAGATCTACGAGAACGAACACACTTTTGGGACATTGGTTTCTGTACGGGCTCTGTCTCTATCGAAGCGAAATTGCAATTTCCTCAATTACATATCACAAGTTTCGAAATTAGAGAAGAAGGACGTGCTCTTATGGAAACAAACTGCCAACGATTCGGTGCGCCCGGAATTCAAGCAGTCATTGGTGATTTTCTAACGGCAGATCTATCAAAATTAGAAGCACCCGATGCTATTTTTATTGGAGGACATGGTGGCAAACTATCTGAAATCATTGAACGTATAGTTTCTAAAATGACCCCTAACGCAGTCATCGTGTTTAATTCTGTCTCAGAAGAAAGTAAAAAACTTTTTGAAAATGCCGTTAAAGCTACAAACTTGCAAATAACGGTTCAAACACGAATCACTATCGATGATTTTAATCAAATCACAATCATTAAAGCTGAAAAAATATGAAACAGATAACAATCATACCCATTTCAAACAGTAGCCAATTATTGGCTGAAAAAATTGTTCGTTTTTATCCTAACGCAATGATTTTGGCATTAAAGGACTTTTCCGAAGAGACATTCCTTACATCCAACAATCTTATTTTTATTGGCGCTATGGGAATATGCGTAAGAAGTATCGCCCCATTCGCAAAAGATAAACATACCGATCCTGCCGTAATTTGTATTGATAGTACCGGAAAGTATGTGATACCTGTTTTATCCGGACATATTGGAGGAGCCAATGCTTTATCAAAAGAGATAGCTTACACTTTAGGCGCTAAAGCAATCATTACGACACAAAGTGATAATGCTCATTTATGGGCGCTCGATACACTTGGTGAAAAATATAATTGGACAATAACATCCCCTAACAGTAATGCCGCTATCGCCTCTTTCGTAAACAAACGTCCTACAGCATTACTTCTTGATATTCGAGATAAAGGCACAGATTATTTGGAGCGTACGACCCCTACTCATGTTTCTATTTTCTATTCCTATGACAAAATTAATGAACATGATTATGAGCTTTTAATCACTGTAAGTCCCAAATGCTATCAGACCTCTATACCAAACAGCATAAACTACATACCCAAAGTCCTTCACTTAGGAATGGGATGCCGTAAAGAGACACAGGGAGATCCTAAAATTATTTACGAACATATCCAAAAGGTACTAAAAGAACAACAATTTTATCCACAGGCATTAGCTGATATAAATACTATTAATCTCAAAAAATATGAGCGCATATTAAACCTACTAGCTCATAATGTCATGGAATGTCCGTTTCACACCTATTCCGCCGATGAGTTAAAAGAGATATCTGTACCCAATCCATCTCAGAGAGTCATGGAAGCCACAGATTCACCAAGTGTATCAGAAGCCTCAGCAATACGTGCCGCCCATGGAGGACCTCTTGTAATCGAGAAACAAAAAGCCGATCTAGGAAAAGGAAACGAATATACATTCGCCATTGCAATAGACAACGATGTTTGCAGAAGAGGACATGTAGAAATTGTAGGAGCCGGCCCTGGAGATCCTGAATTAATTTCCATCCGTGGACGACATATGCTAGAAAAAGCAGACCTAATCTTATATGCCGGAAGTTTAGTACCCAAAGAATTAACATTATGTGCTAAAACTGGCGCAACCGTAAGAAGTTCCGCAGACATGAATCTGGAAGAGCAATTTGCTCTCATAAAAAAGTTTTATGACAAAGGACTCTTTATTGTACGTCTACATACAGGAGACCCTTGCATTTATGGAGCTATACAAGAACAAATGAACTATTTCGATCAATATAACATGGAGTATCACATTACTCCAGGCATCTCATCATTTCAAGCCGCCGCAGCCGCTCTACGATCACAATTTACAATTCCTGAAAAAGTACAAACCATCATCCTTACTCGAGGAGAAGGACGTACTCCTATGCCTGAAAAAGAGCAGTTACATAAATTAGCGCAAAGTCAAAGTACGATGTGTATCTTCTTAAGTGCAGGAATTGTCGAAAAAGTTCAAGAAGAGCTACTGTGTCATTACGCATCGACAACACCAGTCGCCGCTTGCTATAAATTAACCTGGAAAGATGAGCGGATTTACCGAGGGCAACTTAAAGATTTAGTAAAGATTGTACGAGATAATAAACTTACACTAACCACATTACTAGTAATAGGCGATGCGATAGACAACAGAAAAGGCCTATCACGATTATACGCTGACGAGTTTAAGCATCTTTTCCGTAAATAAAAGATTTATGATATTAATTTTAGGAGGGACAACGGAAGGTCGTGCTTCCGTAAAAGTAGTAGATGAGGCTGCTACAACTTATTATTATTCCACAAAAGGAGATAATCAAGCAATAGTGTGCGCACATGGCATTCGACTTACAGGAGGGATGAACACCCAACAAATGCAACACTTTTGCGAAGAAAATTCTATCCGTTTGCTAATTGATGCAGCTCATCCTTTTGCTAAAGCTCTACACCAAACAATCGCAGAAGTATCCACTCTCCTAAAGCTTCCTGTCATTCGTTTTGAAAGAAATTATCCGCCAAGAGACCCATCTCTTATCTGGTGCGAAGACTATAATGACGCTATAAATCGATTAGAAGAGATGAATATTCAACGCTTATTAGCGCTTAGCGGAGTGAACACACTCATCCCTCTAAAACGCTATTGGCAATCACATCCATGTTGGTTTCGCATCTTAGATCGAGAAGAATCTCTTTCTCTAGCCGAACAACAAGATTTTCCAAAAGATCAACTTGTCTTCTTTCATGAAACAGAAAAAACACTGCCACTTCTAGAGAACTTGAAACCAGATGCAATTCTAACCAAAGAAAGTGGCTATTCAGGATATTTCACAGAAAAAACTGAAGCCGCACATCAATTTGGCATCCCTGTATTTGTAATCAAACGCCCTCCCTTACCAGACTCTTTCTATCGAGTCTACGGAGAGGATGGACTTCGCAAACAAATAGAACGTCTATTGCCTGATTTTTTCCCCTTAAAAAGCGGATATACAACTGGTTCTTGCGCAACAGCTGCAGCAAAAGCCGCATTACTCGCTCTACTATCTGGTGAAAAGCTAGAATATAGCACCATCGCATTACCCTCCGGTGAGATGATCACACTCCCCATCGCACAAACAGAATGGCAAGAAGGCAGTGCCACCTGTACCGTTATCAAAGAATCCGGAGATGATCCAGATGTGACCAATCATCATGCGATAGTCGTTACAGTCTCTCTTGTTCAAAAAACATACAATCCTCAAAAAGAAAATAATCGAATTATTTTCAAAGGGGGAAAAGGTGTTGGCACTATCACACTACCCGGTTTAGGTTTAGAAGTGGGAGCTCCTGCTATCAATGCGACTCCTCGTAAAATGATTTGCGACGAACTACTTCCCCTATTGCCGACATCAAACACGAACGCTATTGTTACAATCTCTGTTCCTGACGGAGAAGAATTAGCAAAACGCACCTTTAATCCTAAATTAGGAATTATTGGAGGAATCTCCATTATTGGCACATCAGGGATCGTTCGCCCTTTCTCTGCCGATGCTTTTATCGCATCTATCCACAAAGAAGCTTCTGTCGCAAAAGCTATTGGCTGTGAAACGCTAATTATTAATTCAGGCGCAAAAAGCGAGCGCTTCCTCAAAACTCAATATTCCTTTCCACCACAATCTTTTATACATTATGGCAATTTTATCGGAGAGACACTAAAAATAGCTAATAAACTAGAATTCAAACAAGTAATACTTGGTATCATGATTGGAAAAGCCGTAAAATTAGCAGAAGGCTTTTTAGATACTCACAGCAAAAAAACTGTTATGAATCGAGATTTTCTACAAAAACTAGCATATGAAGCCAATTGTACAAACAAAACGATTAAAAATATAGGTTCTATTGCACTTGCTCGCGAATTATGGTCTTTACTATCACATGAAGAACAATCACGCTTCTTTCCCTTACTCCTATCAAAATGTCATAAGCAATGTACACAAGTCTTTTTAAAAGGGAAATTGCAAATTATACTTATAAGTGAAGAAGGCAAAATCGATTTTTATACAGACCTTGATTATTAACACATATGTCACAAATATGCAACCTATAAAGGATTATACAAAATTTACCTTTGTGCCGTTAAACTAAAAAATAATGAATTGATGAAAAACGGAGTGAATGTCCTTTGCATAAAAAGGATATTAGCAAAGTCATCTTTCTTACTTCTCTCTATTTCCGCAATACCATCTTTCGCAATGAATGGCAATGCGCTTGAAACAGGCAGCAAATACGAAAATGAAATTTTGCAGAATGGGAAAACAGTCAAAGGTATAGTTAAAGATGCATTAGGACCTATCGCTGGCGCAAATGTCGTTATCAAAGGAAGCGCAGTAGGTGTAATAACTGATACTGAAGGTAATTTCGTCTTAGAAAATGTTCCGAATAACGCTGTACTTAGAATTTCTTTCATGGGATATGTTCCCCAAGAAGTCAACGTTGGTAACCAAAGCTCACTTAATATCAACTTAGCGGAAGATAATCAAGTATTAGACGAAGTTGTTGTCGTTGGCTATGGAACACAAAAGAAAGTCAATCTTACAGGATCTGTTATGCAAGTAACTTCTAAAGAAATGGAAAATCGCCCCGTCTCTAAAGTTACTCAAATGCTACAAGGTGTTATGCCAAACGTAAATATATCATTCTCTACCGCACAACCTGGAGCCGGTGGATCCATCCAAGTACGTGGACAAGGCTCTGTCAATGGAGGAGAGCCACTGGTCTTAATTGATGGAGTTCCTGGAGATATTAACCGTATTAATCCTAATGATGTTGAATCTGTATCAGTCTTGAAAGATGCCGCAGCATCTGCTATTTATGGAGCACGTGGTGCATTTGGAGTTGTCCTCGTAACAACAAAAAATGCCAAATCAGGAAAAATCAATGTCTCTTATAATGGTTTCTTCGCCACATCAAAACCTACCGTAAAGACAGACTTCATTACCTGTGGATATGAATCTGTCATGCTAAATGATGAGGCCTTTCGAAGAACAACCGGAAATACATATACACGCTACTCTGAAGAAGACTACGCAGAGCTGGAAGCCCGCCGATATGATAAAGTTGAAAATCCAGAACGTCCCTGGGTTGTCGTAAAGAATGTAAACGGAAAAGACATTTATAATTATTACGGAAACTGGGACTGGTGGGATTTCTTATATAAGGACAACCAAGCCTCTCAATCTCATAATATCAGTCTCTCCGGCGGTGACGATAAATTGAACTTCCTACTTTCTGGTAATTATTATACACAAGATGGTATAATGCGCGTCAATACCGATAAATTTTCTTCGTTCACCTTTCATAGTAAAATCAACGCTCAGATATTCCCCTTTTTAAAAATATACAATAATACTCAATACTACGATCAAACTTATCGTTATACAGGTAAAGAAGGTGGAGCTAACGCTAATTTCGCAAACACAACCGTACACGCACTACCTTGTTATGCACCAATAAATCCAGACGGGACATTTACCTATAATACTTTAAAAAACAACTATTCCATAGGTGATGGCATGAGCGCCATGCTTCTAGACGGGAAGAATGGAGGCTCTAAAGGCATTCGTGAATTTAAGACAACCTTTGGAGGTGTGCTTGACCTAGGCAAATATTTGCAATTAAATGCCGATTACACTTATCAATTCTATATGGCTGATGACTGGTATCGCTCAGCTGTTGTCCAATATTCTATCGAACCGGGCATTTTACAAGATATTCCAAACTACAATATAGATCAATACAAAAAAACAAATTGGTTTGATCCCATGCACGTATTCAATGCCTATCTAAATTACAGTCAGACATTCGGTAAACATTCTGTAGGTGCTACAGCCGGTATCAACTACGAGACTAAAAAACATAGCCGTTTATACGCCTCTCGCAAAAATTTAATCTCTGAGTCATTAAATGATCTAAATCTAGGAACGGGAGACATGGAAGTTGGAGGCGGACAATATCAATATGTCTTATTTGGAGCATTCTTCCGCGCTAATTACAATTATGATGAACGCTATTTAGTTGAGTTCAATGGTCGTTACGACGGAACATCACGTTACAAGAAAGGATATCGCTACGGATTTTTCCCTTCCGCATCCGCAGCTTGGCGTATCAGCGAAGAAGCTTTCTTTGATAATTGGAAAGAGCAAATCAACAATTTAAAAATCCGCCTATCATATGGTACATTAGGTAATCAATTAATGGGAAGTTCTTCCACTTCTGCCAATTATTACCCATATATCTCCATAATGAATATGAACCTTTCTAATTGGTTGATAAATGGACAGAAAACCCAAAACGTAAGTGCACCAAGCCCGATTATTGACAATCTTACTTGGGAAAAGGCAACAACAACCAATATTGGTATAGATCTTTCTTTCCTTAGAAGCCGTTTGAATTTCTCTGGCGATTTTTATATTCGTAACACAACTGATATGCTTATTCCGGGAGAGACACTACCTGGCGTATTCGGGGCTACTTCTCCAAAGCAAAATGCTGGAGATATGCGAACTAAAGGATATGAACTAAACATCTCTTGGAACGACCAATTTGAGCTAGCGGGTAAACCTTTTAGATATGGTATTTCTTTCGGTTTAGGCGACGCAACATCAGAGATCACTAAATTTGCGACAGAAAGTACAATGTCAAACCCGAATTACGATCCCAAAAACGCAAAAGTCACGGACTATTATGTAGGCAAAAAACTTGGTGAAATCTGGGGATATCGCATTGACGGATTCTTTAAATCTGACGAAGAAGCCGCAAATTGGAAAATTGATCAAACACAAGTCAATTCTCAAATCAAAAAATCTCCTGGTGAATGGGGACATCTTCGTGCGGGAGACTTAAAATTCAAAGATCTTAATAATGACAACAAGATCACTCCGGGATTAGGCACACTTAAAGATCCGGGTGATATGGAAGTTATTGGTAATACAGAACCACGCTATAATTATAACTTCAACCTAAGCGCTAGTTGGAACGGTTTTGATGTATCGGCCTTATTCCAAGGCATAGGACGTAGAAATTGGTATCCGGCAAGTAACGCAGATAAATTTTGGGGACCATTCTCTCGCCCATATTACTCATTCGTTCCAGAAGATTTCACAAGTAAATTATGGAGTGAAGATAATCCAGATTCCTATTTCCCCGTCTTACGAGGTTATACAGCGCTAAATAGCGGCGGTTGCTTAAATACTCCTAATGACAAATACATTCAAAATATAGGCTACCTTCGACTCAAAAACCTTGTCATTGGCTACACTTTTCCAAAAGTGTGGACACAAAAAGCTTATATACAGAACCTCCGTATTTATATCAGTGGTGAGAATTTGATTACTTGGACTCCTTTTGAAACAGATTATATCGATCCTGAACAGCCTATCGCAGACAGCAACGGTCGTAGTTATCCGCTTTCAAAAACATTCTCTGTCGGATTGGATATCACTTTTTAAAAATATTCGCAATTATCAAAATACACAATGAACAAATTATATAAATTCTCCACAATTATATTAGCAGCCTTCGCAATGGTTGGATGTACGGATATGGAACAGTATCCTCTTGATGCTATTTCACCCGAGATATTCTTCAATACGGAGAACGATCTTAAACTTTATACAAATTCATTTTACGATATGCTACCTAGCGCTGAAGGCGTTTATAATGAAGCTATTGATAATATCGTCAAACAAGATTTAGCCGAAGAGCTACAAGGTGGTTCTCGACGCCTTGTCCCCGCCGGTGGTGGTGGATGGTCTTGGGGAAATCTTCGTAATATCAATTTCTATTTACAAAATTCACCCAAATGTACAGACGAAGCAGCTCGTGCTCACTATGATGCTGTAGCACGCTTCTTCCGCGCTTATTTCTACTTCAATATGGTAAAGCGTTTTGGTGATGTACCTTGGTATTCTGATGTAATCTCAAATCAAGATTGGGACAAGCTTCAAGCACCGCGCACGCCTCGTGTTGAAGTTATGGATTCTGTACTGGCTGATATCAATTACGCAATTAAAAACTTACCTGAGGTAAAAACAGTCAATGAAATCAGTCGCTGGACAGCTTTAGCGTTAAAATCTCGCATTTGTCTGTTTGAAGGGACATTCCGTAAATATCATACAGAATTTAAGTTGCCAAACTATGAAGATTTTCTCGATGACGCTATTACATCCTCTAAAGAGATAATAGATAAAAGTGGCTACAAGTTGTACAACACTGGTCATCCAGAATCTGACTATTTGAATTTATTCGCATCATTAGATGCCAAAGATGAAGAGATCATTTTGGCGCGCGCATTCAGTGATGAACTACAAGTTTATCATAACTTAAATTACTATACCATGACTGCCTCTTATGGACGCCCTGGACTAGAGAAACGATTAGTCAATAGTTATTTGATGAGAGATGGCAAACGCTTCACCGATATCGCCGGATACGATAAAATGGAATTCTTTGATGAGATGCAAAATCGAGACTATCGCCTTTCGCAAACTATTCGTACACCTGGTTATATGCGTATCGGCGGTACCACCACATTAGTCCCTGAGTTCGGATCTACCGTAACAGGTTATCAGCTAATAAAATTCGTAGCCGGCACAGACTATGACACTTATAATAAGTCTGTCACAGATATGCCTATCTTCAGATATGCGGAAATATTACTGAACTATGCGGAAGCTAAAGCAGAGAGAGGCACTCTAACGCAAGCTGATCTTGATCTAAGTATTCAACCTATACGCGAACGTGCCGGCATGCCCGCTTTAAATATGCAGGTCGCTAATGCGGATCCCGATCCATATCAAGCGAACTTATACAAACAAGTTAATGGTACAAATAAAGGCGTTATCCTTGAAATTCGTCGCGAACGTCGCATTGAGTTAGTCATGGAAAGCTTCCGTTGGGATGATGTGATACGTTGGAAAGAGGGACAAACTTTGGTTGAGCAATTCAAAGGTATGTATTTCCCGGCTCCCGGCACTTACGACTTGGATAAAGATGGCAAAATGGATGTCTGCCTATATGATGATCAAAAACCTGATGCCGGTAAAAACATTCAGTATCTAAAAATAGGCAGCGACATCATGCTTGAAAATGGAACAAGTGGGAACATTGTTGTTAATCCTCATTTAAGTAAAGAATGGAATGAGGAGCGAGATTACCTGTATCCTATTCCATCTAATGAACGAAGTCTAAATCCTAACCTTACACAAAATCCGGGTTGGAATGACGGTTTGGACTTTTAAGTGTGTTTAATATACAAAGCTGTTCATTTTCTTTAAGCTGCGATCTTAAAGATACAAAATCTTTAGGTAATAACAAAGCCCCAGCTTGTGAAAGTCGGGGCTTTGTGCATAAAAAAGAAGGCATGCATTTTGACACACCTTCTACTTTCGTTTTAAACCAATAGCAAAAATGGCTGTATACCTTAATCAACACATTAATTATCAGTTAATTACAGCTCTATAAATAAACATACTAATAGCTACTCAAGTGAACTATTAATCACTACTCCTTAGATTAACTAATCA
>CAUWMZ010000010.1:0-59337 GCA_963560035.1 uncultured Parabacteroides sp.
CGAAGGGAACTATTACTCAAATAGCTGATATGAAGGGGTGGGAAACTTTAGTAAAAGGTTCTGATTACGAGAGATTATCAGGAAGACTTAATATAGATACAGAAGTTACGAAATGGTTAAATATTGCGGCCAATGTCAATGTTTCATATCAATCTCGTAGGAATATTCAAGAGAATGATTCGTATAATGCGACTGCGTTTATTGCGGCAGCAGCGGATCCTATTACACCGATTTATCGTGACAATTTAGTAGATGTTCCTGATTTCTTGGCTGGTAGAATCTATAATGGGTATGAACCTGCAAACCCATGGTCTCGTTATACTGGTGTTATTTATTCGAATAAGCAAAATCCATTAGCGCAAGTTGATCGTTCTGCGCAAAATAAGTGGCATTCCATTTCAACCAAAAGTAATCTCACGGGAGAATTTAAGTTATTTCCTTTCTTGACGTTTAAATCAAGTATAGCAGTAGATATTATCAGAGATCAGAGTGATGGCTTTACTCCTAAATACTATTTGGATGGAGATGAATATAGCTCGTATGCCAAAGTTAGCAGAACTGTTTATAATACGGACTATTGGGTGTTTGATAATTATTTGACTTATTCTCAAAAGTTCGGGCAGCATAATGTGTCCGTTATGGCTGGTACATCAGCGGAGAAAGAGCGTTATGAAGAGATTTTGACTAGCAAGGAAGGTATGGCGAACAATGATCCTAGTCAGCAAATATTAAATGCGGGAACTATTAATCCAACATCTGCCGGTTATTACAGAATTAATACATTGAATTCTTATTTTGGTCGTTTATTCTATTCGTTTGATAATAGATATATGATTACGGCTAATGTGCGTTGGGATGGCTCTTCAAAATTTGGTAATGGACATCGTTGGGGATTCTTCCCATCTGTATCAGGAGGTTGGAATTTCTCAGAAGAGCATTTTTTGGAAGCTACTAAAAGTTGGTTGTCTCAAGGTAAATTAAGAGTTGGATGGGGTGAAATCGGAAACCAAACAATCCCGGCAGGAGCATATTTGAGTCAATACAGTAAAGGTCATCCATCGATGTGGTACGCTCAATATTATATGTTTGGAACAGGCAATCCAACTTTATTTGCGTCTCGTTCACAAGTCGGAAATCCCAACTTGAAGTGGGAGACTACACGTCAATTAGACTTTGGTTTAGATCTTGCGTTTTTTGATAGTTCTTTACGCTTTACATTTGATTATTATTCTCGTGACACGAAAGATATGCTGGTTCAAGTTCCAAATCCTTCGTCTATGGGGTATCCTAATACGCCATGGGTGAATGCGGGTAGTATTAGTAACAAGGGATTTGAAATATCATTGGGATATGATGGATCTATTGGACAAGATTTCAAGTATCATTTAAATGGAAACATATCAACGTATAAAAATAAAATAAAGGACCTAGGTAGTGAGGCGAATATTCCGGGGAAAGAGGTGCATCTTGGATATTATACCTATACAATGACAGAAGTAGGTAAGCCTTTAGGTTACTATTATGGTTATAAGATGGATGGTGTTTTCCAAACGCAAGAAGAAATAGATAATTATAAGAACAATGATCAAGTCGTGATGCCAAACGCAAAGCCTGGCGATCTAAAGTTTGTAGATTTAAATAAAGATGGAAAATTGGATGATAAAGATCGAACCATGATTGGTAATCCTCATCCTGATTTTACATTTGGATTAACGATAGGAGCAGAATATAAGGGCTTTGATTTCTCTGCTTTTTTCCAAGGTTCAGTTGGAAATGACTTGTTAAATATTATGAAATATGATATTTATGGAGGTGTTGGTTGGTATAATGCTCCTAAAGATATATTGACCACTTTTTGGAATGGACCCGGTAGTACAAATGAGAATTTTGCTATTGATGCGGATAGCCGTTTGAATAGAGAGATGTCAGAGTGGTATGTTGAGGATGGTTCTTATATTCGTCTAAAGAACTTGCAGATAGGATATACTATTCCTTCTGCGATTACTAAGAAAATATATTTAAATAATTTGCGAGTATTTGTTGCGGCCCAAAATCTGTTTACGATTACTGGATATTCTGGTTTGGATCCAGAAATTGGAGAGTTTAATCAGAATCCAATATATAAGGGTATAGATATGGGTTATTATCCTCAGCCAAGGACATTTATGTTCGGTATAAGTATGAAACTATAAATGATAAAACCAATACGATATGAAATCAATAAATAAGTGGAAATTATATATAGCCGCATTTTGTTTAAGCGGCTTATTTAGTTGTAATGCTGATTTTTTGGATAGACCTACCGTTGGAGCAATGGATGAGTCTACATTCTTAAAAACAGAAGATGCTGGATATAAACTGTTGACTGGTTGTTATCAGCCAATGCTTGATATTTGGGCTTTTGAGCAAATGTGGTTTGACTTGGGTGACCAAATTACAGATGATTGTTCAAAAGGAGGATCTGATGCGGCTGATCGAGTAACAATATCAGAATTAACACGAGGAAATCCCCCGACAACAAATTCGATGTTAACAGATATATGGAATCATCGATATAAAATAGCGATTTCTGCTTGTAATGTTTTTTTGATGGATATAACACCGGAAACAGAATTGATAGCGACGGGTGGTGCCTTTGTTAGTAAAGATGTTAAGGAACGTTGGATAGCGGAGGCTAAATTTTTGAGAGCGTTTTATTATTTTGATTTAGCGACAGTATTCGCTAATGTCCCAATTATAGATAAACCATTGTTGTCAGAAGATAAGGGATCTATCACTAAAGCGACTAAAGAGGAGGTTCAAAAATTTATATTGGGTGATTTGAATGCTGCTATTGATGAAAAGAAACTACCAAGCGCAAAGGATTTAAAAACTGAAGAATTGGGACGCATTACATACGAAGCAGCGTTGGCGTTTAGAGCTCGTGTAAAAATGTTCTTTGGCGATTATGAGGGAGCTAAAGCTGATTTGAAAGTGGTTGTGGAAAGCGGATGCTATGCATTAGTAGACGATTATCAAACGCTATTTAATAGCAAAGAAAAGGGATATATGTCAAAAGAAGCTGTTTTTATAACATTACGTGCATATCAACCTCCTTATAATTCTTTAGCATCTATAGGTCCTCAAATGGATATGGGACGTAATGCGACAGGTGGATGGGGTGGAGAATGCCCGACAAATGATCTTGTCGCAGAATATGAGGTTGGAGATCCTCGTTTGACCCATACAATAATTTCTCATGGAGATGTCTTTTATAAAGCGGATATGAAGACGACAGAGACCCACGATTATTCAGGATATGATAATTATACAAGGCAACACAGTCGTAAGCATTGGGTTGATTATTCAAGACGTCCAACGAATGATTTGCAACAAACAGATTGGTCGTTTTATTATATTCGTTATGCGGATGTTTTATTGATGTATGCTGAATGTCTCATAGAGACAGGGGGAGATAAACAATTAGCGGTAGATTTAATCAATCAAGTTCGTCATAGAGCTTTTGTGACTACTTCGCCAACGGATCAATTTGCTCAATTCCGAAAATTTAATGTCTCTAAGGAGAATCAAGTAACAGAGGAAATCTTTAATCAGAAATATAAAGTAAAAGTTTCTGATGATCTTCGTAAGGCGGTACGCCATGAGCGTCGTGTAGAGTTGGCGTGTGAAGGTAGAAGATATACAGATTTATTACGTTGGGGAATTTTTGTTCCTACAATGCAAGCGTTTAGTACTACAGAAGAAGGTCAATATTCAGGAGCAGGTAGTAATGTTTCTGATAAAACATGGCCTTATCCAATACCACAAAATGAAATAGATTTTGTTGGAGGAGCATTGACTCAAAACGATAATTATTGATAATATATATCTGATATTTAACTTTTGACAATATGATTATAGGTTCCGTAATGCAAACTTTACGGAACCTATTTTTATGAGATAAGAGTTAATAAACCATGAAAGGCTTGTTTGAGTGTTGTTCTTTATTCATTTTTATCTAATTTATCTAATGGTGTGATGATATTTTTAATATGTCTGTTCAGAGTTTTCAGTCGATAGGTTAAAAGATACTCAATTATTCTATGTACATTTGCAAGTTACAAAATGGAAAAATAGAGAAACTATATATGGTCAAAAAAGCAACATCGACGAAACAGGATTCTACCAAACCAAGCTGGTTGCCAGCTTTAAAACTTTTCTTTACAAATGAGCGTACTCGTTTTGTTACGGGGCTTATTATTTCGATAATAACAATTTATATAGGGTTGGCTTTGATCTCATTTTTCTTTACGGGTGCGGAGGATCAGAGCAAAATAGAGAATATACCACTGTCCGATCTATTGACAAATAGAGGTTCGGTTGAGAATTGGACAGGTGTACGTGGGGCCTTTTTGTCTGATTTGTTTATGAATCGTTGGTTTGGTGTATCCTCCTTTATGATTCTTGTCTTTTTAGGCTCGTTAGGTGCGAAGTTGATGAACCTGAATAGAGTTTCTTTGATTAGGCGTTTTTTATTTTGTGTTTCAACGTTAATTTGGGGTTCCGTATTTTTTGCGTTTATATTCCTTAAAGGCTATGAGGATTCATTTATCTATTTAGGAGGTCAGCATGGCTATTATATATCTGAAATATTTATTCGTAATATAGGTATACCCGGTACGATATTGCTTTTGATAGGAACACTTTTGATTATAGCTGTATTTACCAGTAGAAAGACAATACCTGTATTGCAACGTTTTTTCTCTTTTGAATGGTTAAAGTCTCGTCTTCCAAAGAAGAGACAAAAAGTGGAAGATCTGAGTGCGGAGCCTAAGGACGATTCTTTGTCGAAAGAGAGCGATCAAGAAAAAGAGCCTGTAGAAGAACTGGCAGAGGAGTCTGAGGAAACATTTGAAGTGTTTGACACTGAAGAAGAATTACGTCAAGTTGAGCAAGAAGAGGTAAAGGCGCAAGATTATCCGGAGTCCTCAATAGAGGATGAGCAGGCAACCGTTATCGAAATGCCATTGGAAAAGAAAGAGAATAAAGAAGACAAGGAAACTTTAGCGCAAGAAGGTAAGGATGAATTTTCTATACAGATAGCGACAGGAGATGATAAGCCATTTGATGATTCCTCATTAGGGCAATATGATCCTCGTTTAGACTTGTCTACATATGTATTTCCGACATTAGATTTGCTGAGAACATATGACAGTGGAAGCATGGAGATCAACCGGGAAGAGCTTGAGGCAAATCAAAGCTTGATCAAACAAGCTTTGGAAGATTTCAGCATTAAGATATCTTCTATAAAGGCTACGGTAGGTCCGACGGTTACCTTGTATGAGATTATTCCAGAGGCGGGTATTCGTATATCTAAGATAAAAAATCTGGAAGATGATATAGCTTTAAGTCTTTCAGCTTTGCAAATTCGAATCATCGCCCCAATGCCAGGAAAAGGCACAATAGGTATAGAGGTTCCTAATAAAAATCCGCAAACGGTTTCTATGCGTTCAGTGATAGCTTCTCGCAAATTTATAGAAGGAAAATATGATTTGCCGGTAGCGATGGGCAAGACAATCACAAATGAGGTGTTTATGTTTGATTTGTGTAAGACCCCTCATTTATTGGTAGCAGGTGCGACAGGACAAGGAAAATCAGTTGGTTTGAATGCGATTATCACTTCCTTATTATATAAGAAACATCCATCAGAGTTGAAATTTGTGATGGTTGACCCTAAAATGGTAGAGTTTAGTATTTACTCTAAAATAGAAAGGCACTATTTAGCGAAGTTACCCAATGCGGAGAAGCCGATTGTAACAGAACCGGCAGATGCCGTTGCTACATTAAACTCTCTGGTGATAGAGATGGAAGACCGTTACCGTTTGTTGGTGAGCGCAAGTGTTCGTAATATAAAAGAATATAACGCAAAGTTTATAGAACGTCGTTTGAATCCTCAAAAAGGACATCGTTTCTTGCCGTATATAGTAGCGGTTGTCGATGAGTTTGCGGATTTGATAGCGGTGGCAGGACGAGAAATAGAGTTGCCTATTTCTAGAATAGCGGCAAAAGCTCGTGCGGTAGGTATTCATATGATTTTGGCGACACAGCGTCCCGATACGAAAGTGATTACAGGTACGATCAAAAGTAACTTCCCTAGTAGAATAGCGTTTAAAGTTGCGTCAATGATAGATTCTCGTACGATATTGGATGCTCCAGGAGCTAACCGATTAATAGGTAGAGGAGATATGTTGATTGTAGTGGCAGGTCAAGAGCCTGTTCGTGTACAATGTGCATTTGTTGACACTCCGGAGGTAGAGGACATAGTTAATTTTATTGGAGAGCAAGCCGGATTTTCAACCGCGTATTTGTTGCCTGACTATGTGCCGGAAGGAGGAGATTCATCTTCTAGTCTTGTTGATTTGTCAGATCGGGATCCATTGTTTGAGGAAGTTGCGCGTTTGGTCGTTATTCAGCAACAAGGTTCAACTTCATTGATACAGCGTAAATTCTCTATTGGCTATAATCGTGCGGGGCGTTTGATGGATCAGTTGGAGGCCGCAGGTATTGTCGGTCCTTTTGAAGGAAGTAAAGCTCGTCAGGTATTGGTTCAAGATGAGTATTCTTTAGAGCAATTATTGAATACATTGAAATAAAAATTATATGAATATACATCGTTTAAGTCTGTTTGTTGGTCTTGCGTTTTTTTGTGTTTCCGCTATGGGAGTATATGCTCAATCAGCGGTGACAATATTAGATAAGGCATCTTCTGTTTATGAGCGTTCTAATGGTATTGATGTATCGTTTAAAATGATCACTCGTGCTCCCAATAGAGGAGTAGATGAGACAGAGGGGGCCATTCAGATGAAAGGGGACAAATTTGTGTTAGAAACCCCCGATTCTCGTACATGGTTTAATGGTACGACACAATGGACATATGTTGATCGAAATGAAGAGGTCAATATTACCAATCCGACAGGAGAAGAGCTCAGGCAAACCAATCCGGCTCTTTTGTTAAAAAGCTATAAGAAAGATTTTACAGCGACCAACAAAGGGGAATCTACGGCTTTTAACGGGAAAGTTGTATATGATATCTTATTGATTCCTAAGAAAAAAGGAGATGTCGTATTGGTGGAGTTACAGATCGAAAAATATTCCAGTCTTCCAGTTTCCGTGACAGTAGAGACAAAAAATGGAGTGCGTAGTACGATTCAGATATCGAAGATAAAGACCGGAATAAATCAATCCGATCGAACATTCAGTTTTAATGATTCAGAATATCCGGATGTGGAGATTATCGATCTTCGTTAAGAATATACAATATTAGCATTTATAAATCAGAAAAAAAGAGACTATGAGCAATTCTTCAAATGAAAAGGTTCGTTGCCTTATTATAGGTTCAGGACCGGCAGGTTATACGGCAGCTATTTATGCGTCTCGTGCAAACTTATCGCCTGTTCTTTATGAAGGAATACAACCTGGAGGACAGTTGACGACAACAACAGAAGTGGAGAACTTTCCTGGATACCCAGAAGGTGTAACAGGCCCGCAGTTGATGGAGGATTTGAAAAAGCAAGCTTTGCGATTTGGAGCGGACATTCGTTTTGGAATAGCGACAGCGGCAGACTTAGGTGAAGCACCATATAAAATAACGATAGATGGAGAGAAGATCATAGAAACAGAGACATTGATCATTGCTACAGGTGCTTCCGCTAAGTATTTAGGTCTTCCAGATGAACATAAGTATGCGGGTATGGGCGTTTCTGCGTGTGCTACATGTGATGGCTTCTTTTATCGTAAAAAGACAGTCGCGGTTGTAGGAGGTGGAGATACAGCTTGTGAAGAGGCTATTTATTTGGCAGGTTTAGCTAAACAGGTTTATATGATCGTTCGTAAGCCTTACTTACGTGCGTCGAAAGTGATGCAAGAACGTGTGTTTAACACTCCTAATATTACGGTTTTATTTGAGCATAATACATTAGGTCTATTTGGTGAGAATGGCGTAGAAGGAGCTCATTTGGTAAAACGTATGGGAGAGGATGATGAGGAAAAAGTGGATATTGCTATTGATGGCTTCTTCTTAGCGATAGGACATAAGCCTAATTCGGATATATTTAAGCCTTGGGTTGATACAGATGAGATCGGTTATATTAAAACAATAGATGGAACGCCTCGTACGAGAGTGGCAGGTGTTTTTGCTGCTGGAGATGTAGCTGATCCTCGTTATCGTCAGGCTATTACAGCTGCAGGAAGTGGATGTAAGGCTGCTATTGAGGCTGAGCGTTATTTGTCGGAAATGGGTAAATAAAAATAATAGGTATGAAGATTCGTTCTATATTTATTCTCTTTTTTTGTTTTGTTTTTGCGGGTATAATTGAGGCTGGAAACAAGACAAAGGTAATTGCTCATCGGGGATATTGGAAAGTTGAAGGTTCTGCGCAAAACTCAATACGTTCATTAGAATGTGCCAGTGAGGTTGGTGCGTACGGATCAGAGTTTGATGTGCATTTAACGTCAGATAATGTTTTGGTTGTGTTTCATGACAATGAGATACAGGGTAAAAACATACAAACGTCAACTTATGCTGAATTGAAAGATTTGCGTTTAAACAATGGAGAGAAGTTGCCGACATTAGAGCAATACTTGACGCGTGCGAAGAAGCTGAAACATATACGTTTAATATTTGAGTTAAAATCGCATGCGACACCTGAGCGCAACAGGGAAGCCGCAAAGCTTTCTGTTGAGATGGTAAAACGCATGAAATTGGCGAAGCGTACAGATTATATATCATTTAATTTGGATGCATGTAAAGAGTTTATTCGTTTAGCTCCAAAGTCTAATGTCTCTTATTTAAATGGGGAATTATCACCGATGAAGTTAAAAGAGCTTGGCTTTGCGGGGTTAGATTATTATTATAAAGTCTTACAGAAGCATCCTGATTGGCTGGAAGAGTGTAAAGTGCTGGGCTTAACATCGAATGTTTGGACAGTCGATGATCCCAAGTTGATGAAAGAGATGGTTGATATGGGCGTAGACTTCATTACGACGAATTTGCCGGAAGAAGCAGAGGATGTGATAAATTCTCAAGCCCAATAAGTATTTTTAATTGATGAAGAAAAGGTATTGCCTGTTACTTGTTGCTATGTTGGTTCTGCCATTTTATTTGTTGTCTCAAACGGTAGAGCCTCCCAAGAAAGAGATTCGTGCGGTGTGGTTAACTACGGTTTACGGATTAGATTGGCCACATCGGCCGGCTACAACCGAAGCCGGAAGAAAGGCTCAGCAGCAGGCATTGCTTGATATTTTGGATAGACTTCAGGAGGCGAATTTTAACATGGTCTTTATTCAGGCTCGTCTAAGAGGTGATGTTATGTATCGCTCTGCAATAGAGCCTGCGAGTAAGACCTTTTCCGGAGTATATGGTAAATTACCCGGCTATGATCCGCTTGCTTTTGTCGTAGATGAATGTCATAAGCGGGGTATGGAGTGCCATGCGTGGTTCGTCACATTCCCTGTTGGCACCGATAAGAGTGTGAAAGAGCAAGGAGCGCTTTCTGTCGTTAAGAAAAAGCCTAAGTTGTGTAAGCGTCATAACGGGGAGTGGTTTTTAGATCCGGGAGTACCGGGAACGGCAGATTATATCCTATCCTTGGTAAAGGAGGTTGTGCTTGGTTACGATATAGATGGTATTCATTTTGATTACATCCGTTATCCTGAGGCTGCTCAAAAATTTCCGGATAAGAATCAATATAATAAATCAGGAAAAAAAGCATCGTTGGCAGATTGGCGAAGAGACAACATCAATCGTATGGTATATAAAATATATGATTGGGTAAAACACGTTAAGCCATGGGTGCAGGTTAGTAGTTCTCCGTTAGGTAAATATAATCGCATAAAAGAGGTGCCAAATGCCGGCTGGACAGCTTATGAAAGTGTTTTTCAAGATCCCAAAATATGGCTACAGCGAGGAAAGCAAGACATGATCGTTCCAATGATGTATTATTTACATAAGAATTTTTTCCCATTTGTAGATAATTGGGTGGATAACTGTAATGGACGTTTTGTCGTGCCAGGTTTGGGTGCCTATCGCTTAGATAAGAGCGAAGCGGATTGGGCTGTTACGGATATTACAGATCAGATAGATTACAGTCGTTATTTTGGAGGAGCGGGTTGTGCGTTTTTTCGCTGTGGAAATGTGTTATATAATGATAAAGGCTTATATGAGGAGTTGCGAGATCATTATTATAAATATCCGGCGCAATTACCTCCGTTGACATGGTTAAACGATTCAATACCAGCTTCACCGGAGGAGATTAGGGTAGAGCGAGTAGGTAATGAATTGCACTTGACATGGGATAAGCCCGCATCAGAAAGACAAGAATTGACCTATACGGTCTATTATTCATTGACAGATTCTATTCGTACAGATTTGGCAAAGTCAATATTGGCAACGAATGTGCATGGTCAAGAGCTGTTTTTGCCAATAGAGCCGGATAAAGAGCGGGGATATCTATTTAGTATCTCGGCTTCTACACGTTATCGTATAGAGGGTAAGCCTTCGGCTGAAACCTATTATTATGTATCTAAATATGAAAAATAGCGAATAGTGTTGATTGTGAGATCCATATTCTTGTTTTAGGCAGATTGAAAACATTTATAAAAAGGTAAATCATCGGAATCATGTTTTTTAAGATAGATTCCGATGATTTTTTTTATTGATAAATACTTTGTGGCAATTTTGAAGGGAAGAAAAGATGCTGTAGTGGACTATTTATGGTGTTTTATGGAGTTTGAGGATAAAAAAGTATGTAAAATCGAACGATTTGTAGTTATCTTTGCGGCATTCCGTAAAGAGGAAGCAAAGCGAATACATTAATAAATGTGATTATTTTCTCTGGAAGAATGCAGCATTTTTTTAATTTATTACATCTAAAAGGCAAAAGGTTTTCCGTAAGGAGAGCAGGCAAGGTCTGATCGAATGAATGAGTTACAACTGATAGAGGGTTGTCGGAAGGGTGAAAGGCGGGCTCAGAAAGAGCTTTATGAATTATATTCCCGCAAAATGATGGGGGTTTGCCTTCGTTATGTGAACGATAGGGAAATGGCTCGTGATTTATTGCAGGATGGTTTTGTGAAAGTGTTCACCAATATCGCTACTTACATGGGAAGTGGCTCATTTGAGGGATGGATGCGGAAGATTTTTGTCAATTGCGCTTTGGAGTATTTGCGAAAGTCTGACGTTTTACGTGAGGCGACTGACTTGGATAATACCTCTGAATTGATACAGCCAAATAGCTCTGCGATTTCGGATATGTCTGCTGCAGAACTGATGAAATTGGTCGGTGAGTTGCCGGTTGGTTTTCGTACGGTGTTCAATATGTTTGCGATAGAAGGATATTCTCATAAAGAAATAGGAGAGATGCTTCATATAACGGAGAGTACTTCTAGATCTCAGTATACTCGTGCCAAACAATTATTGCAACGAAAGATTAATGCTTTGTATTGAAAAATGAAGAATAAAGAGAGAGATAGATGGGATGATGCGATCCAGTCGAAATTGATAGATTTCGAGGCGGAGGCGATGCCTGATGAATGGGATGCGATTGCCGGTCGTTTGCCGAAGCGTGCGCCTGTCGTTATGCGTCGTTCTTTTCACTATTGGATAGCGGCGGCAATAGCTCTGTTGGTAATGTCGGGCATTTCATATTATTTATCTAATTCTTCGAATAAGGGAAAAGAGCCTTTACTTGTTGGTGGTATGCCTGTCTTGCCGGATACGACTTTTAATGGAGAAGCGATTCAGCTTTTAGTTCAGCCATCAAAATCAGAGATTTTGTTGGCTGATATTCCTGAGAAG
Organism: uncultured Parabacteroides sp.; assembly: GCA_963560035.1. GTDB lineage: Bacteria > Bacteroidota > Bacteroidia > Bacteroidales > Tannerellaceae > Parabacteroides. The sequence continues at coordinate 11,834 of CAUWMZ010000010.1, forward strand.
TCAGGATCTGTGCGGTCAAAAGCGGTTCGAAGACATCCTGTCACATCAAGAATGTTATCTGTTGGGCAAGCAGTGAGTGAATCGCAAAATGTATTAAGAAGGGCTAAACAAACAGAGGAAGTTGTTATTTTGGATGAAGAATCTCAAGAGATGCCAGTGGAGGCTTTCTCTCAAGAGGAGATAGCTTTGGTAAGTGAGCGGACTCTTTTGGCGGATGTGGAAGATACATCAGCTTTTACAGCGAAAAAAGCTTCCAAGAAGAACAAAAAAAGGAAGTGGGGCATTGGAATGGGCGGAGGAAGTTTTTCTGTTGGAGCAGACAATCTGGTTCCTCAATATGTAACGAATAGCAGTGTGTTGCAAAGTGATAACTTGATGAGTTTGAATGGCTATTCCGCAGAGAAAATAGTGCCGGCAAAGACAAACATTCATCATAAAACGCCTATAGGAATAGGTATATCGGTCAGTCGTTATTTAAATGATCGTTTTTCTTTGCAGACAGGATTAAATTATTCTTATCTTCGTTCGGAATGGACTACGAACAATACTTATCATATGGAGAACGATCAGCGTTTGCATTTTTTAGGAATTCCATTGTCTATAACTTATAAAATCGCGGAATGGAATCGTTTTATGTTTTATGCGTCGGCCGGTGGAATGGCAGAGGTAAATGTGGCGGGGAAATGCAAAGGCACATTGTTCGCTAATGATATGGAGATAGCTCACCAGAATGAACGCGTTCGGATGAAAGAATGGTTATGGTCTGTCAACGCACGAGCAGGGGTTAGTTATCCGATTATACGTTTTGTGAGCGCTTTTGGAGAAGTGGGAGCAAGTTACTATTTTGATAATGGTAGTGATATTGAGACGATCCATTCAGAGAAGCCATTTAATGTAAGTTTGCAATTTGGCTTCCGTTTCGGTTTCTAATGGTTAGAATATATTGAACATGTAAATACAAATACTAAAAATTGAAGAATTAAAATGAAAGCATTGAAAATGATTGGAGCTGCGGCTGCAGCAGCTTTGTTGTTAACCTCTTGCTTAGGAGATGGAAATAACAGCTTCTCAAACTCTGGTTTTGGAGTGGGTGGTGTATCAAAATCATATAAACCGGTCTTGAATACGCAGTTTGGCGCATTATATTCTCCTGGCGTAAATATCATGCCTGATGTTTGTTACATGGCCTCTTTTGAGGTGGATTTGAGCTCTCCGGAGAATGATAATGCGGCTGTTAATGGCTATTATACCGCGGTAATATCTGGACTTCAGGAGATCGCTAAGGGTAATACAAATTTCTATGCTCGTACTGATACCGCTAAATTGCTAGATAATGAGATTGTTGTTAAGAATATGGCCAGCGGTTCTTACATAGAGAAATATTTCTTTATGGGAATGAATTTCGATGCTCGCAAGAGTCAGGTAAATAATTATACTTTATACTGGAACCAGTCTGATACAGCGACAGTAGAGGAAGGTATCTCTACTTATCATTTGTTCTTGCGTGCTGTAAAAACGGCTGAAGGTACAGGCGAGACAACAACTTCTGCCTCTGAATTCCAGGCCTTTAAAATTGGTGATGTCTTGGAGCAAATCATGAAGAAAGAGGGTAAGAATGGTGCGGAAAGCTTTAATTTGAAGATCAACTATTTGAGTGGCATTAATGAAAAAGATTCAACAGATTTGACTTGGAGCTCTGTGAAGGTGCCTTGCGCTACTATTAAAGATGTAAAATAAGATTTTTGATATTGTTTTTGAGAAAGACTCTCTAAGCTTTTATAAGCTTTAGAGGGTCTTTTTTTTGTCTTTGCTCGTTTGATTGGACGATCTTGATAGAGCGATTGATTAACTGATTATTATGTTGAAATTAGGGAAGTGTTTGATGCAAAAATAGTATATTTGCGCACTTTAAGAGCAGAGTTTGTGAGATGAAACATGGAAAATTGATAGGTTGGACCTTAGTTGTGTTATTTGTTAGTATATGTAGTTCCTGTTTACATGATATCGATAGTGTATATAATCCGGGAATTTCGGTAGCAGTAATGCGTCATCATGGAGATAGTGCGATGATGATGGCTAATACTCGTTTTGGTTGGCTTTATGCCCCGACATTTAGCTCGCATTCCGATGGGCAATGTTATTTGTTGGATTTTATTTATGATCCAAACTTGCCAGAGAATAAAGATGCGGAAGAAAAAGGCTTTTATACGGTTGAGATAAAGGGGGAGAAAGTGGTGGATCGTCATGAGATTATAGAGAAGCAGACCGAAGAGAGTAAGCTGTTGTCAAATGAGCAGGCGGTATTAGCGGTTAATCCAAATGATTCCGCACTGTTTGTTATGCTGGAAAATTATCTCTTTTTACCATCCGCATGCTTAACAACTGAAGGACGTTCTTTAGATTGGCAAATGACATACGACTTGCGTAAATCAGTTACCGCGGAAAATAAGAAGTCTGTATATGCGCTCTATTTAAGAGTCGTGGCGACCAATGAAAAGCCAGAGGGCGTTGAGGTGAAGCCTTTGCCTTTTCTGAATGCGTTTGATTTGACGAATGTGGTGCGCGATATAAAAGAACAAACAGGGCGAGAGTCTGATACATATATCCAAATTCATTATGTGAATTGGATTAATCCGAGTGACAGCGCTCATTTTGAGTGGCAAAAGACAGAGCCATTGAAGATAAACTAAAAGAGATGGAGAAACGAGTAATATGCGGCTTGTTAGCCTCTATAGGGGCATTGATGACCGCCTGTATGGGTGATGGCAGTAATTCTATTAATTATCATAGGGTAGGTGTGATTCGGGAGAATCCGATGCGTTGTATTTATACGACCGATGATAAAGGCAATATCTATGTGGTTTCGTCTGCTGATTTCGAACAGCGTACAGAGCTGAAGAATGGTGATTGCTGTGAGGTGGATTTTAAGACAAATTTCAAAGATGAGTTGGCGAGTGGCGTGTATGATGCGGATATATTCAACTATGATTCAGTTGCTGTATGGCCTATGCGTCAGACATTGACAGATACCTCAAAGACATTGGCTAAAGAACGTGTTGTTTCTTTAAATATAGCGAAGAGTATTTATTTAGAAGGTCGTTTCTTTTTGCAGACGCAGCATGCTATCCATCAAGCGGATCAAAAAGATATTTTCGATCTCTCATACAATCCGGAGCAAAAGGTGGAAGTAGATGAAGATGGCAATCGCATATACAATCTTTATTTGCGTGTTTTGCAAGAGGGAGGAACGGGCGATTCGATAAGCTGGATTAAAACGACAGCGTTTACGATAGACGATTTTCTTGATAAGGCAAAAGCGGCAGAGAGCGCGGAAGGGAAAAACACAGTCAATATCAAGATTAATTATGTCACAGGTTTTAATGAGGATTCGACAGCCTGTGAGTGGGGAGCGACTGAAATGTTTACGTTGCGTGTTACAAATTAAATATATATTTTTGCTATTCAAAAAATGATCTAAAATGTATAAGGAGATATTAAGTTGGGTAATAGCGATCATTTCACAGTCGTCAAAGGCGTGGTTGGTTTTAGCTAAAAGGGAAGATAAACACGAGGAGTTCTTATCTCGATTTGTATATCCGTTGATTGGTCTTGTAACTGTATCCGCTTTTTTAGGAGTGTTGTTCACTCATAAGCAGTTCGATCTGGAATTGGCTTTAAAATCATCGATTCGCACATTGGTTTCCTCTTTTGGTGGATTTTATTTGGGGGCGTATTTGATGAATGAAATATGGCAAGGATGGTTTAAGAAAACAAAAGACCTTAAACTATGGTTGCGCTTTATTGGTTATTCCTCATCATTGATGTTCGCGTTGAATATCGTGTTGATGTTGTTGCCGGAGTTTTTCTTTTTGCGTATATTCTTGCTTTATACGTTTTATATTGTTTGGAATGGAGCGGACTCTTATATGGGAGTAGAGGAAAAAATACGGTTAAGATTTGTGGGGCTTACAACGGTCGTAATATTAGTGACTCCGGTTGTTATAGAAAATCTATTACGCTTGTTGATGCCGGGATTGAGTTTTTGATAGAAGAAGATGAAAGAAAAAATAAGTAATAACATACAGATAAAAAATAAGCGGGCGACATTTGACTATGAGTTGCTCGACACGTTTACTGCCGGAATTGTTTTAACAGGAACGGAAATTAAATCCATTCGCTTGGGTAAGGCGAGTTTAGTGGATACTTTTTGCATTGTTGACAATGGTGAGTTGTGGGTGAAAAATATGTATATCGCAGAATACTTCTATGGAACATATAATAACCATAACGCAAGACGTGATCGTAAGTTGCTTTTGACAAAAAAGGAGTTACGTAAAATAGAAAATGCGGTGCGTGCGAGTGGTTTTACGATCATGCCAACTCGTCTATTTATTAACGATAAGGGTTTAGCCAAAGTAATTGTGGCGATAGCTCGCGGTAAAAAAGAATATGATAAGCGTGAATCTATTCGAGAGCGAGATGATAAGCGCGAGATGGATAGAGCTTTCAAACGATAGATAAAGATGGAAACGGCGCAAAGTATGATAGGTAGAGTTGTAAGATGTACATTGAACGCTTTGCCTAAGGCTTGGAAAACATGCCTGTGGCTGTTAAAGATAATATTACCTATATCCTTACTGGTCCGTGTTTTGCAATATTCGGGTATCTTGGGAAAGATCTCGGATTGTTTAGCGCCCGTATTCTCGTTGGTCGGTTTACCCGGAGAGACGGCGATAGTTTTCATTACGAGTGTTTTTTCTCCCTTATACGCTCCTATCGCATTAATAACATCGATGTCATTGGGTGTTCGAGAGGCCACTATTTTGGCGTTGATGTGCCTTACTTCTCATAATTTGATGGTTGAGTCTTCCGTACAGGCGAAGACCGGTTCCTCTTTTTGGCATATTACGTTACTAAGGATTATGATGAGTTTCGTGATCGCGTTTACATTAAATAAGTTTATGCCTCATGATGGATGGGGACAGGTTGGTATTGCGCAGAGTGCGACTGTATGTGATAGTTGGTTGGAGGTCTTTGTGCTATGGTTCACTAGCTCGATGAAAGTGGTGATCTCTATTGTGATTATTGTTACAGACTTGATGATTCTTCATTATATATTGGAGGAATTTAATTTGATGAAAGGGCTATCAGCTTTGTTTGCTCCGTTGATGCGTGTTTTTGGTTTGCCTAAAGAGGCCGCTTTTTTATGGCTTGTCGGTAATGTAGTCGGGTTGGCCTATGGAGGGGCGATCATGGTAGAGCAGATGGAGCAAAAAAAGCTCTCTTATGGTGAAGGTAATTTGCTGAACCATCACTTAGCCGTATGTCATTCTTTATTAGAAGATACTATTATTTTTGCCACGATAGGTATTCCTGTTTTTTGGATGCTCCCTACCCGTTTGTTGTTTGCTATGCTTGTGGTTTGGGCGTTAAGGGGGTATATTTTATATAAGCAAAAGTTGAAACATATATATGGATAAGAAATGTTTTTTGCGGCTCTTGAAGGAGCGCATTTTGATATTGGATGGTGGTATGGGCACCATGATCCAAAGTTTCAAATTGAATGAGCAAGATTATCGTGGCGAGCGTTTCGTGGATTTTCCCGGTCAATTAAAAGGGAATAATGACCTATTATGCATTACTCGTCCGGATGTGATTAAGTCTATTCATCGTCAATATTTAGATGCAGGTGCGGATATATTCGCGACAAATACGTTTAACGCGAATGCTATATCGATGGCAGACTATGCCATGTCTGATTATGTTCGTGAGATGAATCTAGCCGCCGGTCATTTGGCGCGAGAGGTGGCCGATTCATATATGAATGAGCATCCGGAACGTATGATATTTGTGGCGGGTTCTATTGGTCCGACAAATAAGACCGCTTCAATGAGTCCGGACGTGAGCGATCCTGCTTATCGTGCGGTGACATATCACGATTTATATGAGGCTTATAAAGAGCAAATAGAAGGACTTGTTGATGGTGGTGTCGATATTATCCTTTTTGAGACGACATTTGATACGCTGAATGTGAAAGCCGGCTTGGAAGCGGCTGAGGTCGTGTTGGATGAGAAAGGTAAAGATCTTCCGATCATGTTATCTTTGACCTTGTCCGCTCAAGGAGGCAGAACATTCTCCGGACAGACTTTACCGGCTTTTATCGCTTCTGTTCAGCATACGCGCATTGTATCGGTCGGATTGAATTGCTCTTTTGGTGCAGCTGACATGAAGCCTTATTTAAAAGAGTTGGCAAAATCTGCTCCGTTTTATATCAGTGCCTATCCGAATGCGGGATTACCAAATAGTTTTGGTACGTATGACGAGACACCGGAAAAGATGGCATTACATGTGAAGTCATTTATTGATGAGGGCTTGGTAAACATAATCGGAGGCTGTTGTGGCACTACACCGGCACATATCGCACGTTTTCCTGAGTTGGTGAAAGGGGCGAAGCCTCATGTACCTGCCGAAAGACCGGATTGCTTGTGGCTTTCGGGTTTGGAACTCTTGGAGGTAAAGCCGGAGAATAACTTTGTGAATGTGGGAGAACGTTGTAATGTAGCGGGTTCTCGTAAGTTCCTACGATTGATAAAAGAAGGGAAGTATGAGGAGGCATTGACCATCGCACGTAAGCAGGTGGAGGATGGAGCTCAGGTGATCGACATCAATATGGATGATGGAATGTTGGATGCAGTAAAGGAGATGAAGACATTCTTGAATTTGATAGCCTCTGAGCCTGACATCGCTCGTGTGCCGATAATGATAGATTCTTCAAAGTGGGAAGTGATAGAAGAGGGCTTGAAGTGTACGCAGGGTAAGAGTATCGTCAACTCGATCTCTTTGAAAGAGGGAGAGGAGCTCTTTTTGCGGCATGCCGCACGTGTGAAGCGTTTAGGTGCCGCTACGGTTGTCATGGCTTTTGATGAAAAGGGACAGGCCGATACGTTTGAGCGAAAGATAGAGATTTGTGAGCGCGCTTATCGGCTGTTGACAGAGAAATTGAATTTTAATCCTCAAGATATTATTTTTGATCCGAATATATTGGCGATCGCTACGGGTATGGAAGAGCATAACGATTATGGCTTGGCTTTTATTCGTGCGGTGGAATGGATCAAGAAAAATTTACCGGGCGCGAAGGTGAGCGGCGGTGTAAGTAATTTATCTTTTGCTTTCCGGGGAAATAATCATGTGCGTGAGGCGATGCACTCCGTATTCTTATATCATGCGATTGGCAAAGGTATGGATATGGGTATTGTAAATCCTTCTACTTCTGTGTTGTATGAGGATATAGAACCGGATTTCCGCGTTTTGCTGGAAGATGTTATATTAGCTCGTCGTCCGGAAGCTGCGGAGGAGTTGATCGCTTATGCGCAAAATTTGCATCAGCGATCTTCTGGAGAGACGAGTGAGAGACATGAGGCTTGGAGAGAGCTCCCTTTGGAAGATCGTTTGGAGTATGCTTTGATAAAGGGTGTTGGTGATTATTTGGAAGATGATTTACGAGAAGCTTCCGCTAAATATGCGCATGCTGTTGATATAATAGATGGCCCTTTAATGAAGGGCATGAATCAGGTAGGAGAGCTGTTTGGCTCGGGAAAAATGTTTTTGCCTCAGGTAGTCAAAACCGCACGCACAATGAAAAAGGCAGTCGCTATTTTGCAACCTGCGATAGAGGCGGAGAAGAAGGCGGCAGGTTCGGCTAAAGCGGGAAAAGTAATATTTGCGACCGTGAAGGGCGATGTGCATGATATAGGAAAGAACATTGTTTCTATCGTATTGTCTTGTAATAATTATGAGGTGATAGATTTAGGCGTGATGGTGCCAGCGGATGTGATCGTAAAGAAGGCTATCGAAGAGAGGCCGGATTTGGTATGCTTGTCTGGATTGATCACTCCCTCGTTAGAGGAGATGGCGCATGTGGCGGACGAGATGCAGAAGGCCGGACTGACAATTCCTATTATGGTTGGTGGAGCGACAACGTCTAAATTGCATACGGCCGTGAAGATCGCTCCTCATTATGATTATCCGGTGATTCATGTGCTGGATGCCTCACAAAATCCGTTGATAGCCGCTAAGTTGTTGAATCCGGAGACGCGCGACGCTTATATAGAGGAGTTGGAGCGTGAGCAGGAGAAACTGAGGGCCTCAATGAATGAGAATCGCAAGACCTTGGTCTCTTTGAAGGAGGCCAGACAGCATCCGTTTAAAATTGATTGGAGTGAATATGTACCGGTTTCACCTATACGAGAGGGCAGACAGGTTATTCGGCATATTCCTTTAGAGGAGATTATACCTTATATTCATTGGACGTTCTTTTTTAGCGCGTGGAAATTGAATGGTCGATTTGCGGAGATTGCGCAAATACATGGTTGCGATGCTTGTCGTGCTACCTGGTTGGCTAGTTTCCCGGAGAAAGATCGTGCGAAAGCTGCCGAGGCGATGCAGCTACATAAGGAGGCTGTGCGTCTATTGGAGCGTCTGACTCGTATGAATGTGGATTATTGTCGTGCTGTCTATGGAATTTTCCCAGCTAATGCCGAGGGTGATAATATTCGTATAAACGGCGATATTTTGCCGTTGTTGAGACAGCAAGTAGAGAATAAGGATGCGGTATATAAGTGCTTGTCGGATTTTGTAATTCCTGACTATGAGGGGCGTACGGACTATGTTGGCGCGTTTGTCGTTACGGCGGGAGCCGGTGTGGATTCCTTGATGAAGGAGTTTGATGAAGAGGGAGACACATATAGCGCGATGTTATTGCAAACGCTGACAGATCGTTTGGCGGAAGCTATGGCGGAATATCTCCATGAAAAGATCCGCAAGGAGTATTGGGGATATGCGAAAGAAGAGAATTTATCTATATCGGATTTATATAAGGTGAAATATCAAGGTATTCGTCCTGCTATTGGCTATCCTTCTTTACCCGATCAGCAGCTTAATTTTATGATAGATCAGTGGCTTGATATGTCTCAGATAGGGGTGACCTTGACAGAAAATGGGGCGATGTATCCTACGGCTTCGGTGAGTGGAATTTATATCGCGCATCCTTCTTCTCAATATTTTATGGTTGGATCGATTGATGAGGAGCAAATGCGTGATTATGCTTGTCGGAGAAATTTGTCGGAGGATCAAGTGCGCAAATTATTGAGTCGTAATATTGTCTCTTGATCAGACATAAGGAATTTGTCTGATTGAAACCGTAAGTTTTATGCTTTAAAAGGTATAGAGCTTACGGTTTTTTATTGTGGTATATGGGGCTTTTGAACTATAAGAGAGGGCGGTTTAATATGTAAATTGGCGCATTGATTTTAATTGTTTTTGTAATAAGTTGATATATAACATGTTAAGTGAATAATTAATCACTGCTCAAGTGAATAACTAAACACTACCCCTAGTGCTTAGTTATTCCAACAACAAGTGATCTATTGATCACTTGAAAAGGGTTTAATAGAAGCGGCTTGAGGGGAAAAATCGGTGGCGAAATTGTATTTTTATGAGCGCAATTCTATATCTTCTCACAACAGGCTGTCAGTGGCGCATGATTCCTAAGAACTTTGCTCTGTGGGAGAGCGTATATTGCTATTTCAGCAGGTGGAGAAACGAGGGTATCATAGAGGAGCTCCTTGATAAACTCCGCTCTATGGTACGCATCCGGTCCGGTCGCAACGAAGCCCCAGCATGGGCATTATAGACTCACGAAGTGTCAAAACATCGCATCATGTAGATTCTGTTCGAGGACTTGACGGCAACAAGAAGATTAAAGGCAGAAAACAACATATAATCGTTGACGGCCAAGGTTATCTGATGTCTGTAGCCGTGCATGAGGACAATGTTCATAACAGCAAGGGCGCTCCGAAGGTCATTGAGAGGTTATCCTGCAAATTACCTCGTCTTGCCAAAATCCTTGCGGATGGTGGCTGTAGAGTAAGCTTTGTAAATTGGGTATTTATAAATTCAAATGGAAACTTGAAGTCGTTCTCAGACCTGATGAATGTCCATCAAAATTCAAGGTCATACCGAAACGATGGATTGTTGGAAGAGCATACGCATGGCTGGAAAACTGCAGAAGGCTGACAATAGACTATGAGTTCCGTGCTGATACAGCAGAGGCTATGGTTCAACTTGCTTTTTGCAAAAGCATGCTTAACAAAATTATTGTGTGATTTTTTAAACAGTTTCTTAAAGTTGTGACATATTACTAATGTTTAATATTTATTGCCATTACTGCATGATTTAATAGTATTATAAATCTTGTCGTTTGGAGCTTATTTCAATCATTATAGAAAGCGAATTTGTAAAATTAAATTAAAGTAGTACTTACCTTCATTGCAATATACTTCTCCCATGTTATAACGACCCTTGGATGGAGTTTCAAATTTTGTATTATTTAAAAGATAGTCCTCCAATAAATTGCGGTCATACAAGTGGAAGCAGACCACATCGCCATCACTTTTCACGACAAGATAGCCTCCTGTTGCTTCATACCAGCCGCTCCAAGCCTTTGAAGGAAGCATTCCAAGAGCTGTCGCAACTATCAACGATTTTATTTTATATCCATAGTGGTCATGTCCTTGCGATAAGTTATAGCTCAAAGGATTGTCGTTGCTTATACGTCTCACAGCTTCCTTTATGTTCATATTCTTTTGGGCATAACAGTCAGCAAGCATCCAGCCTATAATTTCGGGCAGATTACTGTCTATCATTCTCAAATTATTGTCAAATATAGGATTGGGAACAGATAAAAATTTTAGTTCTGCACCAGTTTGTTGGATAGCCTTAATCCTTTTTATTACGCAGCCTGTTCCGTTAATAGAATTAATGCTATCGACTACATTATCATCAATAAGCCCACCGCGAACTTCATAAATAAATGTGGTGGCACTGGACGCATTTAACAATGTAGGAGCAGCCCCGGCATCAGACTTAATACTAAAACCTAAATTAGGTTCCATTCCTGTGTGGTAATCATGAATGACGATATGTATATCAGCCTTGTCCATTGATTTTGCTTTTACCTTTTCGCAATGGATTTTATTCAAAAAGTCGTTGATAGATGGAATCTCAAAAGCACCTGTCCCATTACCTCCTTCTTGAATACATTCAAACAATTCTTTTGATAGAGTGAGGAAGTCTGCAACATTGATTCTTGCAATCTCGGTCTCATTTTCGGTTATCATGATGATGTCCTTGTTGATAGAGTATTCCAAGTGTCTCTCTAATTCGTCGCGAAGCACCTTTAACACTGGATAGTATGCTTCAAGTTTATTTAGATTTCCGTCTCCGGCGTGTACTTTCTTTTCACCCAAAAGCTTGAAGAGTACGTACAATTCGCTCCATTCTCCTTTATTGGCCGTTATCATTTCTTGTATTGTTTAGAAATGAAAATCAATCTTTTAATTATTTGCTCAGCAGTGGCTTGAATGGCCGGTACTGCAACCGAATTGCCAAACTGCTTGTAGGCAGAAGCATCAGCTACTCTAATGATGAAGTTGTCAGGGAATCCTTGCAGCCGTGCCCATTCACGAGGAGTCATTCTTCGTAAGCCTTCACGATTTACTTCTCCCTTAATTTTTGTTACAGGTGTAAAGTCGGTCAAACGGTTATCAATAACAAGATTACGTTCTCTTCCCATACCGCCTACAACAATAGCATTGGCTATCTGGTCATCGTGTATTATTTCATATCCGAAACCATTTCCCTTGGCTGCATGTCTTTCTTTATGTGCCACCAGGGTTTGAATATATTGTGTAGAAAGCCAATACTTTACAGACGGACATTCAGCCTCTTTTATATCACCAAAGGTCTTGGTATTGTCTGTAGGTTCAGGATATGTAAACTCACTTACGTTTTGATCTTTACGGAAACCGACAATATAGACACGCTCACGATGTTGTGGTACACCGAAATTCATGGCGTTCACTATTTGAGGGTCGGGCACATAATAATCAAGGTCGTTACGCAATACATTGAGAATCGTTTCAATAGTCTTTCCTTTATCATGAATGAGCAATCCTTTTACATTTTCGAGAAAGAATGCGCGAGGGCGTTTGCGGCGGATTATCTCAGCCACATCAAAGAATAGCGTACCACGTGTTTCTTCAAATCCTCTACGTTTACCTGCCAAAGAAAACGCTTGACAAGGAAATCCGGCACAAAGAATGTCAAAGGAATCTGGTATATATCCCTTTGTTTCCTCTTTTGTTATATCCCCAAAAGGCACTTCTCCATAGTTCAACATATAGGTTTGTTGTGCTTGTTCATCCCATTCGGAGGAAAATACACATTTGCCGCCAAGATTTTGCATGGCTATACGGAAGCCTCCAATACCGGCAAAGAGGTCTATAAAAGTGAATTTAGGTTTGTCTAACGGAAGAAATGGCACATCAAAAAACTCTTTAAACAGATTCATTTGAAATGCATCTTCTGCAATCACATTGTCTTCATATTTTTCCCCCTCCATACTACGATACATATCCTCCATCAGACCTAAGGCTTTTTCCTTATAGACCTTGTCTGTAGCATAGCCTTTATTGTGAAGATAGTGCGATACAACCGCCATTTGCGAGCTAAAAGACATAATATTTCCCTCTGCATCAAAACAATGAGGGCCATAATATTGCATCTTTACTTTTTTGCCTTTTATATGATCTATGATAGACAAATTATTCATTGCTCTATTATTTTTATTTTGTAATGTTCGTAATACCTTGTTTAAGCAAACATCAGGAGTCTTATTTATTTCAGTTTCCCAAAATCTAAGAACAGTCCAACCTGCATCAATGAGAGCAGCGTTTACTTTTTTATCTCGTTCAATATTTTTTTCAATTTTAGTATGCCAAAATTTTTGGTTAGATTTGTGATCATTTCGATGTATATCCCAATCTTTACCATGCCAAAAATCACCATCAAGAAATACTGCTACCTTCCTTTGCCTGAACACAAAGTCCGGACAACCGACAATCTTACGGTCGTTCTTAGTATATTTCACTCCGGCTTCATGCAAGAGTTTTGCAAATATGATTTCAATCTTAGTGCCCTTTGAATGCACATTTTGCATATTGCGATGTCTTTGTTCCGGTGTGAGCTTATCCATTTCAATTACCTAAAAGTATAGTATCAGAATCTTCTATTAAATCTTTTATATCTACATTTAATAGTTTGGCAATTTCAATAAGTATAGAAATAGATGGCTGATTCTTATTGGTGCACCAACGTGATACAGTCATATCTGTAATTCCTAATTGAGTTGCAAGCCAATGGTTCGTGATTTGTTTTTCAGTCAACACGACCCTAATTCTGTTAGGATGGACTCCCTTGACCATAATTCAAAGATTTTTATACAAGTATTGTGCAAAGATACACAAAAGGCGTTATATCAAAATTGCATTAGAAGAACTTTTCTCTGATAATATGAGCCCTACTTGATCCTTTAAAGAGTTAAAGCTTTGTTTTTCAGTAATAATTCCTTGACTTGATTTTATATGGAGTTGCATTTGGATATTAGGAGCGCTCTGTTTCTTGTTGGGGATAATAGTCATGAAATAATTATGTGGCAGATTCTTTAAAATATCACTTAAATAACTATTTTCGCATTTTAGATAGAGAATGCTTTATCTAAAGATATGAAAACAAAGAAACGCTATGTTCATCTGATTGCTTAGGATGTAGCATAATTGGCCTACGTTTCTCATCATCCATTTAGCCACTCGAATGGGGTCAATAGAGTATATGATACGAATATGAATAAATTGTTCATGCTTTTTATGGTGCTTGTCAGCCTGCTCTTAACGGCTTGCGACAAGGATGATGTTTTATCTGGTGGACCCATGGAGTGGTCGTATGAAATTCTTACGCCCGAAAACGTCAAATTTTTAAAATCCACTACAGACGTTTCTCCTACCTATTTTTTTGAGACGAATGGCAAGGGAGGCGATATGATAATGACTTGCGAGAATTTTGATGTGCTTAACCCCATATCAGGAGATTCTTCTTACGTATATGATTGTGGATGGGCAACACTCAAGATAGATGGCAATCAGGTGAAATTTCACTTTCCTCCATCGACTTCTAATGATGTTGCACATGAAGAGATTCAGATTTCAGCCAATGACGGAGAAAGAAAAGTTTATACGCTTATCTGTTTTTCCAGAGTCATTAACGATGATAGACCAACAGACCCTAAACCGGATGATTTGCCTGAAGAAGCGAAGTTCAAGATGATTATGGCAGAATATATTCCCTTTATGGGAATTGAAAGTCCGTTGCCGGCTCCCCTTGATTTGATAACATTTCGAATCACGGATATAAATGGTGAATATTCACCCATTGCCATCCCTGCGTTTACACACTATTATGATTCTATCGTGTGGAGCGCAGATGATTTTCCTCACATGTTCAAAGTGTATGAAAACAAAGTTTCTGCAGAAGGTTCTGAAACACATATTACTACACAATGGAGTTCGCACTTTTTTCAGAGCGGTACAATAAAGAGCCATTTGAAAGGTTACCGAGATGGAAAAGTGGAGTATGAAACTTCGCTTCATACCACGCTTTATGATCGTGACTTTTTAGGACTAGAATGGGGCACAGTCATTCTACAGAATCCCAAGAATCTGACGGCCTATTGTCTATTGGATAAAAATTATGAATATAAGCTGTATGACATTGTTGCAAAGAACTATGTTCCTTATTCTCGATTTGTCCCGGTAAATCATAAAATGCTGTCTGATGCCGACTTTCTACCGACAACTAAAAAGGCAGTCCTGACACTGATGGAGAATAGTCTTGGTGCCGGACAAGATGCCAAAGGAAAAGAAGACCTATTCAAATGCCTGCCTGAAAAAGGTGTGGTAGCTGAAAGGTATTGGGAAAACGAGACCACCCGGATGTTGATGTTACATCGGCTTCCGAATAACATTGAGAGATCAGCAGAAGAAATCTATTATTTACATATAGAACCTAAATAAGAATTTTATGGATAAAGCAATTATCATCTTCCTGTTTTTCATCGGAATAGCCGTATCATCTTGCACGATCTCTAAAAGTGTTGTATCGCAAAATGCTAATTTATCTAAATATGAATATGCCTCAATCATCAACAATGACTCTTATCACATTCCTCCCCAACTGATGGAATACGAGATACAGTTGTTTGATGCAGTAGAAGGCTCCCGTCTTAAGTTAGTCGGTGATATGCGTGTAGACGAACTAACCCCGGCGCAACAGTCAAAATTACTTATGGTAAAATATGGGGTAGATATTTTAGATGCAGAATCTGTAGTAACGGTCAATTTCATAGATTACCTTACAGGTCGCCCGATAGCTTCATGTCGTGGTGCATACAGCACATTAGGAATTAGTGTAGCGGCAGACATCAGAGGGGCTATAAAACGAGTCGCTAAACAAATAGCGGAGACATTTCCTAAGCGGTAATATAATATTCATAAATACATCAAAGGTTGCCGGTGTAATGATTTCTAAGATTGATATGATAGGGTATAAAGTGCGCGAATTCTTATGAAAAATCACTATTTTTAAGTATTGTCTATTCGTGTTGATGTAGAGACCTTTGCGAACAAAACATAACATAATCGCTATAGGTTTTATGCAAAAAGCAAAGGAGCATATACGTAAGCTTTTGCTGGAAATAGCTCGAGAAGCCTTTCAACAGAAAGGCTTCAAGGGCGTTTCTATGCGTGAGATTTCCAGATTGTCCGGTATCGGTTTGAGCAATATATACAATTATTATCCTTGTACGGATGATTTGTTGGCTATTATATGAAAAACTGTCAGATAGTAGTAGTTTCTTGTTTTTTGAGTTTTTAGTTAAAAGTAATGAAGCTTTTTTACTGCGTTTGCTTTATCTGTTTGAAGACCATTACTTGTATTACCGAATTTATATATCGACAAAATAAGTGAAATCATGGAAAAAGGTTTTTCTAAATATATAACTCTAACAGAAAAGAATATAGAAAAAGAGCATATCTGCTGCGCATTCTCCGATAAAAAATGTTTGGCGGGATATGTGTTAAAAAAAGAATGGCTAAAAAAGGAATTGGCAGAAGGTTATGTTTTCAGGCGGCTTGACGTACGGGCTAAAGTTTTTCTGGAATATGTTCCTGCAGAGTATGCGTGGCTTCCGGTTACTGCTCCCAATTATCTGATGATTAATTGTTTTTGGGTATCAGGACAATATAAAGGTCAAGGACATGGATATAATTTACTTCAATCTGTGATTGAAGATGCTAGGAAACAGCATAAAAATGGACTGGTTACTGTTGTGGGGACAAAAAAGAACCATTTTATGAGTGATACGAAATGGTTATTGAAACATGGCTTTGAGGAAATAGAAAGACTCCCTAATGGCTTTTCTTTGTTGGTAATGAACTTTTGTGATAATACGGTGATTCCATATTTTAATGATTGCGCAAAAAGTGGAGAATGTATAGATAAACAGGGGTTGGTGGCTTATTATTCAAATCGCTGTCCATACACGGATTATTATGTAAATGGAATGTTACGTGTTCTTGCGCAAGAAAAAAACATTCCCATTAAGGTTATTAAACTGGAAACGAGGGAGCAGGCACAAAGCTCTCCCACACCAGCTACTATTTTCTCCCTTTTTTATAATGGGAAATTTGTAACTACGGATTTAAGTGTTTGTACAGAGTCTAAATTTTCAAATATAATATCCCATATACAGGGAGAGTAGACCTTTCTCTCGTTGTGGCCTCAGACCTGGAAGAAACCAGAAAATATTCGGGGGAGTTTAGGAAATTATTTAATAGGGCATTTGATGAATTATAATAGTAAAGACCCTAGTGGAAAAGCCACTGATGAATTAAAAATTCAGATGCAACAAATGCAGGAACAGCACGGCAGACAAATACGCAATCTTCAAGGAATACATAATAAAGAGCTTGAAGCTAAAGACAAAGAAATATCACGGCTAAACACCCTGCTTGAAAAGGCATTCTGCTGGTTCCCATTACTCAAAGAAATGCTGAGAATGGAAAAATTGTGTTATATCATTGGCTTTACCAAAGGGATGGTTGACTCCCTTTTGTACAAAAGAGAAGCTCTCAGATGTAGCGGAAAAATCTATTCCGAAGAATATAGGCAGAGATTTGAAACAAAAAATGCCACATTCAAAATTGAGCAAAGTTTGATTGATAAGAGCAAATTGATGCTGACTATAAATCAACAGCCAATCAGCGAATGGTTCAAGGAACAATGGGAGAAGTTACAGCAGAATCTGCGTAACTCGGTAAAAACAGAACAAAAAAGCAGAGGATTTAGAATGTAATCTGATAGTATTTGATTGGATTTCAATAAAATTGCGTATCTTTGCAACGGATGGATCATACTCTGTCCAAGACATTTTTTTTGATTAAGAAAGAAGCGTTATGCTCATCAAGTATTTGGAAACGTAGGAAATTTTCAAATTGCATACTCAGATGGCATAGTGGTTCTCACGCTATAGCGTGGGCTGCTATTGTTATATCTGTATGCAAGGTTTTTCCTACGACCTCCAAATAAAGACGTGGCATTGCAGTTCCACGCTTCGTGGTTTAATTAGACTTGATTCAGGAACGGAATCATCAGAGAAAAATCGTATGAAAGAACTGGCTTATTCGTACATTGAATTGGGGGGAAGAATATTGGTGGGCGTTTCTTATTATTTGGCTTCTGTGGATTATCGTAGCTCACATCCCTAACTTTATAGATTTCCACTATGCGGACATCATTATTCCTATTATCCTTTTGGCAATTTGGGCATATTGAAATTGCTTGTGGTTTTCAGCGTAATATAAATCGTTAATCATCAATTAAATACATATATCTATGAAATTCAATAAGTACTTTTATTTGTCTGCTGCACTTGCTTTTGCTCTTTGCTCTTGCAGCGATGACGATGAAACGGGAGGTGATTTTACGCCTACTGTCTTTAACGTAATGGGTAAGGTTGAAAAAGGTCCAATGATTCGTGGTTCCCATGTAAATATGCGAACATTGGACGAGTACATGACTCCTACCGGAAGCTTTTATTCCGCTACCATTGACAACAACATGGGTGACTTCAATTATGGTGCACTCAAAATCAACAGCCCGTATGCCCAACTGACGGCAGACGGCTATTTTTTTAATGAAGTGGATGGTGAATTGTCGGAAGGTACTATCAAGCTGGATGCTATTGTGGACTTGAAAGACAACAGTACCATCAATGTCAATGTATTGACTCACTTGAAAAGTAAGCGTATCCATCATTTGGTAACGACCAAAGGTATGACATTCAAGGAAGCTAACGCACAAGCCCAAAAAGAATTGCTTACCCAATTCGGATTACAGCAATACGCTTCTAAAGATGCAAGCCAATTCTCACTTACTTCCGGTGATGATGCTTCCGGTGCTTTGATAGCTATTTCTTCATTGGTGCTGACAGATAGGTCAGATGCTGAAATTGTAGAATATCTGTCCATTCTAAGCAATGAGTTCGGTACGGAAGGTGCATTTAGTCAAGAGACGAAGAAAAAGATACAATCTGGCAAGAACTATTTGAATGCCAGATTGGATAGAATTTCCGAGAACATCAAGAGCCGCTACAAGGAATTAGGATTAGAGGTTAAAGTCAAGGACTTGGCTTTTTATTTTGATTGGGATAATGACGGTATTGCCGGAAACGAAATAGATGGTTCGGAATCAGTAGCACTTAGTGAAAGTGAACTAAATGTTCCTGCAGAAGGAGGCGAATACACCATTACCGTTAAGTCGGATAAGACCTACTATCTAAATCCACCTTCTTTTGACACAGACGATGATTCCGGTCTTCAAGAACTTCCTCAAGGCAATATTACAGAAGAATACTTTGGAGGACTATACGAACCCGGCGCAAGCATACCAACGCCTTCAATCAAGTATAATAAGGCCATTGTGGACAATGTAATTACTGTAAAGATTGAGCCAGCACAATTCAAAAAGGATTTGTCTACCACTTTTACAGTATATAACGCTAGAGGCAAGGCGGCTGCTACGGTGACCATTAAACAATCCGGAGACAAGAATTATTTTGTTAAGCACGACCCAGTCAGATTGGGAGACCAAGGAAAATCAGCTGTATTAGGCATAATGAGGGTCATGAGGGATGCTATGTCAGACCAATTGCGTTTACAAAACAACTACAGTTATCAAGAAAACTTTAAAGACCCCATTCCTTTTCAACCTTATGACTACGAAATAGGAAATATATGGACACACTATTATAAAGCAATCAACCAATGGCTCACAATGAAAGATGTGGATGCGAACCAGTTGAATTGTTACCAGTCGCTTATTGACACTCACCTTGCGCTGGCATATTATCAGCTGTCTTCTCGTTGGGGCGGTGTACCTTTAATAATGCAACGTCCGAATGATGCACACATTTCCCTGCCACGCACAGATGAAGTAGAAGTTCTTTCAAGGATAGAAAATATGCTATTCGATGCGATGGAAGACTTAGATGAACATCGTTATGATGCTTTCCAAGATGCTAACAGTATGTTTTTTGTTTCAAAGGATGTAGCAAGGACATTGCTTGCCTTTGTCTATTGCAATCAAAAGGAGTTCAACAAGGCATTGCCGCTTTTAGAAGAAGTCATTCGAAGAGGCAACTACCATTTGGAATACACGAAAGCAACTGAATACCAAAACAATGCAGAATGTATTTGGGGTTATTATATACAGACAAGAAGCGGAGAGGCATGCCATCCTTGCCTTGACTACAAAGATGTCGTATTGACAGCTGCCGAATGTTTGTACCATACAGGAAATACGCCAAAGGCTAAAGAATACATCAAGCAAGTATGTGAGCATAAGAATATCACAGTTGACCAATCGGATGTACTGAAAGCCATTGCTTCACTGCACTACCAGATAAACTCACCCAGCTATATGAATTTCATCAGAAGAAACGAATTGGGTGAATCCTTTATGGGACTAAGCCACGATAATCTTTATCAGCTTTTATGGCCTATCCCCAGCAGTGAAATGAATATGAATCCACAAATGACACAGAATCCGGGATATTAGTCACATAAATAACGAAAGCCCTGCTGTTTAAAGTGGGGCTTTCTTAATACACAGCTTCGTATACTGTACGCTATCTGTATGCTTTGTTATTCAAGTCGTCATTCAAACTTACCTTTCGCCAGTTCTTCTTCCAGAAAAGCAAACACATAATGGGGGCTTTGATGATAGAAATGCGTTCGGCTATCCATTACTTTCCTGTAAGTATCTGAATTAAACACAGTGGCAAGTGCCTCTTCCATTGTCATGTTACTGTATTGTTCAGTCAACAAAGCGGCAAGGTTCTTTACCATATCCGCCATCATTTCCGTTTTTTTCGCTCATATTCTTTTTAACAGTTTGATGGCACGTTCCGTACAGAAGAAATATTGGAATGTTATACCTTTCATGAATTGCAGATTATGAACAAGTGTAGAAAGGTCTATTGAATGATTTTTGTATCGCCACAATTGCGCGCCTACACGGTCATTGGCAATGGGATCGATTACCACATCGTATTCATGCGCTGGCTTGTCAGTGGGATTATTCCGGTTTAGCGAAAATGAATTTCGCCCATTCTTCTGAATAGCTAGCGAAACGGAGTACACACAAATCATTCAAGGAATTATTGTCCACAAGGTAACTTTGTACAATCGGACTGACTGATTCCAACTGTTCAATTTTCACTTGTGCCATATTTAGAGCCTGTCTATAATCAGCAGAAAGATAAAATCCACGTCCGAAATCTTTGTTTGGCTTTGATTTCAACAAATCTATTTGGTCGAAATCTCGATTTGTTCCATGGTAAAGTTTCATACTAATGACCCTCCCTGGCGATGACAATATTCCGCTATATCATCTACCATTGAAGCAAATGATTGCGTATGAACATATCCATAATGGCGGTCAATGAAATCAATACCCTTGTAACGGCTCAAGTAGCTGAAAGACTGCTTCATTGTCAACCCATATTTGCGCCCGAACTCAAGAATAAAGATAACCGTCCATTCAAGTTTTTCCTTTATATTATATTCCATCGTTGTATTCTTTGAGCCTTATATTGCAAAGTCAGCAAAAAAACAACATAAGTCCGGATATAAAACAAGAGATTTATTTGATGTCTTAGGAAAATCTTAAAAACACAAAAACACCCAGCCTTACATTATTGGGTGTAAAACTGGGTGTATGTTTTGCAATTCGCTGATTTTTAGCATTTTTGCGGAGAGACAGGTTCTCAAAACAAAAGTTTCATATAATGCCATAACATACCAAACTTATTGAAAATAAAAGATTTCAAAGGATGTGCGATATTCTACAATATCATACAATGCCGCTTTTGGCATTGTTTTTCGTGTACAAAATCGTGTACGCGGCTTGCCCAATATCAAATCGTGTACATTAGAGATTATCAAACCGCGACATTGCTTTTGCCTTTAATTCATCAACAATGGCAATATATGGTTTCATTGCCGAATAATCAGAATGCCCCGTCCATTTCATAATGACTTCACTTGGAATGCCAAGTTGCAAGGCGGTAACAACAAAAGTGCGCCGCCCGCAATGGGTTGTCAGCAATGCCCACTTGGGCAATACTTCTTCATGCCGGGTGTTCCCTTGAAAAAACACAATACGGGTAGGTTCATCAATGCCACACACTTGCCCAAGTATTTTTAAGTGTGCATTCATTTTCACATTGGAAATTACAGGTAATGCCAAGTTTCCCGGAAAGCGGCAATCCTTATATTTATCAAGAATCGCTTGTGAATGTTTGTTCAATTCGATACGCAACCCATCATTGGTTTTCTTGGTGACAACATCAATGAAGCCGTCTTTTATGTCAGTACGCTTTAATTTGGCAACATCTGAATAGCGCAACCCGGTGAAGCATGAAAACAAGAACACGTCCCGGACACGTTCAAGGGCTGATTGTGTGGGTAAGAATTGGTGATTTTCCAATGATTTGATTTCATCTTGGGTCAAATATATTATTTCTTTTGAATTGCCGTCAATGCCTTTCAATTTGGGCTTGAATGTATCATGCAGCTTGCCAAGGTAATAGCCTTTGTTTGCCGCCCAACGCAAGAACCAACGGACAAAAGCAAGGTTCTTTGCGATGGTGGTATTCCGCAATCCAACCTTGCTTAAATGTGAAAGGTATGCTTGCATCTTTTCTTCATTCAGGGTGTAAAACGACAATAACGGGTCAAAGGCTTGCAAATGTGCTTTTATTGCACGGAATTTTTCTTGTGTCGCTTCCGTCCATCCATTTTGTTTGCCCATCGTTTCGGTAAAAACATCAAATGTCATAAAGAAGTTGTCGCCGGGTGAAGCAAGGGATTCATTGGTTGGGGTCTTTCGCCCCATCATGTCATTAAACAAGTCCTTAACTTCACCCGGTGTTGGAATACGCTTTTCTAACAATTCATATCGGGCAAAGATTTCATTCATTACCGATTTCCATTCATCAATGGTTCGGTTTATGTCTGATGATGAATTGCAAGATGGTAATGCACGCTGGTTTTCCATATCCCAATCGGCAAGGTCTATATTATGCCCGGTCGGAACATCAAAAGGTGTTTGTCCCCTCAATGTAACACGCATTCGGATTGCAAGGTTTTCGGAATCACCCTTGCCCCTTTTGTGCAACAAAAACTTTATCCCCTTTTGTATGTGCATTATTTGTCCGATTTAAGCATTTTACCACGTCCAAGCAATAACCATTCAGCCGATACGCCAAAGTCCGTGCAAATGCCCGAAAGCGCGTCCAAATCAATCATCTTGTAAGTCATTTCGTCAAGCGGTTTATTCAAGTCGTTCTTTATCCTTGAATACTTGGTGCGGTTCAACTTGTGAGTATCACAAAAACCTTTCAAGCCATTTACCTTACCCAAGGAAATAGCCATATCCAATGCTTCAAAAAATCGGCGTTGGATTTCAATTGCACGTGGATTGATTGATTTTTTCATTGGCTTATCCTTTTTACTTTGATTGTTGAAGAAGATATTGGGGTTCGTCCTTTTATATCAAAAGTTGCATGAACCAAACCATCATTTTTTGCACCATTATCAAATTCAACGGAAATGTCCAAATCCCACCCGCGTTCTTCTTCAATATAGATGCGTTGTGATTCGGCGGAATAAGACCATGTTCCAGTGTGCGATATTTCCTTTTCGCCTTTTTCATTGATGGAGTATTGCGTGAATTGGTTTGGAATGGCAAATTCATAATACATATTATACCCCGTATCAGATATGTCGGTAAAATAACCACCGCTATTAAGATATGCGTATTCAAGCCACGTTCCGGCAACCGTACTTAATTTGATTTGCGGTTCTTCTTCATCCGATTTTGAACAACTTGGTAATGATAAAACCATGCACGCAAACAATAAATATTGAATCATTCTTTGCATGACTTCATCTTTTTATCATATTCAACAATCATTTTATCGAAATCATCTTTGTTCACGGTGGCATATTCTTCACCTTTCAGGCTTGCCAATTCGAGTGCATCAAAAATTTCTTGTGGCATTACCGAATAATATGACGGATTGCCATAATAACCTATTACTTTTATTTGAATTTTAGGCATAATCAATTTATTTTTTATTGTTTTATATTCTAACATAGTCAATTCAATGTAAGGTGGAATCCATTTCAAAGTTCGTCGTAAATCATACAATTCTACTTTGTCATAAATGGATTCGGGCAATTGAAGTTGATTGAATATTGTCGCACAACGCAATACACGAATCATTTTGTAAGTCGTTCAATTATAACTAACAACTTATCAATTTGTTCTTGTGCTTTTATTAGTGCGGATTCCTTGCTTGCTAACAAGTCTAATAATTTATCAGTATTAGACTTATTCACCGTAACATTATTGCCATTAATATTATCACCATTAATGTTACTTTGGTCGCCGCCATAATATACCTGATTTTCCAATATATTATCAGGAATAATATATTCTTCAATATTCGTAACATTATAAATATTGGCAATCTTATCAATCCAAGTGTCGGGCATTCTATCTTTTTCGTTTTCTATTTGAGAAATAAAACTTTGCCCACATTCCATTGCACTTGCAAAATCCTGTTGGCTAATTTTTTTTTCTCGTCTAAACCGCTTTAAATCAAACATATAATCAAAATATTTTATTTCAACACAAAAATATCAGCAATATTTCTTGCTTTATCAGTAATATATTTCTTATATTTGCACTTGTAAAGTTCAACAATGCAAAGTTAAAGCAAAGCCGAACATATACAAATAACAAAATTACGTCATTTTAATGGTATTCCAAAAGGAAACAACGAAAAATTCACTTTATAAACAACAGAGTATGAGTAAAGAACAATTTTCATTCAACAAAGGATGGTCGCAAGTTAAGAACGGCGATGTCCGAAAGTGTAGAAAGAAGTTGATGGAAGCATTGGGCATAACAACCCGAATGGCTTTCTTAAACCGATTAAGGGGCGATGTAGAGCCGAAAGTATCAGAAGCAAAAGCAATTGAATCAATCTTTGCCGAATTTGGCATTAAAGAAGTTTGGGGGGCTTAATATGGAAAAAGAAGAATTATACCCGGAAGAAGAAATGATGATTGAGCAAGAAGCATATAAATCATTTCTTGATGTTGCAGAATACGGAAAAATAGGTATTGACCATTTCAAAAAAGTATTCGATGAACTTGCAAAACGATTGGAAGATTATGAAAAAGAATAGTGGCGTTATAGGAGTACAAAAACGCTTTCTTTCAAGAAAAGAAGCCGTTGAATACTTGGGTGTTTCTTCAAGTATGATGAACCGCCTTTGCTTTAATCGCAAGGTAAAATATTACCGTCCAAACGGCAAAGACACCTATTTTGCCATTGAAGATTTGGACGCTTATATAATGAGCGGTGAAGTGATAGAAGTGTGTGAAAACCCGGTACATGGTGAAAGGTTTAATCAAGGAAAGAAACAATGAATGAATTTGCAGAATTAACCAAACGCGAATCCGAAATTGCGGAATTGTTCGCTTGGGGTGCAAGCAAAAAAGACATTGCCACCCGACTTTATATTTCGGAACGGACGGTGGAAAACCATACCCGAAACATATACGAAAAGGTCGGGTGTTCCAAAGTCAATGAATTGTCCGCATGGTGGTTTTGCACTAATTTTCATATTTCTTTCGATTTGTCGCCTTTTAAACGCAATGTAATCACAACGATTCTTCTTGTCTTGATGATTCCGCAAATGATTGACTTTGACAATACGGCAATAAGGATGCGCAACACCACTTGCCGGACAGTGAGAGTTAGAGCAAGAAGAAAATCCGAAAACGACTTTCCAAAGGTCAATTTCACAATGTAGAACATTTAAAATTTCGCAACAATGAAAGAGAATGTAACAATGCAAATTATAAGAAGTTCCATCTTGGGCATATTATGGTCTATTGCACTAATACTTTTATGTGGTGAACCCATTGAAGATGAAGCATGGTTTCGGGTGTTCTTTATAACAAAGGGGCTTGCGTTCCTTGTGGGATATATCGCATACAAATTATTTGTACGGTGGGAATCAAAAGGCTTATTGCCCGATATGGACGATGATATTTAACGGCTAATGATAAAAATCGACCCCAATACAAGGATTATCGACCTGACGGTTGGCGAACTTGTGGACTTGCTGGAATCGGCAACCCCAAGCACCCCACAAGTGCAGACCTTACCCGACAAAAGGTTGGTTTATGGAATTGCCGGAATAGCCCAATTGTTCAATTGCAGCGTGACAACGGCAAACCGAATCAAGGCAAGTGGACGAATAGACCGGGCAATAACACAGACCGGGCGAATCATAGTGGTTGATGCCGACCTTGCCTTGGAATTATATAAAAGAACTAATAAATAATATCTAACAATGAAACAGGTAGTTTTAAAATCCCTTACCCTTTGCAACTTCAAAGGTGAAAAGGAACGGACGACAAATTTCAATGCCGATGTCACCACAATAACAGGTGGTAACGGCATGGGTAAATCACGCCATTTTGATGCTTTCATTTGGCTACTATTCGGCAAAGATACCCAAGACCGTAAGGATTATGAAGTAAAAACCCGCATAAATGGTGAAGAATTGCACAATGTAGAATGCAGTGTGTCGGGTGTTGTTGTGGTTGATGGTCAAGAAATCACATTGAAACGTGCATTTGTAGAAGATTGGGTGAAGCCACGTGGACAAGTAGAAAGAGTGTTCAAAGGCAACCATACCGAATGTTGGTGGAATGGCACCCCGGTAAATGTCGGTGAATACGCCAAACGAATTGAAGCCATTATTGATTCATCCGTGTTCAAGATGATTACAAACCCGGCTTTCTTCGTGGGTATGAATTGGAAGTTACAACGTGAACAATTGTTTCAGCTTGCCGGGACAATCACAGATGCCGAAATTGCTTCACGGAATCCCGAATTTGCCCTTTTACTTGACAAGATAAGCGGTAAATCACTTGTAGACTTCAAAAAAGAATTGGTGGCACGGAAAAAGCGCTTGCAAGATGAATTGGCACAAATCCAACCAAGGATTGACCAAACACACAAGATGAAGCCGGAAAATGAAGATTTCCATGAAATCGAAGTGGAGATTGAACAAATGGACAAGGAGATTGCAGAAATCGACAAGGCAATTGCAGACGTAACCGCCGCAATCCGTCGCCAATATGAAGCGGAACAAAACAAGCAAAAAAGGGTAAACAACTTGAAATCAGAATGCCAACAAATTCTTTTCGATGCCAAGAGCAAGGCGCAAAATGCCGCCTTTGAAGCCAATGCAAGCCGCCGTGAACTTGAAAGCCAAATCAAGGATAAGGAAAGACAGCTTGAAAACACCCGAAAGGAAATAACCGCCGGGCAAGTTGAAATTGCCAAAATTCACCGTGAAATTGAGGGTATCAAGACCAAGCAAGACGATTTGCGCAACAAATGGTTTGCGGAAAATGAAAAGACCTACAATGGTGAAACAGTTTGCCCGCATTGTGGACAAGAGTTGCCCGAAAATATGATTTCAAAAGCCCGTGAGGTATTCACCAAGGCACAAGCCGAAAAATGCAATAACATATCAACCGAGGGCAAAAGACTTGGTGATAAGGTTTCGGAACTTGAAGCCAAAGTTGATGAAATCAAACAAGATGTGGACAATGCGGTTAAAACCAAAGAAACATTGTGTAATGAACTTGATACACTCAAAGGAAAATTCGTTGAAGTCCCGATTATTGATATTGCCACCGTCGTTCCTGAACAAATACCCGAATATGTAGCAAAGCAAAAGGAGATTGCCGACATTGAAGCAACCATTATAACCGACAATTCGGGCATTGATACCGCCGATTTACAGACCCAAAAGGCGGAATGTAACAAAAAACGTGGTGATTTGGTCGCGCGCCTTGCAAAACGTGATGTCATTGCCCGTTGTGAAAAGGAAATTGCAGACCTTGAAGAAAGGGGCAAGCAACTTGCACAAATGATTGCCGATGCAGAGCGTGAAGAATACACCATTGCGCAGTTCACCAAAAACAAGATTGATGAATGTGAAAGCCGTATCAATGCAATGTTCAAAGTTGTATCATTCCATTTGTTCGATTATACCAACGACGGCAACCCGGTTGAAACGTGCATTCCAACAATCGGCGGTGTTCCTTACGGCAGTGCAAACACTGCAAGCAAGATGAATGCAGGTCTTGACATTATCAACACGTTGTGCAAGTTCTATGGGGTTTGCGCACCAATTTTCATTGATAACCGGGAATCGGTCAATGACATTATCGAAACGCAAAGTCAAATAATCAATTTGGTTGTAAACAAAGACAATTTCTTAACCATCAAATAATATCAATTATGAACGAAATTCAGAAACAAAACCCGGTTGGAGTTGTAACAACCACCAACCCGATGAACGCCGGATTCAACTTCTTTGACCCGGTACAGTTTGAAACTATGCAGAGAGTTTGCAAAATGTTCGCTTCATCCGACCTTGTGCCGGACAATTACAAACCGACATTCAAGCAAGTTCCGGCAAATGCAAACCCCGAACAAGTCGCGGCGATTCAACTTGAAAACCAAGCCGCACAAAACAAAGCCGTCGCCAATTGTATGATTGCCATTGAAATTTCAATGCGTATCGGTGCAAGTCCATTGATGGTGATGCAAAACATGGTGCCGATTTATGGCAAGCCGTCTTGGTCGTCAAAGTTCTTGATTGCAACCGTCAATTCTTGCGGTCGCTTTGAACCGTTGCAATACCGCTTCATCAACAAAGGTATGTTGGGAATGGTTGATTATACCGATTATGTTTGGGATTCACGAAGCAACCGAAAACAAGCGGTGCAAAAGCAGTTTGATGGCAAGGCGATACAAGACATTGAATGTGTAGCATATACGACAAAGAAAGGTTCAAAAGAAGTGCTTGAATCATCCCCGGTTTCCGTCCGCCTTGCCATTCAAGAGGGTTGGTTTACAAAGAACGGCTCAAAGTGGCAGACCATGACAAAACAAATGTTGATGTATCGTGCAGCTTCATGGTGGACTTCCGTTTATGCACCCGACTTGTCAATGGGTATGCGCACTATTGAGGAACAACAAGATATTGTTGATGTGGATTATCAAGAAGTAATAGAATCCCCTGAAGAAGAAAGGCGGAACAATGCCAATAAAGAAACTATCGGTGCAGATATTGAGGAAAACGGCAATCAAAGTCCTAAACAAGCCCCAAGAAACACCGAAACGGAAAGCGTGAACAAAGATACCACGGAAGCACCGAAAGATGAACACAAGCCAAATCCCGGCTTCTAAATGAATAAAATCCGAAAGACTATGGAATTGAAAATTTTGGGTTCTTCTTCAAAGGGTAATTGCTACATACTTGACAATGGCAAGGAAGCCTTGGTAATTGAATGTGGTATTTCATTCAACGAGGTGCAAAAGGCGGTCAATTTTGACATTTCACGCATCAAAGGGGCAATCGTATCACATGAGCATGGCGACCATGCCAAATACGTTGAAAACTTCATTCAAGCCCGTATTCCCGTGTACATGTCCACCGGGACATTGCATGAGGTTATCAAGAAGTTCAAGAACCCTTATTTGTCGCCGTTGATGATGGATGCACAATGCAAGGTTGCAATCGGCAGTTTCAACGTGTTGCCCTTTGTCGTCCAACATGATGCCAGTGAACCTTTCGGATTCCTGATTTTCCACCCTGAATGCGGAAAGGTCTTATTTGCGACCGATACACATTACTTGCGTTACACCTTTCAAGGCTTGAACAACATCTTGATTGAATGTAATTACCGACAAGACATATTGGATGCTAATGTGGAATCGGGAAAATTGCCGATGGCTTTGCGCGAACGGACGATTAAAAGCCATTGCAGTTATGACACGTGCAAGGAAGCCTTGATTGCAAACGGCTTGTCAAAAGTCAATAACATTGTCTTGATACACCTTTCGGATGGCAATTCAAATGAAAGGGAGTTTAAGCAAGGTATTTTGGAAGCAACAGGCAAGACCATTCACATTGCACGAAGTGGAATGACAATAAAGAACTTCAATGTATCACCATTTTAATTCTTACAACAATGAAAAAGTATTTAGTGACAAACAAGAAAACGCAAGAAATTTGCGGAAAGTTCGATTCAAAAAGTGAAGCAGCAGATGAAATGTTGGGCTTTATCGAGGAACACAACGAAGATGTGGATTTAGACGATGAAGAATACTTGACCCCGTTTGATTTTACCCTTGAAGAGATTGAGAGCAAGGAAATCAACGAAGTGGTTACAGATTATGAAAAGGCAAGGGAATATCTTGGTGGCAAGCCCAATGCAGATTTTACCGTTGCCAAAAAGATTCTTTCGGGTAATTGTGTCCAACTTGAAGATGTTACAAGGTTGGTTTCAGAGCTTAACCCCAAACACGTTAAAGCCATTATTGCTTTCAACCGTCTTTGCACTATTGCACAAGCATGGAACAAAGAAGATGATTTCACCCCGGATTTTTCAAACAGGAATCAAGAAAAGTGGTTTCCGTGGTTTGTATATTCCGATGATGCTGCGGGGTTCGTTTGTGCGTATACGTATTGTACGGCTACGGCTGCGTGTGCGCATCTCGGTTCTCGGCTTTGCTTCAAAACATCCACTCGCGCCCGCCAATTCGGGGAACAATTTATTGACTTGTGGAATCAAGTTTTGTTATTTAGGCAACCAAGTGTATCACTATAAAACGAAATGTTATGGATAAGACGCTTGGAAAAGAATACGAAAACAAGATGCAACGTATCGCATTTTTGAAAGACAATTGCGATGGTGTTGAAAACAAAGGGTACATGAAGCCATACACCCCGGAAGAACTGCAAGGGCATAAAGAAAAACTTGCCAATGTTTCAATCGAAATCGCCGAAATAGAAGCGGAAATGAAGCAATCACAAGCCGAATATAAAGGCAGATTGAAACCATTGAAAGAAGCAAGAACAAATATGGTTTCAAATATCGAGTCAAAGGCTGAATATGTGACGGAAGTATGTTACAGATTTACAGACCAAGACAGAAAGGAAACTGGGTTTTACAATGATGAGGGTGATTTGATTGAATGCAGACCAGCAACAGCGGATGAACTTCAACCAACCATCTTTCAAGGAATACGAATGAACACTGAAAGGAAAACAGGAACTAATGATTAACCATTTAAAAATTGAATAATATGCAGAATGAGAAATTACAAATCAACTTTGCCCCCGGAATGGCAAAAGCTGAATTAGTGTTGCGTGAGGGTGTAGCACCAAAGGAACTTGACCCCAAAGCACCCGTCAAAACCAAATTGAACGGTGTAATTGGTGCAGTCGTTGAATATCTAACAAAGAGAATCAACACGGGACAATTTGCCCAAAAGGATTGCCATATTCTTGTAAACCGTGAAAATATTGAAATCACTTTGATAATCAATGAAGCGGATGAATACAAACGTGGTGAAATAGTCGGCAAATTGGGCTACAACCCCAAATTTGTTGAGTTCGGAATAAATGGCGGTAAGATTTGGACACCGACGGAACTTGGAATGTTTATCAAGATGAATCGGGCATTCTTTGCCGACCGTTCCGAAAACATGAAATTGGTTTCATGCCTGATGAACTTTACCGCCGATGTGAACAACAAGATTGACCGTGCCGTGAAAGAAAATGGTAATCGAACGGATAATTTTGCACAAGTGGTCAATTCCAATTTGCCCGAATCATTCACAATTCAAATGCCCATTTTCAAGGGTATGCAACCCGAAACAATAGAGGTTGAAACATTTGCACAAGTAAATGGACGTGAAGTTGCGTTCGTACTTCTTTCACCCGGTGCGCAAGCCACGCTTGAAGATTTGCGTGACAAGGTGATTGATGAACAATTGAAGCAAATAAGGGAGATTGCGCCGGAAATCGCAATCATTGAGGTTTAACAGATTGCCCCCGGCTTGACTTTGTGCCGGGTCGGGGGCTTAAATATCGCAACAATGAAAGTTACAAAAGAACAATTGGATAAATTGGTGAAGCGTTACGAAACGTCCGCTTTTATCGCCAATGACCCCGTGAAATTCCCAAGGCGTTTCACGGATGCAAAGGATATTGAAGTTGCTGCATTGTTAACGGCAATGATTTCATGGGGCAACAGAAAGCAAATCATAAATGACTGCAACAAGTTGTTTTTTATGATGGGGAAAAGTCCATTCCGTTTTGTGATTGATTGCGCTTGGGATAATATAGACCCGGCTATGAACATTCACCGCACATTTTTCGGGCGTGATTTGATTTACATTTGTTGTGGTCTGAAATATATCTATCACCGGGCTTTCACCTTGGAGAATATAAAGTATGAAAATGTTTGGCAATGGATTGAGGCTTTGCAATATCTGATGGTCAAAGCCAACGGTGGTGAATACAATAAGCATATTGCACCATCAGGGGGCAACCATGCTTCACACAAAGGGCAATCAGCTTGCAAAAGGCTTCATCTTTTCTTGCGTTGGATGGTTCGTACTGGGTCGCCCGTTGACTTAGGCATTTGGACACACCATTTCAACCCGGAAGTATTACGCATCCCCCTTGATGTTCATGTTGCCCGTGTAGGGCGTGAATTAGGCTTGATTACCCGAAAAACGAACGACCGCAAGACCGTTGAAGAATTGACGCGAAATTTGGCGGTTTTCGACCCCAAAGACCCATGTAAATATGACTTTGCATTGTTTGGCATTGGTGAATCACAAAAACACGTTGTAAGATGAAAGATACATTCTATTTTCAACATGATTACAATGCACGAACCGACCCAAAGTTGCAAGATGTATTGATTGAGCATGGGGCGGCGGGGTTAGGTGTCTTTTGGTGCGTTGTAGAACAATTATATGAACAAGGGGGGCATTTGCCTTTGAAATCGTGCAAAAGTATTGCATTTGCATTGCACGTTGATGTAGCAATGGTTGAAAGTGTCGTGAATGACTTTGATTTGTTCACTAATGATGGTGAAAAGTTTTGGTCAAAGTCAGTAATAACACGCCTTGGTAAACGTGCAGACATAGCGGAAAAGCGAAAAGCAGCAGCCATAAAGCGTTGGCAATCAAGCAATGACAAGCAAGAGCAATGCAAAGCCGATGCAAGTGCATTGCAAAATGATGCAAAGGAAAGAAAAGGAAAGGAAAGAAAAGAAGATAATAAAGAGAATATAAAAGAGAAAAGCGGACACCGCTTTTCACCGCCCACAATTGAAGAAATAAGGGCTTATATTCTTGAAAAGGGATATTCTTTCGATGCTGAAAGGTTTTTCGACTTCTACGAAAGCAAAGGTTGGTTTGTCGGTAAAAACAAGATGAAAGATTGGAAAGCCGCCATTCGCAATTGGGCAAAAGGAGAAAAAGAAAGGCGGTCGGCATATTCAGGTAACAAGACAACAACAAAAGTGAATGACGAATGGAAGTAAAAGACGGAAATAACAAAAAGATTCAAATGCCAAGTATTGAACAAATACTTCATGCAATCAATCAGCGTGGATTATTTGCGGGCTTCCAACGCTACCAATACATTCACTATGATGTAAATGAAGCATTGAAGATTGTTGAAGCGATTGGCAAAAGCCGGAATCCAAAATTCGTAATTGATGATGAAAACCGATTCACTTACGAAAACTTCATCAAATGGGCGCATTGCGACCCGTCAATGGAATGCCTTGACCCTAATACGGGGCAGGTGATACCGGGGCGATTGAAGCGTGGAATATACATTGCCGGAAATACAGGGTCGGGCAAATCATGGTGTTTGGAAATAATGCAAGCATATTGCACGGCTTTCGGCTTCAAAGTTCTTTGGCAAGATGATTCACAACCGCGCCCCCTATGGTGGCGGATTATTCGTGCTGATGCTTTGTGTGACTACTTCGTTGAGAATGGCAATTTCCAGATATTCAAAAAACAACCGATGCTTGGCATTCAGGATTTCGGGCAAGAACCACAAGAAAACTTGTACATGGGCAATCGTATTGATGTAGTCCGACAGCTTATCGAATACCGGGGCGACAAATGCGATGAAATGACTTTGATAACTTCCAACATGAAGATGCAAGGTGATGTATTAATGAACCGTTATGGCGACCGTGTGGCAAGTCGGTTGGTGGAAATGTGTAATTACTTTGAAATCAAAGGAAAGGACAGAAGAAAATTATAATCAAATGGAAGATTCAGAATTAAAAAAGCAATTGGGCGATGAACTATGTGCATTTTGCCCTTGGAAAAACGGTGAAATCGACCATCAATTTGATTCATTGTGTGAGGGTGTATATTGCGATGAAGCATTTGAAGCATTTATGGACGAGAACCGAGAATTTTTTGATGATGATGCGGAATAATTAACTAACAAATTCTATGATAACAATGAACGGTATTATCATTCAACAAAACGTGGTCTATAAGACAGAAAAGGGAACGCCCGTAACGGATTCCCTAAAAGTGGCACAAGTGTTCGGAAAGCAGCATAAGAATATAATGCAAGCGGTTCGCAACATTTTGGGGTCGGCTGAAAATTCAGCCCACCGCCATTGGTTCTATGAATCAACATATCTTGATGCACAAGGTAAGCCACGCCCGATGTTCATAATGAACCGTGACGGCTTTTCTTTGCTTGCTATGGGCTTGACCGGGGCAAAGGCTATGCAATTCAAGGTCGGTTTTATTGAACAATTCAATGCAATGGAAAGGGTTGTCAGGCAAGTACAACAAGCCCCCACCACCCCGGCAATACCACAATCTTTTGCCGAAGCATTGCGCCTTGCAGCTTCACAGGCTGAACAAATCGAGCAACAACAAAAGAAGATTGAAGCCGATGCCCCCCGTGTTTTATTCTCACAAGCCGTTGAAACTTCCAATGAATCGGTCTTGATTGGAGAACTTGCAAAAATCATTTGCCAAAACGGAGTGAATACGGGAGAAAAAAGGCTTTTCGCTTGGATGCGTGAAAATGGCTACTTGTGCCAACACGGTGAAAGGTACAATCAACCGACACAAAAGGCGATGGAACTTGGGTTGTTTGAGATTAAGAAAACGACCATTCAGAAACCTAACGGCGACACCCTTATATCCAACACGACCAAGGTAACGGGCAAAGGGCAAGTGTACTTTGTGAATAAGTTTTTGCACAACAACCAAAAGAACTTGCAGCCATGAGAATATACATATCGGGAAAGATAAGCGGTTTGCCTTATGATGAAGTGCAAGAACGGTTCAGTGGTGCGGAAGATTTATTGACCGAACTTGGATTTGAGGTTGCCAACCCCTTGAAAAATGGTCTTGACAAAGATACTTCTTGGAATGAACACTTATGCAAGGACATTGAAATGCTTTTGTCTTGCGATGCAATCTATATGATGGATAATTGGGTGGATTCAACCGGGGCTTCAATTGAATATGATATTGCAATAAGGATGGGTAAGGATATTTGGTTTGAATCCAATGTGGTTCGTAACAATCTTTTTGTGTTGCAGATACAAAATGCCATTCACGAAGTAACGGGCTTGAAATTCAATGAATACATAACAAAATCAAGAAAGCGTGACGGGTTCTTTGCAAGAATGATTTTCGTGTACCATTGCCGGATGCACAAAATGAAACTTACAAAGATTGCCGAATACGTACACCGCGACCATTCAACCATGCTTCATTTGCTGAAGAAGTATCAAGATGATTTCAAGTACAATCCACAATTCAGAGAAATAGCAACGAGAGTAAACAATATGTTAAATAAAACAATTAAATGATGCACAAATATGATTACCGTTGGACGTTGAAAGATGCCGACTTCACCAAGGACAAAGGCAAGGTGTTTTCTTGCTTTGCTTGTGGCGGTGGCTCAACAATGGGTTACAAGTTAGCTGGGTTTGATGTGATAGGGTGCAATGAGATAGACCACCGTATGATGTACACCTATTGCCAAAATCACAATCCGCGTTTCCCTTTCCTTGAACCGATACAGACGTTCAAAGAAAAAAATGATTTGCCACCCGAATTGTTCAATCTTGATATTTTGGACGGTTCGCCCCCTTGTTCTACCTTTTCAATAGCTGGAAGCCGTGAAGATGCTTGGGGTAAGATGAAACATTTTCGTGAGGGGCAGGCGGAACAAGTGTTGGACACGTTGTTTTTCGATTTCATAGACCTTGCAAAGAGGTTACAGCCCAAAGTGGTTGTTGCGGAAAATGTAAAAGGATTGCTACTTGGTGAAGCCAAGAACTATGTAAGGCGCATTTATGACGGTTTCGAGGATGCCGGGTATTATTGCCAACATTGGTTGCTTGATGCACAAAAAATGGGTGTTCCCCAACGCCGTGAACGTGTATTTTTCGTATGCTTGCGTAAAGATATTGCCACGCCTTTCCTTGTTTCGCAAGGTTTGTTCGATGTTGTTCCGGCTTTGAATTTAGACTTTAACGAAAAGCCGATAATGTTTGGTGAGGTTGCAGACTTCAAAGGTCGTGAAGCAAAGAGCAAAACAATACGTTTGCTATGGGATAACCGCCAAAAAGGTGATTTGAACCAAGGTGCGGCAAATGAAAGGTTATTCGGTAAAGGAAGCAATTTTAATCAAACTTATGTGTACTTGGATAGAATTTGCCCCACCCTTGCAAGCAAAGAATCTTGCTTGATTCATTTTGAGCAACCCCGGTTCTTGGGGCAAAGTGAAGTGTGTTGCATTTCATCATTCCCGCAAGATTACAACTTTGCCGGGCAACCACCGCATTATGTTTGTGGAATGTCGGTGCCACCCGTGATGATGGCACAAATCGCAAGCCGAATATGGGAGTATTGGCTATCGAAGATTTAGAAAATTATGTATTACTATAAAACAAAAAAGCAATGAAATTATTATTTTTCGACCTTGAAACAACAGGAACAAACCCCGGCAAACATGGTATTCACCAAATATCCGGGCAAATCGTG
Organism: uncultured Parabacteroides sp.; assembly: GCA_963560035.1. GTDB lineage: Bacteria > Bacteroidota > Bacteroidia > Bacteroidales > Tannerellaceae > Parabacteroides. The sequence continues at coordinate 48,362 of CAUWMZ010000010.1, forward strand.
ATTGACGGTGTGGTAAAAGAATCATTCGATTTTCACGTTCAACCGAACCCCAAAGCATTGATTGAAGAAGAAGCCTTGAAAGTAGGTGGCGTTACCCGTGAACAAATACTTGCATATCCACCGATGCAACAAGTTTATCAAGAATTTGTGGCTATGCTTGGCAAGTATGTAGACAAGTTCAACAAAAAGGACAAGTTCTTTTTGGTAGGTTACAACAATGCGGCTTTTGACAATCAATTTTTGCGCGGATTCTTCTTGCAGAATGGCGATGTGTATTTTGGTTCTTGGTTTTGGTCAAATTCTATTGATGTGATGGTTTTTGCATCCGCATACCTTGCAACCCGTCGCCCTGAAATGGAAAATTTCAAGTTATCGACAGTTGCAAAAACACTTGGTATTGTGGTTAATGATGATTCGTTGCATGATGCCATGTATGATATTGAATTGACAAAAGCGGTGTTTGATATAGTTACAGGAATGCAATGAACAAAGTTGAATTATTTAATGACCATTTCCAAAACTTCAAAGTTTATGGAATCCCGAAAGCACAATTGATTATTGCTGACCCACCTTATAACTTAGGTGTTAATGCTTATGCAAGCAATCCATCGTGGTATGTGGATGGTGACAATAAAAAGGGAGAATCAGCAAAAGCAGGAAAGGAGTTTTTCGACACGGACAAAGACTTTCGTCCCGCTGAATTTATGCACTTTTGTTCTCAAATGTTGGTAAAAGAACCAAAAGAAGCAGGGAAAGCCCCTTGTATGATTGTGTTTTGTGAATTTGAACAACAATTTCAATACATAGAACTTGGTAAAAGATATGGTTTTAACCATTATATCAATCTTGTATTCCGAAAGAACTTTTCAGCACAAGTGTTGAAAGCCAATATGAAAGTCGTTGGGAATTGTGAATATGGCATTTTGCTATATCGTGATAAGTTGCCCAAATTCAACAATGATGGAGCAATGATTTTTAACTGTATGGATTGGGTACGAGATACCAAGACCCCAAAGGTGCATCCAACACAAAAGCCCGTGCCATTGCTTGAAAGATTGATTAGTATTTTCACAGACCCTGGTGATGTGGTTATTGACCCGACCGCCGGAAGTGGAACAACATTGTATGCAGCAAGAAATCTTGACCGCCGGGCATACGGTTTTGAGATAAAAAAGGAGTTTTTTAAAGCGGCAAACGAAAAAATACTTTCGTTGCCCGTTTTGCCTAAATTATTTTTATAAACATGGACTACAATAAATTAAAAGTAAAAGCACATTCCAATGCCGTGAAACACGGATTTTGGGAAAAGAGATTGAGCAACGAATATTGTTTGATGCTTGTAATAACCGAAATTGGCGAATTGGTAGATGCTGACCGAAACGACCTAAAAGCCGACAAGGTGGGTTTTGATACGGGAATGGCAAATGCCTTTCAAGGCATAATTCGCCCTGATTGGTTCGATAAGGTATTTCAAAGGTGCATCAAAAACACGCTTGAAGATGAATTGGCGGATATAGCCATTCGCCTTTTTGACCTTGCCGGGGCTTTGGGTATTGATTTCGACAAGATGAACCCTTGCCGTTATTACCGTGCTTTTGACAAGTTCAGTTTTACCGAAAACGCATTTGCCTTGTGCAAGGGCTTGTCCCGTGATGTTATTGGGATTGAAAAACGTATTCAATTTGGTATTGAGTATGTCAATAAGTGGGCGGAATCCTTGAATGTTGATTTGGCTTGGCATATCAAGCAGAAAATGAAATACAATGAGAACCGACCAATCATGCACGACAAGAAGTATTGATAAGCAAAAGCAATACACTTGCATAACACTTGGATTATTCACCGACATTGAACCAATCCCGGAATGTGAAAATCTTATTGATGGAAAAAGATTCAGAACGCCGGGGAATGTCGCAGATGAAATGTTGCGTGAATGCAGGATTTGGCAAAAGAACAATCCAGGCAAAAACGTGATAGATATAATACCGCCCAATTGGGTGAAGTACATAATACAAAATTTATAAGTCATGTTACAATTGGAAGTTATCGGCAATCTTGGAAATGATGCCGAAATAAAAGAGTTCAATGGAAAGAAGTATGTTTCAATGAATGTCGCCCATTCTGAAAAGAAAAGGGATGCCAACGGTTCGGTTTTGGAAACGACAACATGGGTGTCTGTGCTTTGGTATGGGGATGGTGGTAATCTTACCCAATACTTGAAAAGGGGGTGCAAAGTCTTTGTCCGGGGGCGTTTGTCCTTAAAGACCTATCAAGACAAACACGGGAACAACCAAATTGCCGTCAATGTCAATGCGAATGAAGTTACCTTGTGTGGTCTGAAAGGTGAAAGCCAACCCACCCAACAGTTGGGACAACAGTTGCCCCAATCGCAACCGACCAACAACGCCCCGTCAGATGTTGATGATGATTTGCCCTTTTAATCCGATGTCTTATGCCGAAATTTGACAATATTATTGCCATTGACCCGGATAAAGAAAAGTCGGGCGTGGCGTTCTTGCAGCCCAAGACAAGGGCTTTGGAAGTTTCAAACTTGACATTCCCCACATTGCTTGACTATTTGCAACACGCAAAAAAGGAACAATCCAAAAGTGGTGAATCCTTAGTTGTTGTAGTTGAATCCGGGTGGATGGTCAAGAAAAGCAACTTCCATGAAGCCCAAGGACACAGAGCCGAAAAGATTGCAAAGGATGTCGGGGCAAACCATGAAACCGGGCGGAAAATCGTTGAAATGTGCAAGCATTACGGAATCGAGGTTGTGCAGCACCCGCCACTGGTGAAGTGTTGGAAAGGCAAAGACCGTAAAATTACACATGAAGAATTGGCTTCATTTACGGGCTTGATGGGTCGGACAAATCAAGATGCCCGCGATGCCGCCTTGCTCGCATGGTCTTTTGCCAACTTGCCTATAAGGTTGAAACTTTGATAAGTTGTGCCTAACTTTTTTTGTTAAAGCGTGTATTACTATAATGCACGCTTTAATTTTGCATTTGCATTTGCATTGCAAACTAAATTCAAAAGCAGATGAAACCAATTGATTTTGCGCAATCCACAAAGGTATTGCAAAGACCGTCCACAATGACGGAAAGCGAATGTCAGTCATTGCCCGTTTGGGGTGATGGAAACCAATGTGTGTCATGTTGGAAAGCGACATTTAAAGAGAGATTAAAGATTTTGTTCACCGGGAAAGTGTGGCTTGGTGTGCTTTCAGGTAAAACACAACCGCCCGTTTTCGTGTCCGGGGAAATAGTGTTTGAGAAAGCCCCATTAAAAGCCCGAATTTTGGCTTTCTATGAAGAAGTAAAGGAAAGTATCATTGAAGCGTGGGAAAGTGTTAAGGAAGCCGCCAAACAACCCGACAAGCGAAAGCATTTCTTTGTTGGTGCTTTTATTTCACTAATTATCGGAACATTGTTCGGTTGGTGGATGGGTTTTACTATTGGAAGCCTTGCCGGGATATGCAAGGAATGGTGGGATTCCAAAGGGCACGGCACAGTCGAAGTTATGGATGCCGTTTTCACAATGATTGGTGCAGCTTGCGCAATCCCCTTTTCCCTATTGTTTCACTTCTTAATTTGGTAACGTATGGCAAAGATGATTGAAGCAAGCATTGATTCCCTGATTCCCGATGATAAGAATTTCAACAAGGGGACGGAATTTGGCGAACACCTTATGGATGAATCATTGCGTAAATTCGGACTTGGGCGTTCGATTCTGATTGACAAGAACAACCGAATAATTGCAGGGAACAAAACGGCAGAAAAAGCCGCCGATATAGGCTTTGACAATGTGATAATTGTTGAAACCAATGGTAGTTCCCTTGTAGCGGTCAAAAGAACGGATATTGACTTGGATTCGGCAAAGGGGCATGAACTTGCACTTGCCGACAACGCAACGGGAAAAGCGAACCTTGCATTTGATACGGATTTAATATTTGAACAGGCAAAAGCATTCAATTTTGAACCGGAAGATTGGGGAATATCAATGCCCGAACCAGAAGAAGAACCGGAACATGAAGAACCCCAAAAGGAAATATCAACACGCCTTGTTGTGGAATGCGGTGATGTTACCAAGTTGTCAATCTTGTATTCCGAACTTCAAGACCGGGGATTTAAGTGTGAACTAAAGGAATAATGCAAATGCACAATTTGCACAAAATCAACCTAAAAAAGAGATAATAAGATGGCAAAATACAGCAAAAAGACGGTGGAAAGGATTGTTGGGCTTGTGAAGTCCGACACATACACCATTGCCGAAATTTGCCGCCAATCAGGAATAGCACAACGGACATATTACAAGTGGCTTGAAGATTACCCCGACTTTGCGGCGGCAATCGAGGAAGCAGAAGCGGAACGAATGCAATTGATGGCGATAGAAGCCAAGAAATCATTGTTGCGCAAGCTGCAAGGTTATGAAGTGGTAGAAACACACGTTACAACCGTCCCTGACAAGGATGGAAAGCCCAAAATCAAGGAGCAAAAGACCATAAAGAAACACGTTGCGGCAGATACGGCGGCAATTATATTCACCTTGACGAATGGCGACCCGGAGCATTGGCGCAACAGGCAATCCACCGAGGTAACAGGCAAGGACGGCAAAGACCTTTTCGCAAGCAAGACCGATGAAGAATTGGATAAGGAAATTGAGGAATTGAAACGCAAGTTGGAGTAATGCAGAAGCGAGCGGACAAGATAAAGTATTACAAAGCATTGAAAGAACGGCTTATTCGTGAAAGTCGTTCCGATTTGTTGCGCTTTACAATGTCCACAATGCCCACGTTTCGCCCGGCAGACTTTCACCGCCGATATTATCATGTATTGACTGACTTTGCAGATGGCAATATTCGCAAACTTATGGTCTTTATGCCACCCCAACATGGAAAGTCAGAGGGTTCAACAAGGCGTTTACCCGCTTTCTTGGTCGGTAAGAATCCTGATAACAAATTGGCGATTGTGTCTTACAATGCACCCAAGGCAAGGAAGTTCAACCGAGAGATTCAACGTATTATTGACAGTCCCGAATATCACGAGATATTCCCGAATACCAACTTGAATGCTTCAAATGTTACAACGGTGGCGGGTTCTTGGTTGCGAAATGCCGATGAATGCGAAATTGTAGGTTATCGCGGCGGCTTCAAGACGGTTGGCGTGGGTGGAGCATTGACGGGTGAACCCGTTGATATTCTGATAATGGATGATATTTACAAGGATGCTAAAACGGCATGGTCGCCCATTGTCCGTGAAAGTGTGTCCGATTGGTACGATACGGTTGCAGAAACCCGACTTCACAATGATTCCCAACAATTGATTGTCTTTACCCGATGGCATGAAGATGATTTGGCGGGTACATTGTTACGGCAACAAGGCGTGTACGATGAACAGAAGAACCCGGATGGGTGGGTTGTAGTGGTTTACAAGGCTATCAAAGAGGGCAAGCCGACCGAATACGACCCAAGACAAGAGGGTGAAGCATTGTGGGCGGAACGGCACAATTTGAAAAAGTTGCAGTCCATACGCAAGCGAAATCCGCAAGTGTTCGATTCCTTGTATCAACAAGACCCCCAACCGCGTGCCGGACTTATGTACGAAAGTGGCTTTGTGGAATATCTTATTCGCCCGGCAACAAAGTATGTCAAACGCAAATGTTATGTGGACACCGCCGACACGGGTGCGGATTACTTATGTGCAATTGTGTATGATGAAACAGATGTGGGCAACTACATTGTTGATGTGCTTTATACGACACGTCCGGTTGAGTACACAGAACCCGCGCTTGCAAAGATGCTTACCAAACACGATGTTGCCGAATGTATTGTGGAAGCCAACAATGGCGGTCGCCTATTCAAGAACAATGTTGAAAAGCAATGTCGATTGTTAGGCAATGCCAAGACCAAGTTTTCTTCATTCCACCAAACGGAGAATAAAGAAACACGCATTTATCAACATTCGGCAATGGTTCAGAACCTCACGTTTATGCCCCAAGGGTGGAAAAGCCTATTCCCCGAATTTGCAAAGGCTATTTGCGGTTATCTGAAAGCTGGAAAGAATGAACATGATGATGCCCCCGATGCTTTGACGGGTACGATAGAAAAACGTGCAAACCGCAAGAAATCGGATGTGGCAAGTCTTTTTGGATTTTAATGTATCACTATAAAACAATAACAATATGCCAATTGAAGAAATATTTAAGAAAGCGACGGCAAATGATGTCATTTCGGAATTGAAGTCTTGCCGATTTATACCACAACCCGATGTGGAATGTGCAAAAAAGGCATTGAATCCTAAATTGCACGATGTGAACGACCCGATATTGCGCCCGGATAAAAGGGTGAAAGTAGATGCCGACAATGAAGCGGATTCAGCACAAAAGGTTATTTCAACTGATGGTGAAGCGGTCAATTTCAGAACGGAAAAGGTGGCAAGGGTTGCACTGGCCATTCAAAAGTTGATAATCAAACGTGCCGTGTCTTTCTGTTTCGGTAATCCGCCCGAATATAATGCAACCCCGACCAATGACAATGAAAAGGGTATCATATACGCTTTGAACCGTATCTTGTATGATGTCAAAAGCAATTCATTGAACCGAAAGATTGCTCGTGCGATATTCGGATTCAAGGAATGTGCGGAATATTGGTATGCGGTCGAAAAGCCTAACTCAAAATATGGCTTCAATGCCAAGCACAAGTTGCGTTGTGCTTTGTTCGCCCCTGAATTTGGCGATACGCTTTATCCATACTTCGATGAAACGGGCGATATGGTAGCATTTTCACGAGCATTCAGCCGCAAGGACAATGGCGAAAATGCAATTGATTACTTTGAAACATTCACGGACAAGGAACATTGGTTGTGGGTGAATGGGGCAAACGGCTATGATGTAGCCCCCGGTTATCCTAAACCGATTGCAATTGGCAAGATTCCGATTGCTTATGGCTATCAACCATATTTTGAAACGGAAGATGTGGACAAACTGATTGACCGCTTGGAACACTTGCTATCAAACTTTGCCGATACCAACGATTATCATGCAAGCCCGAAACTATTTGTTACCGGGCAAATCAATGGTTGGTCAAAGAAAGGTGAAGCAGGTTCGGTAATCGAGGGTGAAGATGGCGCAACAATGAATTATGTTTCTTGGCAGAATGCCCCGGAATCCGTGAAACTTGAAATCGAAACCCTTTTGAAGATGATTTACACAATCACCCAAACCCCGGACATTTCATTTGATGCGGTCAAGGGACTTGGGGCGATAAGCGGCATTGCCTTGAAGTTGTTATTCATGAATGCACATTTGAAAGTTCAGGATAAAAGGGAGATTTTCGATGATTACTTGCAAAGACGTGTGAATATCATTTTGGCATATATAGGACAAATGAACACCGCTTGGGAAAAGGATTGTGAAGCCATAATGATTGAACCCGAAATTGTGCCTTATATGCTTACCAATGAGATAGACGAATTGAATTATTGGCTAACGGCAAATGGTAACAAGCCCGTAATATCACAAGAAGAATCGGTTGAAAAGGCGGGCATTTCAAACAACGTGGGTTTGACGATGCAGAAAATCAAAGAGCAATCAACCGTGGAAAATTCATTTATGATTGGTGAACCTCAATTGGATGGCGATGCGTAAGGTCTTGTTTGCAATATTGATGGTGCTTTGTCTTGCAAGCTGCAAGGAAAGCCCGGTAAGCGGGTATGTTGTCGGGAAAGCGTTTATCCCGGCACATACCACCACCCATTACAATGTCGCGTTGAAAATGCCGCAAATAGAGCGTGTTCCCGACCAATGGATTGTTTGGGTGGCTGATTCGTGCGGTGTCCACCGTTGCCACATTGAGAAAAGCACATTTGACCGATTGAAGCATGGTGAGTTTGTAACTTCAAAAGGAACGTATTATGACAAAACGAAATAAAACAAAAATAGCAGAATCGAAATACCATTGTCAAGATTGCGCCCATTCTTATGATTGGCATGAAATCGGGGCTAATGGCAAGCCTTTCATGTGCCGTTGCCCCTATTACACGAATGGCAAATATTGCCGATTCTTGAACGACCCACAATGTGAACACTTCAAAATTCGGAGATAATGGCAAAGCGACAAAAGACAATACGGTTTTCGATTCAATCATACGATGCAACACATTACAGGCAAACGGAACAATATACACAAGCCGTTAATGCCTTGTTTGACCATGCCACCACCGAGATAGCAAAGGCGGCGGCAAAAGGTACATACAACCCCGACAAGCCCTTTTCTTTTGATGATTATCCCGGTGTTAAATCTGTAATGCAAGGTGTAACAAAGCAACTTGCCGACCGAATGATAACAGTTATCGAAACGGGGTCAAAGAAACAATGGTTGTTTGCTTGTAATAAGAATGATGGCTTCATTGCTTCAATAATGGACACGTCAAAGTTGAGCAAAGCAAGGTTGAAGAAGATGCAAGACCGTAACTTGGAAGCATTACAGACATTCCAAGGGCGCAAAGTAGAGGGAATGAATCTTTCGCAAAGGGTATGGAAATATGTAGGGCAATATAAAGCACAATTGGAATCCGCCCTTGATGTCGGTTTGGGTGAGGGTCGCAATGCCGCCCAATTATCCCGCGATGTTCGGGAAAACCTTAAAGAGCCAAACCGATTGTTCCGCCGTGTAAGGGATAAGCGCGGAAACCTTGTGTTGTCAAAAGCCGCCAAAGCATTCCACCCCGGACAAGGTGTTTACCGTTCTTCATATAAGAATGCGATGCGCCTTACACGTTCCGAAATCAATATGGCTTATCGTGAAAGTGATTTCTTGCGTTGGCAATCACTTGATTTTGTCGTTGGTTATGAAATTCGCAGAAGCAACCATGAACCATTGTTCAAGTGTGATATATGCGAAAAGTTGGTTGGGCGTTATCCGAAAACATTCAAATTTAAGGGGTGGCATCCGCAGTGTATGTGTTATGCCGTGCCTATCTTGATGGATGAAGAAACCTTTGATGAAAACGAACTTGGCGACCTCAAAGCCGCATTGCATGGCACGCAATACAAGAAGTTGGAAGCCAAGAACCTTGTTACCGATGTGCCGGACGGCTTCAAACAATGGGTGAAAGACCACAAAGAAGCACAAAAGAAGTGGGCTTCAACCCCTTATTTCATCAAAGACAACTTCAAGGATGGTCAATTGTCCAAAGGCTTGAAGATTGCTTTGCCTACTAAACCAACCGTTCAAGTTGATGTTCTTGCACCATACAAGGCGCAAATTGCCAATGCAAGACAGCTTGCAACAAAGTGGGGGCTATCCGTGCAACTCAATATGCTTGATAAGTATGTTGCAGAAAAAGACATTCCAAACATACAAAGTCGGATTGCAACCATACAGACAAAGGCAATGCAGATGGAACAAGCCGATGCGGAAATTCGCCGCAAGTGTTCAGAATGGGGATTATCCACCTATATTCTTGATGAAGCGATGGCAACGCCTGATTCAAAGAACATCTTGGCTAAAATGGCAGAGTTGGAAGAAAGGTGCATGAATGCCGAAAAGGAATACAATTCATTTATTTCAGATGCAAACAAAGCAATCCAAGAAGCCCGGAAAGTTGGTGTTGATATAACAACCATGCTTGATGTTATTGTAAAAATAACAGGCGATAAAAGGGAATGGGTAATGGGCAAAGCATCATTCCAAAAAGCATTGCAAGATTTAAGGGAAGCAATAAATAAAGCATTGGGCATAAGTATTCATCCCGCAATGAAAACATCATATATCAAAGATACAGATATTGATGATACATTGAAGCAAATCAATGCAGAGTTCAAAACCGAAAAATGGTTTGAACACGGCGACTGTATATTGACCCCAACAAGAAAAAGTGGTGTAAATGGGTTCACATATATGGATGGTCGTATTTCCTTAACGCCGGATAGACTTAAACGTGTAAAATCTGCAATGGCAAAAATCGGTCAAGGCAAGGCAAGTGATATAAGTTTTGAAGAAGCGGATGCGATGGCAACATTTTGGCACGAAATCACCCATAACCGAAATGTGCCCGGTAATATGTACAGCACAAGTACACAAACCGATGTTATGGAAATGATGAATGAATTTGTAGCAAGAAAGACATTGCCTGATTTCTACAAAAAGATGGGATGTTCAACAGTTCCACACCCCGAATTTATCAACAATCGTGCTTCAACAGGGTATAACCGCCGTGTATTGGGATATGATTTCATTATATCAAAACTTGGGCTTGATGCTGATAAGGTTTTGCAATCAGCAAAGAAAAACTTGTTCAATTTGAAATATACAGAGCAAGAAACAACCGCAACCCAAGCGTTGTTAGATGGTGGACTTGATAAGTTTAAGCGATTAGATGGCAAGCCTTTGGGCAAGGCTCAACTTAAAAAGTTAGTTGCTATGTGTCGCAGGGGTATGAGTACAACGACAATTGAAAATTTCCTCAAAAATGAGAAGATTATAAATTAAATTTGCGTTATAAACATTCTAATTACAACAATATGGACTATTCAAATTTAAAAAGCAAAACGATTTTCGATTTATGCAACGATGAAAGCATTATCAATGATTTGGTCGTATCAAAGGAAGATTTCTTTCGTGATTTGGAAGAATATCCATTACTTAACGCCCATGTCTTGATTGAATATGCTGAAATAACCAACAATGATAAGTTGTTGAAAGCCGTGAAAAGTCAATATAAAGCAGAACTTGAAGCGGAAAATAATGAATAAAAGGGAAAGGGGCATTTGCCCCAATCCCTTTTTATTTTAAACTTCTTGTGAATCAACGTAAGACATTCTTTCTTTCATTGATGCTATCACAAGTTGTTCCACACGCTTGTTCAGTGCATCAAATTCAATAATGAATTGGTCGGCAATGATGCGTTCCGTATCTTCTGTATTAGAGTTTATATCGAATAATTGATTAAAGCGTTCTTTGACTTATCTTTGTG
>CAUWMZ010000011.1:0-56654 GCA_963560035.1 uncultured Parabacteroides sp.
CGCCGACCCTCTGCTTGTAAGGCAGATGCTCTGAACCAGCTGAGCTAAACGCCCATAATTTATCTTCAATTGCTTTATCTCTCTAAAGCGCTGCAAAGATACGGCTTTTTTTATTATCTCCAAATTTTGAGTGAAAAAATATTATTTCAATATATAGAAAAAAGCGGTTAAGAGGGTTTGAATATGGCTATGTTCGCGTGATGTATATCCAAAAGAATGAAGCGTTTATTTAAGAATGTAGCTAAAAGCGTATCATTTAGTTAAAAATAACGCTTATCCGCCATAATATTCAATTGAAAAGATATAAATTTGCAGCTCTATATTAATGATGTATATGGTATTATCGACACTGACTGCTATATCACCCGTGGATGGACGATATAGGAATAAGGCTGAGAATTTAGCTGCTTATTTTTCAGAGTACGCACTTATCAAGTATAGAGTGCGAGTAGAGATAGAGTATTTTATCGCTCTATCTGAATTTCTTCCGCAATTAAGTGAGTTAAATACGGCGGAAGTAAAGGCTGAGCTTCGAAAAATTTATAAAGAGTTTACGGAGGCGGATGCTTTGCGTGTGAAAGAAATCGAAAGTGTGACAAACCACGATGTTAAGGCTGTAGAGTATTTTATCAAAGAAAAAACAAATCATTTCTTAGCTGAGAAATATCATGAGTTTATCCATTTTGGTTTAACTTCTCAAGATATCAACAATACAGCTATGCCTTTATCAATTAAAGAGGCGTTGCATGATGTGTATTTTCCGGGTTTGGAAAATGTAATCGAAATCTTGAAGAAATATGCTGAAGAGTGGATGAATATCCCTATGTTGGCAAAGACACATGGGCAGCCCGCTTCTCCTACGCGTTTAGGTAAAGAAGTTATGGTCTTTGTTTATCGTTTGGAGCAACAATTCGCATTGCTGAAGGCTGTACCTATTTCGGCCAAGTTCGGAGGTGCGACAGGTAATTTTAACGCGCACCATGTAGCTTATCCACAATATGATTGGAGAGCTTTTGGTAATGGTTTTGTGCAGAACGTATTAGGCTTGAGAAGAGAGGAGTGGACTACTCAAATCTCAAACTATGATAACTTGGCGGCTCTATTTGATGGCTTGAAGCGTATCAATACGATCTTGATCGACTTGAATCGTGATTTTTGGCAATATATCTCTATGGAATATTTCAAGCAAAAGATCAAGGCCGGAGAGATTGGTTCATCAGCTATGCCTCATAAGGTGAATCCGATTGACTTTGAAAATGCGGAAGGAAATTTAGGTATCGCAAACGCTATTTTGGAGCATTTGGCTACGAAATTGCCGGTATCTCGTTTGCAAAGAGATTTGACAGACTCAACAGTATTGAGAAATGTTGGCGTGCCTTTGGCTCATATAGAGATCGCATTTAAGAGCTTAACAAAAGGGTTGGGTAAATTGTTGTTAAATGAGGATGCTTTATATAGAGATTTGGATAAGTGTTGGGCTGTTGTAGCTGAAGGCATTCAGACCGTTTTGCGTCGCGAAGGATATCCGAAACCTTATGAAGCGCTTAAAGCCTTGACGCGTACAAATCAGACAGTGACAGAGCAATCTATCAAAGAGTTTATTGATACTTTGAACGTTAGTGAACAAATAAAGAATGAATTGAGAGCTATTACGCCTCATAATTATACAGGTATTTAGTGATTAACATAACGGGAGCCGTGAGGCTACCAAATTTTTAATATTGTTTTAATTCGCAACAAATGAGTACAGAAGAAAGAGATGAATCTCTATCCAGTCCTAAAAAGGTGATGCCGACTAGTGTGAGAAAAGAAAATGTAGACCAAGAGGGGGAAAGAAGACCATACAATCAGGGTTATAACAGACCTGAGGGTAGCTATGAGCACAGACCGTATAGGTCTTATGGAGACAATAACCGTTCTTCATATGGCGATCGTCCAGGACGTCAGCGTTATGACAATCGTGAAGGAGGGTCTGGAAATCGTGAAGGAGGATATGGCAATAATCGTTCTTCATATGGCAATAATCGTGAGGGTGGTTATTCTCGTCCATCTTATGGCAGCCGTGAAGGTGGTTATAATGGCCGTCCATCTTATGGCAATAATCGTCCGTCTTACGGAAATGGTGGTGGAGATTATAATCGTCCTTCTCGTCCCAATTATGATGCTCCCGCAAAGCAATATTCAGCAGCTCCATCTAATGCTGTTCCGGCAGATGGCATGAAAAAGAGAAGACCGAGAGTGGGAGATTCTCGTGTAAACTATAATGAGCCTCGTCAGAATGCCGCTGGCGCATATAACGCTCATCGCTCTTATGGTAATAATGATAATAATTATTATGCCGGAGGCAATCGCCAAGGTGGTGGCTTTGGTAATCGTCGCCCATCATATAATAATAATCGTCGTCCGGCAGGTGGAGGTTTCCAAAAATCTCAAGGCTTCAGCGCTCGTCCAAAACAGATAAAGTATAAGGAAGTATTGGCTGATCCGAATGAGCCGATTCGTTTGAACAAGTTTTTGTCTAACGCAGGTATTTGTTCTCGTCGTGAGGCGGATGAATTTATCCAAAAGGGAGATGTTAAAGTCAATGGCGTTGTCGTTACGGAATTGGGCACAAAGATTACACGTCAAGATACGGTAACATTCAACGATAAGCCGGTTCAGATTGAGAGTAAGGTGTATATTGTATTGAATAAGCCTAAAAACTGTGTGACTACATCGGATGATCCTCAAGAGCGTTTAACCGTAATGGATCTAGTAAAGAACGCATGCCAAGAGCGTATCTATCCTGTTGGACGTTTGGACCGTAACACGACCGGTGTGTTGCTCTTGACTAATGATGGAGATTTGGCTTCTAAGTTGACACATCCTTCATTTAAGAAAAAGAAGATTTATCATGTATGGCTTGATAAGAATGTTGCGATAGGTGACATGGAGAAAATCGCTAATGGTTTGGAGCTGGAGGATGGTGAGATTCATGCTGACGCTATCAGCTATGCGAGCGCAGATGATAAGAGCCAAGTAGGTATAGAGATCCATTCTGGACGTAACCGTATCGTTCGTCGTATTTTTGAATCATTAGGATATCATGTGGTGAAATTGGATCGTGTCTATTTTGCCGGCTTAACAAAGAAAAACTTGAGTCGTGGAAAATGGCGTTATTTGAATGAAAAAGAAGTGAATGCTCTAAGAATGGGTGCATTCGAATAATAAAAAACGAGATAATGGAAACAATAAAACGGACAAAAGTTGTAGATCTGCTGAAAAGTGACGCTTTCGGTTCTACCGTAAATGTAAAGGGTTGGGTACGTACTCGCCGTGGTAGTAAACAAGTGAATTTTATCGCTTTAAATGATGGCTCTACAATTAATAATGTTCAGATCGTTGTGGATGTGGATAAATTAGGTGATGAATTTTTGAAACCTATAACCACAGGCGCTAGTATAAGTGTGAATGGAGTATTGACTCAGTCTCAAGGAAAGGGACAGAGCGTGGAGATTCAGGCTACAGAAATCGAGATATACGGAACAGCTGATCCTGCTACTTATCCTTTGCAGAAGAAGGGACATTCAATGGAGTTTTTACGTGAGATAGCTCATTTGCGTCTTCGTACCAATACATTTGGAGCTGTTTTCCGTATTCGTCATAATATGGCTTATGCGATACATAAGTTTTTTCATGACAGAGGTTTCTTCTATTTTCATACTCCGATCATTACCGCTTCGGATTGTGAGGGCGCAGGTCAAATGTTTCAGGTGACTACGAAGAATTTGTATGACTTGAAGAAAGACGAGAAAGGTTCGATCATCTATGATGATGACTTTTTTGGCAAGCAAACAAGTTTGACTGTTTCCGGACAATTGGAAGGAGAGTTGGCCGCAACCGCTCTTGGACAAATTTATACGTTTGGCCCTACATTCCGTGCCGAGAATTCTAATACACCTCGCCATTTGGCGGAGTTTTGGATGATTGAGCCCGAAGTCGCTTTTAATGACATCACAGACAATATGGAATTGGCTGAAGAGTTTATTAAATATTGTGTTCAATGGGCTTTGGATAATTGCAAGGATGATATTAAGTTCTTGAATGATATGTTTGATAAGGACTTAATAGCTCGTTTGGAAGGTGTCTTAAAAGATTCTTTTGTGCGTTTGCCATATACTGAAGGTATTAAGATTTTGGAAGAGGCTGTCGCTAAGGGACATAAATTTGAATTCCCCGTATATTGGGGCGTTGATTTGGCCTCTGAGCATGAGCGTTTCTTGGTGGAGAACCATTTTAAGCGTCCTGTAATCTTAACAGACTATCCGAAAGAAATAAAAGCTTTCTATATGAAGCAAAACGAGGATGGAAAGACTGTTCGTGCGATGGACGTGTTATTCCCAAAGATAGGAGAGATTATTGGTGGATCAGAGCGTGAGGCTGATTACGATAAATTATTGACTCGTATTCAAGAATTGAATATACCGATGAAGGATATGTGGTGGTATTTGGATACTCGTCGTTTTGGTACGGTACCTCATTCTGGTTTTGGGTTGGGATTTGAGCGCTTGTTATTGTTTGTGACAGGTATGGCCAATATCCGTGATGTGATACCATTCCCTCGTACTCCGAATAATGCCGAGTTCTAATACGTACGGTATAGTAAAATAAAAAGAGGTCTGTAAATGGTTTTAATAAAACTTACAGGCCTCTTTCTTTTTGGGTTTATCAAGAAATATTACTTCTTGTCGTCTTCATCAAATGATATGGGGATTTGTCTTTTGAAAGCTTCTCTGAAGGAGATGATAGACTCTGTTCTTGCCAACCCCAATGGCTGCAACTTATCATGGATAATGTTGAGTAGGTGTTGGTTGTTTTTCGCATATATTTTGATGAATAGATCATATTGTCCAGTGGTATAATGACATTCAACAACCTCGGGAATGTTTTGCAATTCTTTGGTTACTGTAGGAAATTGTCCGGGAGAATTTAAGTATAGTCCTATATAGGCACAAGTCTCGTATCCCACTTTGGTGTTATCTACAATAAATTCAGAACCTTTAATGACGCCTAAATTGGTCAATTTTTGTATGCGTTGATGAATGGCAGCTCCAGAAACATTACATTCTCTAGCGACTTCCAAGAATGGCATACGTGCATTGCCTATGATCAATTTTAGAATTTTTTCGTCTAGTTCATCAAGTTGATTATGTGCCATGTGTTCAGTATATTTGTATTACTGTTAGATTATAACTTTTATATATTGCACAAATATAGTGATTATCTTATAATTGCATATCGTTTTGAATTGAATATTTCGTTTTTGTAAGTAATCTTTGTCTATTAATTAATTATTTTTATTTATGGGGTCAAATCATGTTGTTTTAAATGAGTTGAGATACCAGAAAGATGATCCTATGTTGGGTCGTGTAGAGAAAATCTATAATGCGTCATTTCCCGAAGTTGAACGACGAGCTTTTTCGTTAGTGCTGGATTTGTTGAGGAAAGACGGACGCTTTAGAATGTATGCGTTGTTGAATAATAATGAATATGTAGGTTTTATTAATTCATGGAGGTTCGATTCATTTAGTTATGTGGAGCATTTTGCGATAGATGAGTCAGCTCGTAACGGTGGAATAGGGGCGAAAGCTATGTCGTTATTCTTGGAGTCTCAAGACTGTCCTGTTGTTTTAGAGGTTGAGTTGCCTACAGATGATATGAGTAAACGTAGAATAGGTTTTTATGAGCGTTTAGGGTTTGTCTTGGATGATCATAAATATTTCCAACCACCCTATCGTGTTGGTGAGGGCTTTTTGGAAATGCGTATTATGCATAATGGACTATTAAATGTAGAACATGATTTTGTTATTGTGCAAAAGACTTTGCATAAAAATGTATATGGTGTAAAATAAAAAAGGCGAGATTTAATCTCGCCTTTTTTATTAATTATATAGATTGTTATTAGTCTACACGTTGTGCTGCAGAATAACTAATCTTCAATGCATATGCTTCACGAAGAGCTTGCTTAACATCTGTGATCACACCCATCTTAGTCTCTTTGTCGGCTTTGATAGATACAGTCATAAACGGTTGGTCCTCTTCTTTCATACTAGACTTCTCCTGTGCAATGTAGTCTTGAATCTCAGAAACTTCCGCAAAAGAGTCATTTAATTGGATACGAGTTTCAGAACCCATCTTCGCTCTTAAATCTTTAGTCGGTTTACCAACATAGATAAATGTCACCAAAGATTTCTTTTCCAATTTTTGAAGCTCAGTTGCTTGTGGAGCATGGAATTCAACTTTCAATGTAACCTCACGCATTGACGTTACCATCATGATGAAGAACAAGAACGCAAACACCAAGTCAGGTAATGATGATGTATTTAATTCGGGCATTTCACGACCGCCCGCTTTACTAAATTTTCCCATTACTTGTTACCTCCATAATTTTTAGGTTCAGCCTCAGAGATCTTCTGCGGATAGATCATCTGCACTGCCTTCTGTTGTTCCTCGTCCAAGTCTGCGAAATCCTTACCGAATTTTTCTTTAGAGATATTATTTCTCAATTCGTTGTAAGCTGCCGCAATCTCATTTTGTACATTAATATAGGCTTGGTATTCAGTACCACGGTCATTCTGCAAAGAGATAACGTGATTTTTAGTTACCATCCTTTTTCCGAAGAAAGGAACATCAACCTCAACTCTTTCAGGTTTATGTTCATCATTCGTTGGATTATCAATGAAGTCCTTAATCTTTTCTTTCAGTTGCTTGATATCGACAAATTGATCACCGCAAAGAATTTGGTTATTACTATTGATTAGTACGACCAATAAGTTTCTCTTTTTGATGTCGACATCGGTATTATTCTTCTGATCTTTAGGTACAGGAGGTGGCAAACGTCTTGCCAAACCTTTATCTGTATCCATTGATGTAGTAATAAGGAAGAAGATAAGCAACATGAAAGCGATATCGGCTGAAGAAGAACCATTGATACCCGGTGTCTTTCTTTTTTTACCCATTTCTTTCTTGTTTTATCAATTCGTTATTACTGTTTTATTTACCCAAGATTCTTTTGATTGAACCCCAAACTACACAAGCTACGATTAAGACCAAAAGAACGATTGTGGACATGATCCACATATCTGTGATCTTTAACCAACCAGCTGTGTTGTATACTTGAGAATCTGCATTCAAGCCTGTTAGAGGAGTTGCGTCACCCATTGTGTAAGTGATGAATAGAAGCGCAACGAAGCAAACCAAAACAATGAAAGAAGTCATTGCAGATTTAGCGTTAGTTCTTAATAGGCTCAAGAATTGCCAGATAGCGAATAAGAACGTACTAATGATTGTTACGAAGAACAATACGGAAGTCCAGTTGATAAGTAGCCCTGTATAGATGGGCTCTTTCATTTCAGCGGCTGGGTCAACAACGCCACCCGCGAAAAACATACCCAGTACGATGATACTGATAATAGAGCTTATCAGTAAAGTCCAGCTGGATATTTTTCTCATTTTAGTTACTGCCATAATTCGTTATTATTTTTTGAATTTGACGTTGTATTTGATAACTAAGTCTAACAATGAGATAGAAGCATCTTCCATTTGGTTCAAGATAGCCTCTAGTTTGCTTAATAAGTAGTTATAGAATACCTGAAGAATCAATGCTACGATCAAACCACCTACAGTAGTAATCAAGGCCACTTTCATACCACCTGCAACGACCGTCGGGCTGATATCACCAACTTGCTCGATTTTATCGAACGCCATGATCATACCTACTACAGTACCCAAGAATCCTAATGACGGAGCCATTGCGATAAACAATGTGATCCAAGACATGTTTTTCTCCAAAAGACCACCTTGTACACCACCGTAAGAAACGATTGATTTCTCAACAACATCGATACCTTGGTCAATTCTCATTAAACCTTGATAAGCGATAGAAGCGATAGGGCCTCTTGTGTCACGTGCGATAGCTTTAGCGCCTTCAACATCACCTTTGTCCAAAGCATCCTCGATACCTTTTAACAATTTGCTAGAATTTGTCTCAGCTAAGTTTAAGTAGATAATTCTTTCCAAGCAGAAAGCCAAACCAAAGATCAAAGCGATAGCAACCAAACTCATGAAGTCTGCACCACCTTCGATAAACTTTGTTTTTAATGCTTGATACATACCACCTTCAACAGCTGAAGCTGCATCAGCAGCGTCCTGCGCGAATGCTACGGTAGAAGTTCCAAGGGCGCATAGACCCAAGAATGCTTTTGCAAATAACTTTTTCATTGTGTGTTTAATTTTTAAGATTAATAATTCTCTTATTTGTTTTTATTTTTATTGTTAATTAATTCATGGTATTGTCACCGCGGAGAGAGCGGGATTCGAACCCGCGAAACCCTTTAGGGGTTTACACGCTTTCCAGGCGTGCCTCTTCAACCACTCGAGCATCTCTCCATTGATCATCTCTACTCACCCCCTCTCAAAAGCGACGGCAAATTACGAAAAAATTCCTATCCGCAATCTTTTCAGTGCACAAATCTATACTTTTTGGTTGACATATACACAATATCGACAAAATAAATTTTGACTTCACTCGAAAAAAATATCTAGAGAGGTTTATTTATGTTTTTAAACAATTCTAGTGCGTTTTTTCGTGTGATATTTACTGTTTTTTCTAGTGAAATATTGAATATTTCTGCTACTTTTTCAGCTGTTTTCCATATATAAGTTGGCTCATTTCTCTTGCCTCTATAAGGAACCGGTGCTAGGTAAGGGGCATCTGTCTCTAATACGATTTTGTCAATATTTGTCTCTTGGAGAATCTTTGGTAATTTAGAGTTTTTGAAGGTGACTATTCCATTAATTCCGATCTTGAAGTTGGATAGTTTCTCTATTTCTTTCAGTTCTTCGCTTGTTCCTGTGAAGCTATGAAATATACCGGAGAGTTTATCTTCTCCAATTTTATAGATGCTTTCTAATATTTCTTGGTTGGCCTCTCGTGCGTGGATGGCTACAGGTAAATTGAGATCTATGCTCCAAATAAGTTGTTCCTCAAATGTTATTCGCTGTTCTTTTAAGAAACTCTTATCCCAATATAGATCAATGCCGATTTCTCCAATCGCGCAATATGGACGCTTTAAAAGTTGTGTCTCTATTTGCGTTAATGATGCAACATAATATTTGTCGACACTGGTTGGATGAAAACCAATCATGGGAAATGCGAAATCCGGATGTCGATCGCAAAAGGTGTTCATTCTGTCAATCGTTGTCAGATCAACATTAGGCAAAAGGAGCGTGTCAATTCCTGATTCAATCGCTTTTTGTGCCAATTCGTCTTGCTCCGGATCGAATTCTTCTGCGTATAGATGGCAATGAGTATCAATTATTTTCATGATTAGGATTGTCTATGCATGAGCCGTTTGCAAACATTTTCTAGGGTCGTTATTCTTTCTGGAGTGGCATGAAGCGCTTTTAGGTTTTTTTCCGCAGCTTCATAGTATGACTCTATTTTATTGTTCGTTAATTCTTTAAGATTTAATTCATTATAGATATTTGAAACAGCTTTTATTTTTTCTGCCGGATCGTATGTCTTTTGGTTGATCCAAGAGAGCAAGGTCTCTTTTTGTTTTTTATCAGCTAATCTTAAAGCGTTGATCAAAAGGAATGTTTTCTTGTTGCAGAGAATATCTCCACCGATATTTTTACCAAATGTAGCAGTATCTCCGTATACATCCAAGAGGTCATCTTGGAGTTGGAAGGCTAATCCAATATTTATGCCGTAGTTATAAAGATTTTCGGCATCTTCTCTAGGGGCGCCTCCTAGGATAGCTCCCGTTTTAAGAGCGCAAGCTAGAAGTACCGCTGTCTTTAAACGGATCATTTTAATGTATTCGTCTTCGCTTACGTCCATGCGAGATTCAAACTCCATGTCATATTGTTGTCCTCCACAAATCTCTAATGCGGTTTGTGTAAATAGATCGAGGATAGGTTTTAGATGAGAAGGATCTGTTGATTCCATCAGGCGATATGCGGCAATAAGCATTGCGTCACCAGACAGTATAGCGGTGTTGGCATTCCAGACTTTGTGTACGGTTGGCTTGTTTCGTCGTTTGTCAGCCTCATCCATTAAATCGTCATGTAGTAAAGTGAAATTATGGAATACTTCTAGTCCTAGTGCGGGGCGAATCGCGTTATCTATGTTCTCGCTGTAGATGTTGCAGGCCATTAATGTTAATGCCGGACGTATTCTTTTGCCTCCAAGGGATAAGATATATTCGATAGGTTCATAAAGGCTTTTAGGAGGGGTTGTGAATTGAAGTTGTGAAATTTCACATTCTATTTTTTGAAGTATATTTTCAAACGCTAACATGACATTTTTTATTAGTAAAAAGTTATTAAAGCAAAAAAGGCTGCTTTAATGTTGCAGCCTTTTTCGAAGTATATATTATACTATTGTAATCTAAATGTGATAGGTACAGTATACTTAACACGTACTGGTTTACCTCTTTGTTTACCGGGAGTCCACTTAGGCATGATGCCGATCACACGAAGAGCCTCTTTATCCAAAGATGGGTCTACACCACGTAATACCTCCGCATCAACAACAGAACCATCACGGTTAACCACGAATGCGCAAATTACACGTCCTTGAATACCGTTTTCCTGTGCGATTACCGGGTATTTAATAGACTTAGCGATAAACTTCAACAACTCAGCGTCACCGCCAGGGAATTTCGGCATTTCCTCTACGACCGTAAAGATTTGTTGAGCTGATTCCTCTTCTTCTTCCTCAACTGCGGGAGGAGTATAAGTAGCAGTTTGAGCTTCTTGTTGATTATCCTCTGATGTTAAGATATCTTGTTGTTCCAACTCTACGTTATCATCAACGACGTTCAATACTTCGGTAACAACGGGTGCCGGTGGTGGAGGTGGTGGAGGAGGCGTGTTCTCCGGTCTCGTGATTTCCACTTCTTCCTCGGCGATGATGTCTGCGACACCTTCGCTCGCCTGAACGACCATGACATCGCGAGTGCTCCATTCGAAGCCCACGAATAAGACAGCCAAGCCCACTACGAATCCCATAAGGATGCTTAGTGTCTTACCTCTCTCAAGGTCCGCTTTCGGTGATTTTTTAATTTCCATATGTTTATAATAATTTATAAGTGCTTTTCACTGCCGCAAAAATACAAATAATTTCATATATCAAACAAAAATGGAGAAAAAGATCATTTATGTTTATTCCCTTTTTCTTCATCTTGGTTGATTTTACAATTTTCGTTGCTGAAATTTGCGGCGGTAAAGTAAAAACATTTTTCTGAATTAATGTATCTTTGAACAGTTTTTGGCGCGAAAATAGGAGTTTTAAACTTTTGTATGCCATGAAAAGATGGATGTAATAAACCTATACATAAAAATATAGTATGAAGAAAATAGTTATTGCCATAGATGGTCATTCCTCTAGTGGAAAAAGTACCATGGCGAAAGATTTAGCTCGTGAGATCGGTTATACATATATAGATACGGGAGCCATGTATCGCGCCGTAACATTATATTGCATACAGCATGGCCTATTTGAGGGGGATAAAATTAGAGGGGATGAGTTAAGGTCCGCTATTGGTCAGATCGATATATCATTTTGTATAAATGCTTTTACAGGGCATCCAGATACTTTCCTTAATGGTGTTAATGTAGAGAAGGAAATTCGAGGAATGGAGGTGGCCGATAAGGTGAGCTTTGTCGCGGCATTAGGCTTTGTGCGTCGTGCTTTGGTCGCTAAGCAGCAGGAGATGGGAAAGGCGAAAGGTATAGTGATGGATGGTAGAGATATAGGAACTGTGGTATTCCCTGATGCAGAATTGAAACTTTTCGTGACAGCTTCTCCAGAAGTGCGTGCGCAGCGTAGGGTTGATGAACTAAAGGCGAAAGGTATGGAGGCATCTTATGAAGAGGTGCTGGAAAATGTCAAGAAGCGTGACTATATTGATTCGACTCGTGCGGAGAGTCCTTTGGTTCAGGCGCCAGATGCATTAGTGTTAGATAATTCACATATGACATTAAAAGAGCAAAAGGCTTGGCTTTTGGAACAATATCACCGGGTGGTAGGTTCTTAAAAAGCGGAGAGAAGAGATCTTCGCCTTGTATGTAAATCAAAGGGTAAGTTATGATAGAAGTCGAAATAGATAAAGATTCCGGATTTTGTTTTGGTGTCGTTACCGCGATAGAAAGTGCGGAGCGAGAGTTGGGAAATACGGACACGTTGTATTGTTTAGGTGATATTGTACATAATAGTCTGGAGGTGGAACGTTTGGAGCATTTGGGATTGCATACGATTGATCATGAGCAATTTGCTAAGCTTCGTGACCGGAAAGTGTTGCTTCGTGCACATGGTGAGCCACCTTCGACTTATTTGATGGCGGAGCGTAACCATATTACTATTATAGATGCGACTTGTCCTGTTGTTTTGCGTTTGCAGCGTAAGATCCATAAGTGTTATCAAGAGACTCGTTCAGACAATACGCAGTTGGTTATTTATGGAAAGAAGGGGCACGCGGAGGTGAATGGTTTGGTCGGGCAGACCGAAGGTACTGCTATTGTTATTGAAAAATTGGAGGATCTTGATCGTTTAGACTTTACTCGGGCTATTTGTCTGTTTTCTCAGACGACAAAATCGCTAGATGGTTTTCAATCAGTGGTGGCTGAGATTAAAAGACGGATGGCAGAAGGTGTAACATTTAATTATTATGATACGATTTGTCGTCAAGTGGCAAATCGTTTACCAAATATAAAGCGTTTTGCGTCCGAACATGATTGGGTGTATTTTGTCGCGGGACGTAAAAGCTCGAATGGAAAAATGCTTTTTGAGGAATGTAAAAAAGCGAATCCAAATACGGCATTTATTTCAGAAGTGGCTGAGATTGTTGAAATATTGCCGAAAGATGTGCGGAGAGTCGGTGTCTGTGGTGCTACTTCTACGCCTAAGTGGTTGATGGAAAAAGTAGCAGAGCGGATATTAAGTTTAAATAATGTGAAGTGATAAATTGATTAAGATTATATGAAGTTTCTGTGCAAAAGACAGATTGTAACTAAATAATTACTACTTTTGCCGCAGAACATTAAAATCGGTGACGCTATGTCTACAATAAAGTGTGTTGGTATTTTAACGTCCGGAGGTGATGCCCCGGGAATGAATGCCGCTATTCGTGCGGTGACTCGTTCCGCTATTTATAACGGAATGAAAGTGAAGGGAATTTATCGAGGCTACAAAGGTTTGCTTCTAGATGAAGTTGAAGAATTTAAGACACAAAATGTTAGTAATATAATTCAACGTGGCGGAACGATCTTGAAAACGGCTCGTTGCGTAGAGTTCAAAACTCCGGAAGGACGTAAGCAAGCGTTTGAGAAGTTGCAAGAGCATGGAATTGATGCGTTGATTGCTATCGGAGGTGATGGAACGTTGACGGGTGCTCGTATTTTGGCGCAAGAGTATAATTTCCCGATCGTAGGCTTGCCTGGTACGATTGATAACGATCTTTATGGTACGGATACGACAATTGGTTATGATACAGCACTAAATACAATTATGGAGTGTGTAGATAAGATCCGTGATACAGCAACATCTCATGATCGTTTGTTTTTCGTAGAGGTTATGGGGCGTGATGCGGGCTTTTTAGCGTTGAATGGAGCAATTGCGGCGGGTGCAGAAGCTGCGATTATACCGGAGATTTCATTGGAAAAAGACCAATTAGCAGAAATGATCGAAAATGGTTTCCGCAAGTCTAAAAATAGTAGTATTGTGCTAGTTGCCGAGAGTGAGGTAACAGGTGGTGCTATGGGAGTTGCTGAGCGTGTAAAGAAAGAGTATCCTCAGTTTGATGTTCGTGTTTCTATTTTGGGGCATTTGCAACGTGGTGGTTCTCCTTCTGCTCAGGATCGTATTTTGGCTACTCGTATGGGTGTTGCCGCAATCGACGCATTGTTGGATGATCAGCGCAACGTGATGATGGGTATTCAAAATGATCAAATCGTTTATGTTCCTTTTTCAAAGGCAATTAAAAATGATAAGCCAATTAATCGTGACTTGTTGAATACGCTACGTGTTTCATCTATTTAAAGTGTGTTGAAAATAGAAAAACAAGTTCATTTTTATTTAGAAAAGTCCTTTTGGAAATAATAAAATAATTGAAAGGCCCTGTCTTACTCAATAATATTTGAAAGAGACAGGGCTTTTTATGTTTATATATTGATGTTTATTATTTGTCGATGTTAGTGTGACTTTAATGAGGTATTCGGCTTGTTAGAAGCTTTCACGTTTAAATATAATTCAATGGAAATTCGGCTGCGATTAAATAAAACTGAATGAAACAAGTATATAACTTGAATAAAGTTGTTTAGATTTGGTGTTGTCAACAAAATAAATTAACCTCTTTTAATATTGATAGAGTATAAGGGAATAAAAAGGGGATGTGTTTTTAATACACATCCCCTTTGCTTGGTCAAAAAAATCCTCATTGAAAAAAGTCTTTTTATTTCTGTGAGATATTATTTAAAAAAATATCAATCATACGTTTAGCGGCCACAAAAGAACTAACCTCGTTATTTAAGACTTGTTGCTCTGCTTTTTCTAGCATGTTTTCTATTACAGGATTATGATAGAAAGTATCTCTCAATGTATCATTAATACTTTCGTACATCCAATATTTAGCTTGCTCATTACGTTTATGATCGAAGTATCCATTTTCTTTTGTGAAAGCCATGTATTCATCCACCATATCCCAAATCTCTTTGATACCAAGATTATAATATCCGGAATAGGTCAAGACTTTCGGGAGCCATCCTGATTCAGAAGGAGGGAAGAGATGAAGAGCGTTTCTAAATTGGGCCGCGGCTAAATTGGCTTTATCAATGTTATCTCCATCAGCTTTATTGATGATAATACCATCGGCCATTTCCATAATACCTCGTTTGATACCTTGTAGCTCATCGCCAGTACCCGCTAATTGGATAAGAAGGAAAAAATCGACCATAGAATGTACAGCTGTTTCGCTCTGACCAACGCCGACAGTTTCAACAAATACAGTGTCGAATCCGGCAGCTTCACAAAGTACGATTGTCTCACGTGTTTTGCGAGCCACACCACCTAAAGATCCTGCTGAAGGTGAAGGACGAATAAAAGCATTCTTTTCTCTTGAAAGGGCTTCCATACGTGTTTTATCACCCAATATACTACCCTTAGAGCGTTCACTACTTGGATCAATAGCAAGTACAGCCAATTTACGCCCTTGTTTTATTAAGTGCATTCCAAAAGAGTCGATAGAAGTACTTTTTCCGGCACCTGGAACTCCTGTGATTCCAATACGGACAGACTTACCTGCATGCGGTAAACATTTTTCGATAATCTCTTGTGCTATTTGCTGATGCTCGTGTTTAGAGCTTTCAACCAGGGTAACAGCTTGGCTGAGAATAGTGATATTCCCTTTGAGTATTCCTTCTACGAATTCAGAAGGAGTGTATACCTTTCGTTTTACACGTTTTTTGATGTAAGGATTAACAGTGGGGACATCCGAGATGCCCTTGTTTACTTTCAGACCTTTGAATTGGTCGTCATTTTCTGGATGTTCCATAATTATTAGATTATTTATATGCGGTGACCTTAATTAGGCGTATGGGCCCATTAGGGTCGTTACAAACAATATTAATAAGTGCTTCAAGTCTCGTTTTTATCTCTTTGGGGCGTAGGGTTACTTTGAAAGTTGTAGTCATACCTGGTTTTAGAACTTTCTTTCCGCCCGACACATCTACACGCTCATCGTCGCAAGTGACGCTATGGATATTGAGTGGTGTTTTACCTCCATTTGTTATATCGAAAGTTCCTATGACCTTTCCTCCAATAAGAGGAACAATACTTTTCTTATTGGGTAATTTGCCAAACTCTAAAAGCGTTCCGGATAGTTTGGCGATAGGTGCTTTTGCTTTTTCTGCGGCAGATAAATTACTGAAGTCATCTATTATATTAGCGGCAATATGTATTTCTCCAGTTACTCCTTTTTCGCTAGTGTTACGTATTTCTACGGGTAGCGATGTCGTAATTCGTCCTTTTTTCTTAATGGCTTTAGCGTCCAGGAGGATTGTGATAGCTCCTTCTTCGTTGGGTTGCAGAGAAGAAGGGTTAACTTGTGCTGTCAAAAAGTGGGGTAATTTGCCTAAATGGATGATAGCCGAAGTCTTACCTTCATTTTTGATATTTATCTTTTCTCCTTGTGTCTCATGTTCGCGAATACTACTAAACAAAATTGTTTTTGTATGTAGTTTTAGGTCTCCGATTGCGTAGGGATAGTTAAATATAGGTTGTAGAGGCTTCGGCGTTACATTCCCTTTGATGGCTAAGCTATAGCTGCCATTTTTCCCATTGCTGAATATAGAGATAGTTTTATAAAAAGGTCCCGGTCGTCCTTTAGGGTTATAAGTGATTTTTACTTCACCGGTCTTACCCGGGGCTATAGGAGCTTTAGTCCATTCTGGTCGTGTACATCCACAAGAAGCCGTAATTCTAGTGATGACCAATGGTGCGTTGCCTGTGTTCTTGATGGTGAACGTATGAGTGGCGAATCCATCAGCTTCGGCTATTGTCCCGAAATTGTAGATCAGTTCTTCGGACAATATTTTTGCGTTTTGTTGTGCCCAAGTAGCTGTCATAAAAAAGATAGCTACTATGGTCAGAATAGATTTTGTTATATTCAGCATTTAAATGTCGTTTAAAAGGTTTGTTTATTTTACTTCTCCACGAATATTCATGATGAAGCTACCTACTTTTCCGTTACTATAGATAGATATTGTTTTCGTGAAGGGACCCGGTCTGCCGGAAGGGTCGAAAGTAACTTTGATGGCTGCTTTTTTACCTGGTGCAATAGGTTCTTTGGGCCATTCAGGAGTAGTACATCCACAAGATGCGATAACACGAGTGATGACTAATGGCATATCACCTTTATTTATAACTTCGAATGTATGCGATACTTTTCCTTTTGCCTCTTGGATAGTGCCAAAATCAAAACTGGCAGTTTCTGCGGCTATAACCGCTTTCTTTTGTGCGTTGACCATTCCTGTAGCGACCAGGAGGGCCATAAAGATGAAAATAATTTGTTTCATTTTAGAATATAGTTTATGTTGTTCGCAACAAAGATAGGTATTTCGCTGGAGAATAGAGAAGGGCTAATTGAATTTTAAAAGAATCTCATTCGGGATAAAAAAACGTGTGCCTTAAAAGAAACATTTTTTTTAAGGCACACGATCTGGTATTGTTTTTTGTGATCAGATCTCTCAGGGCATTACATGTATGTTTTTGCCTTGTGTATGCGATGTGAATTCAGGAGCATACAAGCATTGGATAGTGCAAACGCCTTCACTATATATTCCATTTCGGTTTACGTATAGAGGGTATTCAATAACAAATGTTCCTTGTGGAAGATGTTCTATAAAGATATGTTCCGCTATATCTTTAGGTGATATGTAATAACAAATACCTTCACGATAGATAGTCTCTGATGTCTGTTTGGCCGCTTCAAAGCATCCAGCCCATAAATCTTTTAAGAATACGTAATCCATAGAGCGATCAGTTCGGATCGTGAGTCTGACAATTACTTTATTTCCTACATGAAGCGCTTGTCCCATGGTTAATGGACGGATCATACGCTCATTATTTTTGTAGATTTCAAGGAATAATTTTTTGTCAACACTCAGAGCTCCTTGTTGTTCCTTTATTTTGTCTATATCTTGGAAATACTGCTCATAGATAGCTCCCCAGGCAGGAGCATTTCCGCTCTTATGGATAGAGATTGATTTATCTGTCATGGAAGCGATATTTTGCTTGGGAAGGGATACTTTTAGATATCCAGTGGCTATATCGCCATTAGTAGTGCTGTATTGTTTCCCGTTCCATGTGGCAGTACAGTCGTTTTGTTCATTTAACCAATTGTTTCCTGTAAGTAATAATGTGTAGATAGCATTGACAGTTGCGGGAACAGACTCCCAGTTTTGTGTATGTTTTTGGTTAAGTAACCATTGTTTCATTTGATCGATCAAAATGTTGTCTGGTGCTATTTCGTTAAAAAGAGCAATTAAGAGACAATGTGTATCAACAGGTGTGTTTAAGAAATCATTCTCTTCCCGATTATTAGCCCAATACATGCCATTCTCTTTCGATGATGTCGCAGTTTCTTTTAACCAATTTAAAATATTGATAGCGATATCTTTTTTTCCATTGTTATGCATAAGCATCGCTATTTCTCCTTTGGTCATTAGGCCATAATCTTGCCAATGCTTTTCTGTTTGTTGAGTATAGAAACGTATAGCTTCACGAGCTTCTCCTAGTTCGGGAACATCACGATAAAAGCTGCGAATGAACAAATAACGAATTTGTTCGGCTGAAGGTCGAGCGTTTTGCCAGTTCTTGTTATATTTCAGCAAGTTGTCATAATCTGTTTTAATTTGTTGGTCTAAAAATTTGAGTGCGTTCATTTGCATTCTTATTTCAGCTTCATCATATTGGATCGAATTTAATTGGGTTAATTTAGACATGCCTTGCAAGATTGATAAAGTAATGCTTCGGTTGCTTTGAAAACCTTTCAGCCATCCCCATCCACCATCTGGATTTTG
The DNA here is from genome assembly GCA_963560035.1 of uncultured Parabacteroides sp. GTDB lineage: Bacteria > Bacteroidota > Bacteroidia > Bacteroidales > Tannerellaceae > Parabacteroides. The sequence goes on from CAUWMZ010000011.1 coordinate 18,622, forward strand.
TTGTTGAAGTAATTGTTGCAAAGCATTATTACGTTGTTCATTTGTTCGATTCAAATCAAACAATAGGGAAAGACGTTGTTTTTGTTCACTTTCAGTATTAGCATGAAGTGCCCAAGGTGTCTCTTCTAAGAGGATATTTTTTAGCTCTTGATTTTTTTCTAAATTAGAAAACAATGTCGAATCGTTGCCTTTTTGCGTAGTCCATGAATCGATTACTCGTCTTATTTGAGGATTGGCTTGTGCAATATGAGTCGCTAGCGTATTGCCGAAATAAGCGGCAAACCAAGAGATGATATTCTCATCTTTGGGTTGTGTGATAGTGGGTAGTGCTTGTACGGCATACCAAATAGGATTGCTACTCATTTCTAGTGTGAGTTTAGAAGCCTTTCCTTCTGTTTGCTTTAATACTATTTGAGTATCATGTTCTTTTGTAAGATAGAATGGTTTACTTTCTGTGATAAGCAATTGATTAGAGAGGACAGGCAATAAATGTTGCTCTCCATCGCAACCTTTGTCGGAGTTGGTCCATAATCGTATGCCTATTAATTCCTTATTATCTGGAGCGATAATTTCCCAACTAACGTTTTGTGTGCTATCCGGTAAAAGTTCGAAAGGCCGTTGTGATTTGCTTAAGCAGACTATCGGTTGATTTGTTATAGGATCAAATAATTCAATGCCGGCTCGTCCGGATAGACTCTCATTTGAATTGTTGATGATTTGTGCACGTATTTCGACTTTATCTTTTTGTCGCATGAAGCGAGGTAGGTTCGGTAAGATCATTATAGGTTTATTGGAAATAATCTGTTTTGTCAGTTGCCCATATTTAAGATCTTTTGTGTTGGCGATCATTTGTAACTTCCAGGTTGTATTACTTTCCGGTAAAGTAAAATGAATTAAGATATCTCCATTTGCATTTGTGCGTAAATTTGGATAGAAGAAAGCGGTCTCCGCAAAATTCTTTCGAAGAGGCATAGAGGGGATATTTTGCTGCTTAGAATCTTTAAAAGAGTTATTAACCTTGTTAGAGTTATTAAGAGCGGCAACACTTTTCTCTTGTAATTCAATCTCTGTTTCCAATTGAACATCTTGCACTAAATTTCCGGATCCAAGTATATGGCTACGACTAGAAAGGCCTCGTAAACGTAAAGAGGACGCTGCAAAAAGATCCTGCCAATTCAACTGGTCATATTGATATTGAGGTTCTTCTTTGCGATCAATTTTTGCGTAGTCGCTATCGTCTCCAATTCTGTTAGATATAGAGAAGAGAGGCGCTTGTAGATAGATAAACCGTTGAGGGTTGAAATACCAATCAAAAGGTAAGATCTTGTCTAAGGATGCGTCATAAAGAGCCGTCAATACTTCTGCCGACACGACAGTTGAATCTGCGTCTGTAATGCGGAAAGTCCATTCCTCTTTATTGCCAGGTTGCAAATGGTCTCTAAAAGAAATTGGTTTAATGTTTAAATTTTTGTTAGGTTGTTTGCGTGTGATATTGATTTTACTTGAAAAGATTTCTCCCGCTTTGACAAAGGTGAAAGTAGCGACTAGTCCATCTCCATAAGACTCCAAAAAAGGAATGATGAATTTTTGATTTGCGTTGTTTAACTTTATGAGTTCTTGGTGAATGCGCTTATTACGGACAAACCATTCGTAAAGGATGTAACAATCCTTATCCGATGTTCCGAACACAAATTCCGCCTCTTCACCAGGAAGACAAGAGAGCTTTTCTTTCTGCAGCCATGTATGAGTAAATACAGGAGGGCATTTCGCTTCTTTTTCATATAATATGAAATCTGTTTGGTTCTTGCAAGCTCTTCCTTGACTGTCTTTCGCTTCAAACAGAAGGCGATATTTGCCTGTTGGTAGTTGCTTGAATAGTTGAGGGTCGATAATCTTTCCGCTCTCAAAGAAGCCATTGATGAGGCATTCTTCTTCTATATTGTCGGAAGATGTTTGTTTCTCAGTTGTCGTATTTGATTTTAGCTTAATGATTTTAAAAGAACCGGAGACAGAGACTTCCGTTCCATTAATTGTCTGAGCCTTAATAATAGCCTTTGTCGTGTTTCTTTCTGTTTGAGATGCTAGTTCTGTATATAAAATCAAGCTTGACTCCCCGATAGCGAATTGATAATGTGCCTCTTGACTTTCTCCTTTACTATCGGTGATGGTTGCTGTGACCTCATAAGTTTGATATGTTGAGTTAAACGTGTTATTATTTAACTTATTTGTTTGAAAAGATATGTTGAAATGTCCATTTTTCATTAATTCTGTTTCTCCTTCTGCTATTATTAATGAAGCGGAGGGTGTATAATATCGTTTGTATAGAAACTCTTGGCAAGAGATCTGCCATTTGACATGTCCATGGGCAAGAGGTGTTTCCGCAAAAGTTTTGGCCATTCCTTCTATCGTGATAGAATCACCGATACGTACATCTGTCTTGATAGGAGTAATAGCTGTTTGAAAGGTCGGACGTTTATATTCTTCTACTTTAATATACAAATTTTCTTCTCCTGCTTTTATGCGAAAAGAGCCGTTCAAGGTTTGCTTTGGAATAGTAAATTCACCATTAAAAGATCCGAACTCATTAGTCACGACCTGTTTGTTTGTTATTTCTTTCCCTTTTGCATCATAAAAATGTACGGTAAAAGATTGTTGATTGATGACATGAGGCTCTTTACGCTCTTTGACATAGGCGATACCTTTGAAATAGATGGTTTGTCCGGGGCGATAGACACCTCGGTCTGTGAAAAGAGAAAGTTCTATTGGCTCTTTGTCTGTTGATTCATAGCCATCATTTTGATAAATATGTGTGATCCTTTTAGCTTGATCTTCTTTCATGTTTGCTTGGTATGCGCAAATATGTCTATTTTTAGGTAGGAGCGCTAATCCATATTTATCTGTTTTTACCTCGCCTAATTTTTTTAATTGGTTTTGCTCATTTTTAAAGAATGAGACAGTAGCGTGTTCGATAGGTTTTCCGCTTAAGAAATCCGTAACCATCACCTCTGTTTGGTTGGGGGTTATTTGTCTGTTAATAGCGGCAAGTCTACTAACACTGATTGTATTGATTGTTTTTATGTTATTTACCGGATCTGTTACGACACAATCATACAGGCCAAGCTGTTTTATGGGAATGCGCAATATCGTGTCTTGTTTTATAAAGTTATTGGGAGAGTTGAGGTCAAAAGAATGTTCACTTATCAGCCTGTTTCTCTTTTCTTCGTATTGACTGTTACGAGGTTCTTTATATAGTAGTATAGGTGTATTTTCGCTTCGGTATATTTTAACGATAACTTTAGAGATATGGGTATAAGATAATTGTATTTCAATATCTTTACCCGGATATACAGTCTGTTTGACGATGCTGACAAGTGTAGGGCGCTCAAGTTCGGCTAAACGATTTTTTAATATAGCGGTACGTGGGTAATGGGGATACCGTTTGATGCATTCTTTACATATTTGTATCTCTTTTGCTTTTATAGAATCCCAATGATTTGAGTTATAGTGGGGCCAATAGCCGCTAATTAATTGCTGTTTGGCTATTAATATCTCTGCCGCATATTCTTGAGAGTGAAGATCTCTATAAAGTTCATCCAACGCATTTGCGTAGTTTGTTTGACTCTCTTTATCTGATTTATTCCCGTATAGAAAATGATAATAGTCCAATTCTGTGAGAAGTGCCGCTTTTGTGTTTTTTCTTTTATTTTGAAAAGCGATAATTTTCTTGTATATCTCAGTAGATGAAGCGATGTCTATAGCTCTGAACGCTAGAAACTCAAAAAGCGTAGGACGTAATGCGGGTGAGTCTTTTCCTGCTTTTAGAATCTCCTTATATGAGTCGATCGACGTATTCTGCAATAAAGAGGCCGGCTCAAGAGAGAGGTTTATTTCTTTTTGTATTTTTTCCGTAAAGAGGTTTGCGCTCCATTCCCTTATATCTTCAGGAATGAATCCACTCAATGTGCTTCGTTGGTTTATGTCCCATTGATATCTTTGAAAATAGTTTTGATACATTTCGGCCGCCATGGAGTGTAAAATAGCTTTGCGGATTGCGTTGGAGTCGTTGTTGGCGCTATTCTCGATCTCTTTGATCAACTCTGGCATTTGATCATTGTTAATGTCAAGTTGCTTTTTCATCCGATCGATCAAAGCTATAATATCAGTTGATACTTTTTTGTCTGTTGTTTGTATGGAATATAAATCAGACTGTGTATGTAGGTTGGCTTTGCGGATCGCTGATAGGTTAAAAGCGATTAATGCCATAAAAAAAAATGCTCTTATCTTCATATCCAAAGGAATTATTAGTTTAACAATAAAGCTTTCCTATATAGATACAAAGAAAGAGCAAAAACTTGTGAAATGTGCGTTAATGTTTGTCTTTTTTACGCACATAAGTGATGTAAGTGTAAGGATAAGGATTCTTATCATCAGCAGGATGTTCTTCACGTTCCACCTCTTCCCATAAATCCCAATTTACGACAGGAAAAAAGGTCGTAGCCCCTGGAAATTCATGATGAATGCGGGTGAGATACATTTTGTCTGCGATATTCAACGCTTGTCTATACACTAAAGCGCCACCAATAATAAATATTTCATCTTCCTTCTCGCATAAATCTAATGCCGCACCCATTGATTCGCATGCGAAACAGTCCATGAATCCGGCTTCGGGTAATGTTGTCAATACGACATTTTTACGGTTAGGGAGTGCATGAGGAAGTGATTCAAATGTTTTACGTCCCATAATAACCGCATGTCCTGTAGTCAATTCTTTGAAACGTTTCATGTCTGCGGGCATATGGCATAATAACTGCTGGTCCTTTCCTATCGCATTTTTATCAGCGATAGCAGCGATGATTGAAATTGTACTCATAGAGTTATTGATTTATGAATTTAAATAAATTTCATTGCATATTAAACGGCTACTTCGCCCTTGATATGTGGATGAGGATCATATCCCGTAAGATTAAAGTCTTCGTATTTAAAGTCGAAGATGCCTTGAACTTTAGGGTTAAGCTCCATTTTGGGCAATGGGCGTGGCTTACGTGTTAATTGCAGTTTGACTTGCTCCAAGTGATTTTTATAGATATGCGCATCACCTAGTGTATGAACGAAATCACCTGCTTTTAATCCGGTTACTTGTGCCATCATTTGTAATAAAAGGGCATAAGAAGCGATATTAAAAGGAACTCCTAAGAAAATATCTGCGCTGCGTTGGTAGAGTTGCAAACTAAGCCTTCCATTCGCTACGTAAAATTGGAAAAACGCATGGCAAGGTGGAAGGTTCATTTTATTTAAATCAGCCACATTCCATGCGCTAACGATGATACGTCGCGAGTCTGGATTATGTTTAATTGTCTCTACCGCTTCGGTTATTTGATCGATAGATCCACCATTATAGTCAGGCCAAGAACGCCATTGATAGCCATAGATATGTCCTAAGTCGCCATCTGCGTCGGCCCATTCGTTCCAAATTCGTACGCCATGATCTTGTAGATATTTTACGTTTGTATCTCCTTTTAGAAACCATAATAATTCATAGATAATCGATTTGAGATGAAGCTTTTTAGTCGTTAACAATGGAAAGCCTTCTTCTAAATTGAATCGCATCTGATGTCCGAATACACTAATCGTTCCTGTGCCCGTTCGGTCTTCTTTTTCTTGTCCTTCTGTTAATACTCGGTTGAGTAAGTCTAGGTATTGTCTCATTATTCACATATTCATTTTGCGCAAATGTACGAAAGTGAAACGTAACCTCCATGAGGTTTATTAAAAATGACTTTTCTTAAAGTTGGGCGATTGAGGAGTTTTATTAAGGTGTGATTTCGTCTCAAGTGTTGGATTTTATGTGGATAGAATGTATATCTTTGTTCTCCATAAAACATTAAATTTATAATTAAGATGAAAAAACTTTGTTTGGCTGTCATGGCAATGTGTATGCTGTTGTCATGCGGTGGAAAAAATGAAAAAGACACCGTGGATGAAGAGACCACTCTTTCAGGTTTAGTGAAGACGAATTTTGAATCAGAGGTAGATGGAAAACCAACAGCGTTGTATGTATTGAAAAATAAGAAAGGAGCAGAAGCATGCGTAACGAATTGGGGTGGGCGTTTAGTTTCTGTAATGGTGCCGGATAATAAAGGAAAGTTGACAGATGTAGTGCTTGGCTATGATAATATTGATCAATATGTGGCTTATCCGGATAATAACTATGGTGGATTAATTGGTCGTTATGGTAATCGTATCGCCAATGCGAGGTTTACGTTGGATGGTAAAGAGTATCAATTGCCTCAAAATAATAATGGTCACTGTTTGCATGGTGGACCGAAGGGGTATCACGCTGTTGTTTGGGATGCCAATCAGATAGATGATCAAACAATAGAGTTGACCTACTTATCTAAGGATGGAGAGGCGGGTTTCCCTGGAAACTTGAATGTGAAGGTTATTTATAAGTTGACCGATGACAATGCTATAGATATAAAGTATGAGGCGACAACGGATAAGCCTACGGTTGTGAACTTGACGAATCATAGTTATTTCAATCTTTCGGGCGTTCCAGGTTCTCAAATTTTGGATCATACGATCATGATTAATGCGGATAGCTATAACCCTGTAGATTCAACAATGATTCCAACAGGAATAGAGCCGGTAGAGGGTACAGTGATGGATTTGCGTCAGCCGGTTGTTGTAGGAGATCATATTGACGATCCGTTTACGCAGCTTGTTTATGGTGGCGGTTATGATCATAATTGGATCTTAAATACAGGAGGTGATATTACAAAGCTTGCGGCAAAAGTGACATGTCCGACTAGTGGTATTGTTATGGAGGTATATACTAATGAGCCGGGCTTGCAGTTCTATGCCGGTAACTCAATGGCGAAAGAGGGGGATAAAGGCAAGTTAGGTACAGTTTATCCGCATCGTGGCGCATTGTGCTTGGAAACTCAACACTATCCGGATAGTCCGAATCAGTCTGCTTTTCCAAATGTAGTGTTACGCCCTGGTGAAACGTACAAAAGTGAATGTATTTATAAATTTTCCGTGCAATAATTTAGCGGTTATAAGAGGTTTGGTAGAGAGAGGATATCCTTTTGTAAGGGTATCCTCTTGTTCTTATGGTATTTAGAGCTTTAACTTAAAGGAGTAAAGAGCTATCTCCATAGCTTAGGAATCGAAAATCATGGCTAAGCGCATAGTCATAGATTGATTTCCAATTTCCCTTTACAAAAGCGGATATTAACAATAGCAATGTGCTTTTGGGTTGATGGAAATTGGTGACAATGCCTTTGACGATTTTAAACTCATAGCCGGGAGCGATGATGATTTGCGTAGCGGTCATTAATGCGCTGGAATGATGTCTGTCTAAATAATCTAGTATGTTTTGGAGAGCTTGCTCTGTGGTTAATAGATTATTACTCTCTTCATAAGGCATCCATTGCTTGACAACTAGCTCTTCAGATGAGGCTTCAGGTTTTTTGCTGAGTAATACACCGATATAGTATAGGCTTTCCAAGGTCCTGACCGAGGTTGTGCCAACAGCGATGATATGTCCGAGATTATTTTTGATACGTTCGATAGAAGAGCGTCGTACAGATATGAATTCTGTATGCATCTCATGACCTTCAATCGTGTCGCTCTTTACGGGTTTAAAAGTGCCGGCACCAACATGTAGTGTAACCTCTTCCCTTCCAATTCCATGAGCATCTATATCAGCCAGCACCTCCGGGGTGAAGTGTAGTCCGGCAGTAGGGGCGGCAACAGATCCCTTGACTTTTGAATAAACGGTTTGATAAGTTTGCAGGTCGCTTTTTTCTGTCTCTCGATGCAAATAAGGAGGAATAGGCAAGACACCTGCGGCGTCAAGTATGTCCGCAAAAGTAAATGTTTCATTGTCCCAGGTGAATTCAATATGATGGGAGTCCCCATGCGATTCTTTTTTCTCTGCGGTAAGAGTTACAGTTTGTCCATTGATATCGAACGATTTAGAGAGTGTACCTTCTTTCCATTTCTTTAAGTTTCCTATCAAGCAGGTCCAGTTGCAACGTTTGGTTTGTTGAAAGACCAAAGCGTAGTCATGCGGTTCGATTGGCTCAAGACAGAAAATCTCGATACGTGCTCCTGTCTCTTTGTTAAATAGCAATCGTGCTTGTATCACTTTGGTGTTGTTGAACACCATTAATGATTGTTCAGGAAGGAAATCCGTGATATGTTTGAATATGCTTTCGCTTATTTTGCCATCGCGATATAGCAAGAGCTTTGATTCGTCTCGTTTTTGTAGAGGGAATTTAGCTATCCGTTCATCTGGTAAAGGATAGTTATAATCATCGATACGTATTTCTTGTGTTTTCATTTTCAGCTAAAATATGATAAGAATACAAAAGTAATAAATCGCTTCTGTTTTTGAGCATGAATGGGATAATCTTTGGAGGGTAGTGCCTTCTTGTTGCTTTTTTAGATGAATAGGTTGCATAATTTTAGGTGGGTAAATTATCTTTGTAGAAATAAATAAAAGCAATAACATTATGGCAAATAATATGAAAATAGGAGATAAGGTACGCTTTTTAAATAGTGTAGGTGGAGGCGTTGTTCGTGGATTCCAAGGAAAAGATCAAGTATTGGTGGAAGATGAAGATGGATTCGAGGTTCCTGTTTTTATTCGGGAATGTGTAGTGGTTGGTAATGGAGATATGCAGGTGCATAGCTCTAATCGTCCGAAAGTGCAGGTTCCGTTAGAAGAGCCAATGGTTCAGCATGTGGAACCTCAAGAGGGGAAGGTGCAAGAGACGAAAGAGGGAGAGCGCTTGAATGTGTTCTTGGCATATCTGCCTGTTGATCCTAAGAGTTTTCAGCAGTGTGGTTATGAGGCTTATTTTGTAAATGATAGTAACTATTATTTGTTGTTTAATTATATGAATCGTTCGAATAATAGTTGGACGAGCCGTTATAATGGCTTGATAGAGCCTAATACGAAGATTTTTTTGGAGGAGTTCTCAAAAAATGAATTGAATGACTTAGAGCGTGTTTGTGTACAAATGATCGCATTCAAGAAAGATAAGCCTTATTCTTTGAAAAACGCGATATCTGTGGAGTTGCGTTTAGATACTGTTAAGTTCTATAAGCTCCATTGTTTCATGGAGAATGATTATTTCGATGAGGATGCGTTGCTTTATCCGATTGTTCGTAATGATTTGCCGGAGAAAGAGATCTTGGTTTCTGCTGTAGAGTTGAAAGAGGCGATGCAGCAAAAGATAAGAGAAGAGAGGAGAATACCGCAACAGATCGTGCATAAGAAGGCGACAAATGATGCTATTTTAGAGGTGGATTTGCATATATCTGAATTATTGGATAATACCAATGGATTAAGTAATGCGGATATGCTGACTTATCAGTTGGATAAATTTCATGAAGTATTGAAACAATATGCCTCAAAGAAGGGACAAAAGATTGTGTTTATTCATGGAAAAGGTGAGGGGGTACTTCGCAAGGCGATAGAAAAGGAACTGAATACTCGTTATAAACAATATTATCATCAAGATGCCTCATTTCGGGAGTATGGCTATGGAGCGACGATGGTTACAATAAAATAGAGCTTAAGGAGGCGTTTTATGGCATTAGAGATAGAACGTAAATTTTTGGTATCAGGCGATTTTAGGTCGGAAGTGGAAAGCTCCACTCATATTATGCAGGGGTATCTTAGTTCGCGTCCTGGTTGTACGGTTCGTGTTCGTATTCGGGATAAAGAGGGATATTTGACAATTAAGGGTGCTTCTGATGAGAAGGGTTTGAGTCGTTATGAGTTTGAGCGGGCAATACCTTTGGAAGATGCGGAGCAATTAATGAAATTGTGTGAGCCGGGAGTGATTGATAAGGAGCGTTGTTTGGTCCCTAAAGGAAAGCATGTGTGGGAGATTGATATCTTTCATGGGGCGAATGAAGGCTTGATATTGGCGGAGATAGAGTTGTCTTCTGAAGATGAGCCCTTCGAGAGCCCTTCGTGGCTGGGAGAGGAGGTTAGTGGCGATAGACGTTACTATAATTCAATGTTGACAAAATATCCATTTAATAAATCAAATACATGAAGAAGTTTTTTTTATCCGTAGCGGTTATGTTATTGTCTTCTCCTTTGTTTGCTGACGAAGGGATGTGGTTGCTACCTTTATTGAAGCAACAGAAGTTCGCGGAAATGCAAGCTTTGGGTCTTCGTTTGAGCGACCAGGAGGTGTACAGTGCCGATGCTCCCTCTTTGAAGGATGTGGTGGTGCGTTTTGGTGGCGGCTGTACGGGTGAGATGATCTCGTCGGAAGGTTTGTTGTTGACGAATCATCATTGTGGTTATGGAAGTATTCAGCGTCATAGTTCTTTGGAACATGATTATTTGACTGATGGCTTTTGGGCCATGTCTCGTGCGGAAGAGTTGCCAAATCCGGGTTTGACGGTTACATTTATCGATAAGATTGATGACGTGACAGACTATGTGATGGGTAAGTTGAAGAAAATCAAGGATCCTAATAGTATGGATTTTTTGTCCGCGACTTATTTGAATGGTTTGGCGAAAGAGAAAATAGGAGAAAAATATTTGCGTGAACATCCGGGAACCGAGGTGGAGATAAAGCCTTTTTATGGAGGTAATAAATATTATATGTTTACGAAAAAGGTCTATTCGGATGTTCGTTTAGTGGGAGCTCCACCATCTTCCATCGGAAAGTTTGGCGCGGATACGGACAATTGGATCTGGCCTCGTCATACGGGTGACTTTTCTATCTTTCGTGTGTATGCTGACGCTAATGGTAATCCGGCTCCTTATTCCGAGAAGAATGTGCCTCTCCGTCCGAAACGTTGGTTGAAGGTCTCTTTGATGGGTGTTGAGGAGAATGATTTCGCGATGATTATGGGTTTCCCCGGACGTACGAACAAATATTATACCTCTTGGGAAGTAGCGGAGCGTCGTGATATAGACAATGCTGTACGTATCAATATTCGAGATATTCGTCAAAAGGTTATGCTTGATGAGATGCTGAAAGATCCTCAAGTGCGCATTCAGTACGCAAGTAAATATGCCGGCTCAACGAATGCGTATAAAAACGCGATCGGTAGTAATTGGGCTATTAATAAGCGTGATTTTGAACAGGTGAAAGCGGAAGAACAGGCTCGTTTGATAGATTGGGCGAATAAGAATAATGAGTCGGCTTATCCTGCCGCGTTGAAAGAGTTGGAGCGAATCGTGCATGCTCGTAAGGATCTTCGTTTTCGTAGTTGGATGTTGGATGAGGCTTTAGTTCGTGGCGTTGAGTTTTCAAGTATCTTTACGGATATCACTCCGATATGCAAGATGTTGGAGAAGTCTGATAAGGCCGAGCGACAAAAAGCGTTGGATTTGTTGGAGAAACAATATTATGGATTTGCCAATAAGAACTATGCGCCAGATGTAGATCGTAAAATAGCGAAAGAGCTGTTGAAAGAATATAATAGATTGGTTGAGCCTCTGTCGAGACCTGCTTATTTTGCGGTTATAGATAAAGAGTTTCATGGTGATGTAGATCGTTTTGTGGATCATCTGTTTGGATCATCTATTTTTGGTAGTGAGTCTAATTTTGAAAAATTCAAGACCTCACCTTCTGTGGAGCAATTGAAGAATGACCCGATGATTTGTTTTGCCCAATCTGTAAAAGATGAGCGAAAGGCCTTGGATAAAGCTTTGGCCGGTTTTGATGCGGGTTATGCTATCGCTCATCGTACATATGTGAAAGGCCTGTTGGCTATGTATGGCGATATGGCAAGCTTCCCGGATGCAAACTTGACACTTCGTTTGGCTTATGGACAGGTGAAAGGTTATAGTCCAAAAGATTGTATTTATTATGGGCATCAGACAACTTTAGACGGTGTGATGGAAAAAGAGGATTCTACGAATTGGGAGTTTGTCGTTCCGGCTCGTTTGAAGGAGCTGTATAAAGCGAAAGACTTTGGTCCGTATCAAATGGCTAATGGCAAAATGCCGGTGGCGTTCTCTGCGACAACTCATACGACAGGTGGAAACTCTGGTAGTCCTGTGATGAATGGAAAGGGAGAGCTGATTGGTATAAATTTTGACCGGAATTGGGAAGGTGTCGGTGGAGATATTCAATATTTGCCGGAATATCAGCGCAGTATTATTGTGGATATTCGTTATGTTATGTTTGTTATTGACAAATATGCAGGTGCTGGATATTTATTGAAAGAGATGGATTTGAGTAAGTAATTCATTAGATAGTAGATAAGAAAAATGCGGTGTGTAAACATCGCATTTTTTTGTTTAAAAAGGTCGGTTTTACAGCGAGTGGATGGTATGACTATCGAGTTGGAAGAGAACTTGAAATAGCGATAATTAAGGCTTGTTTGAGTGATTAATAGATCACTTCTCATGGGAATAACTAAGCACTACCCCTAGTGAATAGTTAATCACTCAACAAGTGAATAACTATTCACTTAAATCGTTGTTATACAATTATATACAAGTATCGTTAAAAAGGGTGCGAGAAGCGGTAAAAAGAGTGGAATAACCTAGGCGAAAAGAGGGATCAAGATGCTACTTAGAGAAGAGAAAGCAGGTATAATAAAGAAAAATGTGGAAATAAAATAAGGAGGCGTATTGATTAAATACGTCTCCTTATTTTTAATACCGTATCTCAATAAATTTAGTAACCTTTATCGATATCGGCAGCTTTTACTCTGAAGATATGTCCATTTCTAGAGAAGACTAATTCGCCACCCTCTTTTTTCTTTTGATTAACTAATCTTTGAAAAGCTATATTTGCACCTTTTACAATATTTTCTTCGAATTCTCTAACTTCTTGCTCATTCATGATGTTCAAGTTTTGTAAAAATATCTTGATTATAAACTTCTTTTTTATCATTCTTGAAACCCTTGGCGATCACCACCATGGGCGACATGGAATTGTCTGTTATCATCCAATAGTCACTAATGGGCAGGTAAAGTTCAAATAAGTTGTGGATTCCGGCTTCATATCGACGTCGTATCGTTAATTCCGGGATATTATGCCCTCCGGCCGCAACTCTCATTTTAACGCGTTCCACAGCTAGATCCGGCGTATTAAGCCAAAAGTATAGCAATGTAACATAATAACCTTCCCTTTGTGCTTCCCGTATCAAGTTCGCGACCGAACGGGTGGCTAGCGTTGTTTCCATAGCGAATGTCTCACCAGCGCTGATGAGCTCTTTGATTCGTTTATACATGATTCGGCTTGCTTCTACGGCTACGGCGATGCTGTCCGAGTTGAAAGGGGAAAGTCCCTTGGCTATCTCATCTGAGTTAACAAACTCCTTACATTTTAACATCTCTGGTAAAATAGTAAAAGAAGCTGTCGTTTTTCCTGCTCCGTTGCAACCTGATATTATGTATAAATATGGCACGTTTAGCTATTTTTTTGATGGCGCAAATATATGTATAGTTTTTTTAATAGAATATATTTCGTTTCTCAAAAATCGTAAAAATGTGCAATTGCCTTGTTTTTAAATTGTTGATTTGTTACAGGTAAAGGAGAAGAGATAACGGATCGATTTGTAAATCATTGCTGTTTTGAGTCTTAAGAATCGTTGGGTCTTATACCCATAAGAGGTCGCTCATGATGCCATCAGAGACAAATATGCCCTCTTGAGACAAGGTTAATTTATTTTCTTTATGAAGTAAAAGCCCTTGTTTTATATGTGGTGCTGCTTGTTCTTCACAATATTTTCTGAGCTTTTCTCCGAATAACTTTTTTATATCAGAGAGAGAAATGCCCCACATGGTGCGTAGTCCGGTAATAATGAAATCGTTGTAACGAGTATATAGATCCAATGTCTCCACCTCGGTGGCGATTTCTTTTTTCCCCATTTTCTCGATATAAATAGGTAAGGAAGAAGGATTCCATTCCCGATCTTTCCCATTGTAAGAATGAGCGGAAGGGCCGATTCCTAGATATTTTTTACCGGTCCAATAGGAGCTGTTATGTCGTGATAGGTAGCTGGGGCGGGCAAAATTTGAGATTTCATAATGTAAATAGCCGGCCTCTTTCAGACGCTCGATCAGGGCGGAGAAGAAAGAGACGCTTAAATCTTCGTCAACAGGTTTGACCTTCCCTGCTTGTAGTAGTTTATATAGAGCTGTTCCCTCCTCATAGATTAGGTGATAAGCGGAAAGATGAGGTATATCCAGGTCGATTGCTTGTCGCAAATTATCCTCCCAGGCCTGAAGCGTCTGTTTGGGCAGTCCGTAAATAAGATCAATGCTAATATTCGTGATGCCATATTCCTTGCAAAGCTCTACGGCATGAATGGCCTGTTCCTTGTTGTGTCTTCTATTTAGGAAAGTCAAATCATCTTGATGAAAACTTTGCACACCCATACTGATTCTGTTGAAGGGGAATTTTCGCAGCGCTGATACATATTCCTGCCTCATATCATCGGGATTGGCTTCCAACGTGATTTCAGCCTGTTTATCGACTTTGAAATTCTTGTATATAGCATTAAAAATGAGCTCAAAATCATGTTCATTCAGTTGAGAAGGAGTGCCTCCACCCAAATAAATAGTCTCTAAAGGCTCATTACTAATATAAGATTTTCTCAATTCCATCTCTTTGGTTAGCGCGAGGAGATAGGGTTGTTTGTATTTCATTTCCGTGTTGGAAAAGAAGTCGCAATAGAGACAGCGTTTTGCGCAAAAAGGTACATGAATATATAAGCCAGCCATTGAATAGACACAATTATATCTTTACGCAAATGTAAGATTTAATTTTAAAAAGTGATTACTGCTACATAACATTGCTATCAAACAGAGAGCAATAATTGCATTTTTGTGACACAATAGTTAATTTGCGCCCTTGTGAAGGTGATTCACAAGTGAAATGTTAAACTCAATAAATCCTGATATTATGAAAGTATACCAAACAAACGAAATTAAGAACATCTCAATCTTGGGAAGTTCAGGCTCAGGGAAAACCACTCTCGCAGAAGCGATGCTTTACGAGGGTGGGGTTATAAAACGTCGTGGTTCTGTTGAAGCTGGCAATACGGTTTGTGATTATTTCCCTGTTGAGAAAGAGTATGGATACTCTGTGTTTTCTACAGTGTTCAGTGTTGAGTGGCAAGATAGAAAGCTGAATTTTATAGATTGTCCGGGTTCGGATGACTTCGTTGGGGGAGCAGTCTCCGCGTTAAATGTCACCGATACGGCGTTGATGGTCTTAAATGCTCAATATGGTGTAGAGGTTGGGACTGTCAATCAGTTCCGGTATACAGAACAATTTCATAAACCGGTTATATTTGTTATTAATCAATTAGATAATGAGAAGGCAGATTATGATGGAACGATCGCTCAGTTGAAAGATCGCTGGGGAAGTAAAATTGTTCCTATCCAGTATCCGATTAGTTGTGGTCCTTCATTCAATGCGGTTGTGGATGTATTGAAAATGAAGATGTATCATTGGAAGCCGGAAGGTGGTGTGCCTGATGTGTTGGATATACCGGAAGAGGAGATGGAGAAGGCTATGAAATATCATCAAGCTTTGGTGGAGGCCGCTGCGGAGAATGACGATATGTTGATGGAGAAATTCTTTGAAGAGGGCGCGTTGAGCGAGGATGATATGCGTGCGGGTATCCGTGTTGGTTTGGTCGCTCGTAGTATGTTCCCCGTTTTCTGTGTATGTGCGGGCAGGGATATGTGTGTACGTCGTACCTTGGAATTCTTAGGTAATGTCGTTCCATGTACAGACAAGATGCCGCGTTTGATTACGACAGAAGGTATAGAGGTGACACCTGACTCTAATGGTCCAACAAGCTTATTCTTCTTTAAGACAACAATAGAGCCGCATATCGGGCAGGTCTCTTATTTTAAAGTAATATCAGGAAAAGTAAAAGAGGGTGACGATTTGATGAATGCGGATCGTGGATCTAAAGAGCGTATCGCTCAACTGTTTTCCGTGGCAGGACAGACCCGTATACCTGTAACAGAGATGGTTGCTGGAGATATTGGCGCTACAGTGAAATTGAAGGATGTTAGAAGAGGTAATACCTTAAATGGTAAGGGTTGTGATTATCGCTTTGACTTTATCAAATATCCGGATCCAAAATATCGTCGTGCTATAAAACCGGTGAATGAGGCGGATGCTGAAAAGATGATGGAGATTTTGATGCGTATGCGCGAAGAGGATCCAACTTGGGTGATTGAGCAATCGAAAGAATTGAAGCAAACGATTGTGTCTGGTCAAGGGGAGTTCCATCTACGTACGTTGAAATGGCGCATCGAGAATAATGATAAATTGCCAATAGAGTTTATGGAACCCAAGATTCCATATCGTGAGACAATCACGAAGGCGGCTCGTGCGGACTATCGTCATAAGAAACAGTCTGGTGGAGCGGGGCAGTTTGGTGAGGTTCATTTGATCGTGGAGCCTTATTATGAAGGAATGCCTGCTCCAGATATGTATCGCTTTGGAGGTCAGGAATATAAAATGAATATTCGTGATACTCAGATTGTTGATCTAGACTGGGGCGGTAAACTTGTGTTTGTTAACTGTATTGTAGGTGGTACGATAGATGCTCGTTTCTTGCCGGCAATCTTGAAAGGTATTATGGGACGTATGGAGCAAGGTCCGTTGACAGGTTCTTACGCGCGAGATGTTCGTATTTGTGTATATGACGGAAAGATGCACCCGGTTGATAGTAATGAAATTTCTTTCATGTTGGCGGGTCGTAACGCGTTTAGTACGGCATTCAAAGAGGCTGGTCCGAAGATCTTGGAGCCGGTATATGATGTGGAGGTCTCCGTGCCGGCTGATTACTTAGGCGATGTAATGAGTGATTTGCAAGGACGTAGAGCTTTAATCATGGGAATGAACAGCGAAAAAGGTTTTGAGAAACTTTTGGCGAAAGTTCCTTTGAAAGAGATGTCCAACTATTCAACATCATTAAGTTCTTTAACCGGTGGTCGAGCATCGTTTACGATGAAATTTGCAAGCTACGAGCTAGTACCTTCAAATGTTCAGGAGAAATTGTTGAAGGCATACGAAGAGACTCAAGTAGAAGAGTAGAATTGGTAAAATGTAATCATAATTTTCAATATTTGAATTAAACAATAAGGGAGGTCGGCTTTGTGAAGAGCTGACCTTTTTTTGTTATCTCATCTTCACTCCGATGTTGTAGGCATGTAATATGAAACATGTTTTTTTGTAACATCTTAAAGGGGAGAAAGATGATATTAAGAAGATACTATCCAACAATTGTCCTTTCGGATATCCATTTGGGATCGGAGCATTCCCGGACGGAGGAGGTGACGAATTTTCTCAAGCATGTAGACTGTGATCGATTAATATTGAATGGTGATATTATCGATGGCTGGCAGTTGAAGAAATCAGGCAAACGGTGGAAACAAAAACATACCGATTTCTTTAAGGTCTTGATGAAGATGATGGAGAAAAGAGGTATGGAGATTATTTATGTGGTGGGGAATCATGATGATTTTCTAGACAGTTTAGCTCCATTCAAGTTTTCGAATATCACAATTGTGAAAGATTATCTTTTGGAGACGAAATCAGGAAAGCGTTATTTCGTGACTCATGGAGATATATTCGACACGATAACGACGCATATGCGCTGGCTAGCGATGTTGGGAGATATAGGATATACGTTTTTGCTGTGGTTAAATAAAATATACAATCGAAGGAGGGAGCGTCGGGGTAAACCTTATTATTCAATATCACAGAAAGTGAAGCACAGTGTAAAAAGTGCGGTTTCTTATATTTCAGAATTTGAGAAAGAATTAGTGCGTTTGGCGGAAGTCAAACATTTGGATGGTGTCATTTGCGGTCATATTCATCAAGCCGCGAATATATGGTATGGACCTATTCATTATTTGAATTCGGGTGATTGGGTTGAAAGTATGACCGCATTGGTTGAGGATGAACGAGGCCAATGGGAGGTTATTACTTATGATAGTTCTCAAGAATATGCGGACGCAGTATGAAAATCCTGTTTATTATACAAGGTGAGGGGCGTGGTCATTTGACACAGGCGCTATCCTTAAGGCAAAAATTGATGGTGGAAGGCCACGATATTGTAGGTGTGTTAGTGGGGAAAAGTCCCGCGCGTCGTTTGCCGGATTTCTTTTTGAATAAGATAGGGGTACCTGTCTATCCATTTGAAAGTCCTAACTTTTTACCGACCGCAAAGAATAAGCAGGTCAATATGATGCGCAGTGTTTTCTATAATGTTTTTCGTTTATATAAATATCTGGGGAGCGTGCGCTATATAAACCGGATGATTCATGAGACGGGTGCGGATGTTGTCGTAAACTTTTATGAGTTATTGACCGGTGTAACCTATTTTCTTTGTCGTCCTAAAGTTCCGATGGTATGTATAGCCCATCAATATCTGTTTTTGCATCCGGATTTTGTATTTCCGAAACAAAATACTTTGTCATTGGCATCTCTTCGTCTTTTCACAAGAATTACAGCGATAGGCGCGGTTAAGAAATTAGCGCTTTCTTTTCGAAAGATGCGAGAGATACCGAGTGAAGGTCTCGTGGTTGTCCCTCCCTTGTTGAGGCAAGAAGTATTGGAGATGACATCAGAAAAAGGAGAATATCTGCATGGCTATTTGCTGAACAGCGGATTTAGTGAAGAGGTAAAAGAGTGGCATTCTCGTCATCCGGAAGTATCGTTGCATTTCTTTTGGGATAAGAAAAATGTCCCCTCAGAGGTGAAGATTGACAATCATCTCTCTTTTCATCAGCTGGATGATGTGCTGTTTGTGCGTTATATGGCAGGAGCGAAGGCTTATGCTACGACAGCGGGCTTTGAGTCTGTTTGCGAAGCTATGTTTTTGAATAAGCCGGTATTGATGGTCCCTACTCATATAGAGCAAGCATGTAATGCGTTTGATGCCTCTCTTTCGGGAGCGGGAGTTGCCGCTGAGTGTTTTGATTTGGACGCACTGTTGGCAATCTCAGAAAAAGATATGGATAATACAGTGTTTAGGCATTGGGTGAGACAGGCCGATTGGCTTATTTTGCGTGAGTTTAGGGAAGATTTATTGCGGAATGGACATCCTTTGACCGGTTTAGGAAGAGTGACGACCAATTGGGTCGCTCGTTTAGGGCGTTTTTTACCTATTTAATGGCTTTTATCTATTTATATAGTGATTTATTGAGTTTTATCTGTGAGTAGAAAGTGGCCTTGGTGCATGAATATCGCACCTGGGCCTTTCTTATTTTGTGGTATCAATGTGAATTTTTTATTTAATATTTCGGGAGAGTGGTATGGGGTAAAAAGTAACGGCAGCATTCTTTTATAGATGCTGCCGTTACTTTTTATGCTATAGAATCTGTATATTATTCTTGCTCAAGAGCCTGTTTAATATCTGCGATAATATCATCAACATTTTCTATACCGACAGAAAAACGGATTAAGTCTGGAGCAACTCCCGCTTCAATAAGCTGCTCATCGCTTAATTGACGATGGGTGTGGCTTGCAGGATGCAGTACACAAGTACGGGCATCAGCTACATGAGTGACAATAGCGGCCAGTTTTAGGCTATCCATGAATTTGATAGCGACCTCTCTACCTCCTTTTAATCCAAAAGATAAGACTCCACAAGAACCGTTTGGAAGATATTTTTTCGCTAGTTCGTGATAAGGATTATCTTCCAAATCAGGGTAGTGCACCCAAGCGACTTTATCGCATTGCTGTAGCCATTTTGCGACAGCTAAAGCATTTTGGCAATGACGCGGCACACGTAAGTGTAAAGTCTCTAAACCAAGATTAAGTAGGAATGCGTTTTGAGGAGATTGTGTAGCACCTAAATCACGCATTAATTGGCTTGTCGCTTTTGTGATAAAAGCTTGTTTGCCGAAAGCTTTACTGTATGTCAATCCATGATAAGAGGGATCGGGTTGACATAATCCGGGGAATTTATCAGCGTGTGCTTCCCAATCGAAATTGCCGCTATCTACGATACAACCGCCAACACTGGTGGCATGTCCATCCATGTACTTTGTTGTGGAATGCGTAACGATGTCTGCGCCCCATTCAAAGGGACGACAATTGATAGGAGTAGCGAATGTATTATCAACAATTAATGGAACACCATGCTTATGAGCGATGCGTGCGAATTTCTCTATATCAAGAACCATAACTCCCGGATTGGATATCACTTCACCAAACATGGCTTTTGTATTAGGACGAAACGCTTTAGAGATCTCTTCTTCACTAGCATCTTGATCAATGAATGTACATTGGATACCTAACTTTTTGAGAGTTACAGCTAAAAGATTATAAGTGCCACCATAAATATTTGTAGCGCTAACGATATGGTCTCCTTCTTTACAGATATTAAAGAACGCGAAGAAATTCGCGGCTTGTCCCGAAGAAGTAAGCATTGCTGCCACACCACCTTCTAATGCCGCTATTTTTGCCGCTACCGCTTCATTTGTCGGGTTTTGTAGGCGAGTATAGAAATAGCCACTCTCTTCAAGGTCGAATAACTTGGCCATTTGTTCGCTGGTTTCATATTTAAATGTAGTACTCTGGTAAATAGGTAGAACTCGAGGTTCGCCTTTCTTTGGTTGCCAACCGGCTTGGACACACAGAGTCTCAGGTTTGAATTTGCTACTCATATTGGTTGTTTTTTTATTGAATGTTATGTTTTATCGCAAAAATACAGAAAAAAAGCATGATATACGTCTTTATAGTATCTTCTTTTGTAAAGCGCTAAACCAGGTGAAAGCAACAATACCTTTCAAGATACTTGAAATACTTATAGCCCACCATACGCCAATGATGCCTAGTCCTGTAGCTGCGAGAGCCATAGCCATGGGGATACGAAGCGTGTTTGCCGAGATACTGATGATGGCGGGCGGAACAGTTCGTCCTGTACCATAAAACATACCTTGTGTCGTGATTTCAAGCATCATGAAAATCATAGAATAACCATCTATACGAAGAAATATACCGCCAGATTCGTAGGCTGCTTGTTCCGGGACGATCAGAGAGAAGACATCACTACCAAAAAATACAAATAGAAAAGTACAGAGCAGACCTATGGTTGTTGTCATCTTAAGAGTTGTATGATAAGCCGTTAGAATACGTTCCTTTTTTTGAGCTGCATAGTTTTGCGCTGTAAAAGCAGAAAGTGCGGTGCTGAATCCTTGTGAAGTATTCCATGCTATGGCTTCCATTTGTCCACCAGCCGTGAGTGTCATAAGCCCTATGTGTCCTCCATAAGTTGAAGCAGTACGGGCCATGAAAAGATTAATGATGGCAAAGAATGTATTTAATAATGCGACAGGTAATCCGATTTGAAATATGCGAGTTGAATATCTTTTTTGTAAAGGGACGAAGAAGCGAAATCCGCCAAATAATCTGTTTCTGCATTTTAATTGATAAACAAAGAGTCCACAAACGACCGCTTGAGAAATCCAAGTAGCCCAAGCCGCTCCGGCTGTTCCCATGTGAAAAACAAAAATAAAGAGTGGATCTAATATCATATTTAATAAGAGTCCGGCACCACTAATATAAAAAGGAATTTTACTCAATCCTGAAGCATTATGAATACCGGTAAATGCGGCAGATAAGAAGATAAATGGGAAAGCTGTGGATACGATTCTTAGATATTCAATCGCATTAAGAGCGATGGGTTCGTCTAGTTTATAGAAATCGATAATTGGCTGAGCGAGGACAAACAGTCCTAGACCCCAACAGAGAGAGATGATCAGTGCGATTGTTAAATTGTGAGAAGCAAACCCTTTGGCATCATCTGCGTTTTGAGCGCCAATGCTTTGGCCTACACTTACTTCAGCACCTACCTTGTTAAGGTAAGAGATTGAGTTCGTCATCCATGTTAGGATTCCGACAGCTCCAATAGCAGCTACAGCTTCACTGCCAAGACGTCCAACCCAAGCCATATCGGTGATGCTATAAGCCATTTGTATAAAAGATGTTCCAACAATGGGCATTGCTAAAATGAATAATTGCTTAGAGATAGCGCCTTCAGTTAAATTCTTAGTTCCTTGCATGATTGTTCGTTTAAATTGTCGCGAAAGTAGAAATAAAATCTCTACCTTTGGCGTCATTAATCTTAAAGAACAATACGAGATGATAACGAGACGTGATTTTTTGAAAGCAGGTGTCGCTGCAGCGGCGCTTAGCGTGATGCCGGATGCTTTTGCTTCAGTAATGGCAAAGAAAGAGAAGGCGATAGGTGTGCAGTTGTATAGTGTCCGGGATGATTTGAAAACGGATTTCGATGGGACGATGAAGGCTTTAGTTAAGATTGGGTACAAACGAATGGAAGCAGCGGGCTATCGAGATGGAAAGTTTTATGGAAAGACCCCCGTTGAAATGAAGAAATATTTAGCGGATCTTGGTGCTCGTATGGTAGGTTCTCATACAGGTAGTGGATTGTTGGAGAAGAATGATACGAAAGGCTGGGATTTTTGGAAGCAGAATGCGGAAGATACAGTTGAGGTTGGTTGTAAATGGATTATACAAGCCGGTTATCCGTCAAGAGATATAAAAAATTTGTCTGATGTGATGCGTTTGGCAGATCAATTTAATAAGTGTGGTGAGATAGCAAAGCAAAATGGGCTACGTTTCGCATTCCATAATCATGTTGATGAATTTCATGAGCTGGAAGGTAAAATACCGTTTGATGTGTTGATAGAGAATACGGATAAAAATTTAGTGACATTTCAAATAGATACCGCACAGTTGGTGTTTGGTGGTTTTAAATGCCATGATTATGTAAATCGTTATCCAGGTCGTTTTGCGAATTGGCATTTAAAAGATGCAAATCCAGATGGAAAAGGTAGTACAGAAATGGGTAAAGGTATGGTTGACTTTAAAGCCTTATTTGCGGTAGCGGAAAAAGCGGGTCTAGAAGATTATTTTATCGAGCAAGAGCGTTACAATATGTCTCCATTGGATGCGATGAAATATGATTATGATTTCTTGATGAAAGCTCCTTATGTAAAATGGTAATAAATAAAGCCCTACCTTTTTGGTAGGGCTTTGTTGTTGATATATCATCGAAGAATACGGTGTTCAAAAAGAACGTATTATCGAATAAATAGTAATTCACGATATTTTGGCAATGGCCACATTTGGTTATCGACCATCAACTCTAAGTCATCAATATGATCGCGAATCTCATCAAGATAAGGAGCAACAGTGTCATGATAAGCGATAGCTTTTTCTCTTAAATCACTTATTTGATTAGCGGTTTTACGAGCTTCTACCATTTCGTCGACTTTCTTTGTCACGGCACAGATATGTCCGGCAATTTTACGCACTAAACGACGAGGCTCTTCAGACATATCATTAAATTCCGCTTCAGCGCCAAAGATATCCTTGAGCTTAGATATGTTATCCAATAAAACATTTTGATAGCGAACAGCAACGGGTATGATATGATTTAAAGAGAGATCTCCTAAAACGCGCGCTTCTATCTGTACTTTTTTGATGTATACTTCCCATTTCACTTCGTTACGAGCCTCCAGCTCCTTTTGGCTAAGTACACCCGTAGCGGTAAACATCTCAATGGATTGAGGACGTAAATAGGCATCATATTGTAAAGGAACACTATTCTCACAGTCTAATCCTCGTTTAGCAGCTTCTGCTTTCCACTCATCGGAATAACCATTTCCATCGAAGCGGATAGGTTTGGACTCTTTGATATAAGCTTTTAAAACATTGAATATAGCGACTTCTTTATTCTTGCCTTCAGCACGTTGAGCTTCTACATCTTTTTTGAATTGTTGTAATTGATAAGCGACTGCAGAATTTAATACCAGCATAGCCGCACCGCAGTTGACAGAAGATCCTGGAGCGCGGAATTCAAAGCGATTTCCAGTAAAGGCAAAAGGAGATGTACGATTACGGTCTGTATTATCCAATAATAATTCAGGAATTTGTCCGAATCCTAAGTGTAGTCCTTTTTTATCGTCTACTTCTATGGCGTCTTCAATAGAGCTATTTTCGAATTTGTCTAAGATCTCACTGATTTGTGTACCTAAGAAAGTGGAGATAATGGCGGGAGGAGCTTCATTGGCACCTAGTCTATGCGCATTGGTGGCAGAAGCGATGCTGGCTTTTAGTAGTGCGTTATTTTTGTAGACAGCCATAATCGTATTTACCACAAATGTAATAAAGCGAAGGTTGTCTTCTCTGTTTTTTCCCGGAGAAAATAGGTTTACACCCTTGTCTGTACCCATAGACCAATTGCAATGTTTTCCAGATCCGTTTACACCTTTAAAAGGCTTTTCATGAAGAAGTACACGGAAATTATGATGACGAGCTACTCGCTTCATGACGGACATTAACAATTGGTTATGGTCGTTCGCCAAATTACATTCCTCGTAGATCGGCGCTAACTCAAATTGGTTAGGAGCTACCTCATTATGACGAGTTTTGACAGGAATACCTAATTTATAACACTCGGTTTCTAAGTCTTTCATGAATTCTTGAACCCTGGAAGGAATGGCTCCGAAATAATGGTCGTCAAGCTGCTGATTTTTAGCGCTTTCATGACCAAGCAATGTGCGTTCTGTCAGAGATAAGTCAGGACGAGCGGAATATAGATCCTCATCAACTAAGAAATATTCTTGTTCCCATCCCAAATAAGTGATGATCTTATTAATATCTTCATCGAAATATTGATAGACCTCTTTAGCCGCCTCTCCTAAAGCTTCGATTGATCGAATAAGAGGTGTTTTATAATCAAGCGCTTCACCTGTATATGCGATGAAAACAGTTGGAATGCAAAGAGTATCATCAACGATAAAAGCGGGAGAAGAGGGGTCCCAGGCGGAATAGCCGCGAGCTTCAAACGTGTTGCGTAGTCCACCGTTGGGGAAACTGGATGCGTCGGGCTCTTGTTGAACAAGTAACTTTCCGCTAAACTCTTCGATCATTCCACCATTGCCATCGTGTTCAACGAAAGCGTCATGTTTCTCTGCGGTACCGTCGGTAAGCGGTTGAAACCAGTGTGTATAATGAGTAACCCCTTTTTCCAGAGCCCACATGCGCATGCCTGCAGCCACATGATTGGCTATTTCACGGTCAATGGGCGTGCCATTGTCGATGGAACGGGTCAAGGCTTTATAGGTTTCCTTGGAGAGATATTTCTGCATAGCCTTCCGATTGAAGACGTTTTCTCCATAATATTCGGATACCTTATGTTCGGGAGTCATGGCTTCCACAGCCTTTCGGTTGGATGCCTTCTCCACTGCGTTGAAGCGTGAAATTGACATTGTAATATCGCTTTTAATGTTATTTTGCCGCAAATTTACGGAAAATAGAAAACGATATAGAAAAAGGGCGAAAGTTTTTTGTGTTTCGCCCTTTCTTGAAAAGTATTATAAAGTGATATTTACCAATTAAAATAGGCTCCAAGAGACGGTAAGTCCAGCCATCACAATGGCTACCATGCTCATGAGTTTGATGAGAATATTTAAGCTTGGTCCGGATGTGTCTTTGAAAGGATCGCCAACCGTGTCGCCTACTACAGTTGCTTTATGAGCATCACTTCCTTTTCCTCCATAATTGCCTTCCTCTATAAATTTTTTCGCATTATCCCAAGCGCCTCCCGCATTAGCCATGAAGACAGCAAGGACGAAACCAGTGCTTAATCCACCTATTAATAATCCAACGACACCAGAAACACCGAAGAGTAGGCCTGTTAAGATAGGAGCGATAATGGCTAATGCAGAAGGTAATATCATCTCTTGTTGAGCCCCTTTAGTGGAAATTTCCACACAGCGGGCATAATCAGGCTGCGTCTCACCAGAAAGAATACCTTTGATTTCATGGAACTGTCTACGTACTTCTTCTACCATATGTTGTGCGGCCCGTCCAACAGCGTTCATCGTTAATCCACAAAACATAAAAGCCATCATCGAACCTAGAAACATTCCGACTAGAACTTTTGGATTCATGAGTGTCACATCGTAATAAATCATAAAATCTGTAAAAGAGGCATTCTCTATATGGATACTTTTACCATCGACAAAATTTAACATGGTCTTTCCTAAACGAAGTAGACCTATTTTTATCTCTTCGACATAGGAAGCCAAAAGCGCTAAGCCGGTAAGAGCGGCAGATCCAATGGCGAAGCCTTTACCAGTAGCTGCGGTTGTATTGCCTAAAGAGTCTAATGCATCCGTACGTTTACGAACTTCTGTACCCAAGTTGCACATTTCGGCGTTGCCTCCAGCATTGTCCGCAATAGGTCCATAAGCGTCGGTAGCAAGTGTGATGCCTAGAGTAGAAAGCATTCCTACAGCGGCGATGCCTATGCCATATAGGCCCATTCCTACATTTGCAAAGTTGAATCCTGAAGCGAATAGGAAGGAGCATATGATGCCTAAAACAACCGCTAATACAGGAATAGCGGTGGATAGCATACCTAAGCCTAAGCCTGAAATAATAACGGTTGCAGGACCCGTTAAGCCTGATTGTGAGACTTGTCGTGTGGGCTTATATGATTGTGATGTATAATACTCGGTTGCTTGTCCAATGATAACTCCAACAACTAATCCAATGACAACAGAACAGCTAATCCAAAACCAGTTATCTAATCCTAATAGGTAGAGTATGCCAAAAGTAGAGAAGGCTATTAGCGCAGAGCTTAGATTTGTACCAAAGGATAAGGTTTTTAATAGTTGTTTAATAGAGGCATTTTCATTTGTACGTACAGAAAAAATACCTAAAATAGAAAGAAAAATACCGACTGCGGCAATAAGCATTGGAGCTATAACGGCTTTGTATTGCATTTCAATATTGCCGTTAGAAGCGAAAGCTGCCGCACCTAATGCAGCTGTGGCAAGGATAGATCCGCAATAAGACTCATAGAGATCAGCACCCATACCTGCTACATCACCAACATTATCACCAACATTATCAGCGATTGTAGCGGGGTTGCGTGGATCATCTTCTGGTATTCCGGCTTCAATTTTACCCACTAAATCAGCACCGACATCAGCTGCTTTCGTATAAATGCCACCACCTACTCTAGCAAAAAGAGCCTGAGTGGAAGCGCCCATACCAAATGTAAGCATTGTGGTGGAGATAATGGTCAGCTTTTGTGTAGGATTTAAAGCGTCGATCGGTATACAAGCGTTTAATAAAATATACCAAAAAGAGATATCTAGCAATCCTAGACCTACAACGACAAGTCCCATAACAGCACCGCTTCGAAAAGCAACTTGTAATCCTTTGTTTAAAGAGTCGCGAGCTGCATTTGCTGTGCGAGCAGAAGCATAAGTCGCTGTTTTCATACCTAAGAAGCCGGCTAATCCAGAGAATAAACCTCCTGTAAGGAAGGCGATAGGGACCCAATTGTTTTGTACGTGAAAACCATAAGCCATGATTGAGAATAAGATTGCTAAAACGACAAAAGCGAGGGCGACTACTTTGTATTGTTGTTTTAGGTAGGACATCGCTCCTTCACGGACGAAGGAGGCAATTTTTTTCATCAACTCAGTTCCTTCACTCTCTCTCATCATTTGCCTGAAGAAAAAACAGGCGAACGCCAGTGCCAGGACAGACGCTAATGGAATAATCCAGAAGATACTCGTAATCATAACATGTAAGATTTAATGGTTATATTAAGAAACAAAGACAATTCAATTACAAGCCGCGTAAATGTAATGAAAATAAAATGGGGCCAAAACTTTTCTTATAATAATAATGTTTGTATTCAAAAAAAACAGCATATTTGCTATCCGATAAAGAGAAACAAAGTAAATGACAGGAGTAACAAACCAAAAACCCTATAAGTTGGGCTTAGCTCTTAGCGGTGGCGGAGCGAAAGGTTTTGCGCATATTGGCGTATTTAGAATGTTGGAAGAATGTGGATTGATGCCTGAAATTATAGCAGGCACAAGTGTGGGTGCTTTGATGGGAACGTTGTTCGCTGATGGTTATTCCGCTGCGGAGATACAAGAACTTTTTACAGGACGAGAATTCTCTGAATTCGCTCAATTGCAAATTCCAAAAGCGGGCTTATTTGATAGTAAACGTTTTCGTTACTTTTTGAAAAGGCATTTACGAACGAAAAATATTGAGGATTTAAAAATTCCAATGGTAATTGTTGCGACTGATTTAGATCATGGTGAATGTCATGAGTTTAGAAGTGGTCCAATTGTAGAAGCGGTAACAGCTTCATGTAGTATACCTATCATATTTACTCCTGTTGTTATTAATGGCATACATTATGTAGATGGAGGCTTATTTCACAACTTTCCGGTCTCCATTATACGCGAGGAATGTGAACGAATCATTGGGGTAAATGTGAGTCCTTTGATACCTCAAAAATATAAACAGACATTAATTCATATTGCCGAGCGCTCTTATCATTATATGTTTCGGGCAAATACCCTGGAAGATCGAGAAATGTGTGATGTCTTAATTGAGGCTGAGGAATTTGGAATGTATAAGACTTTTGATTTAGAAAATGTCGCTGTCATAAGTAATATTGGTTATGCTGCCGCAGCCCGTAGTTTTGAGAAAGTGATGAATGAGAATAAATTTAAAACTTTGGCGAAAGCGATTGCGGCGAGAAAAAAAGAGCTGAGGTCGTGATAGATATTTGTCTTGAAAAA
Organism: uncultured Parabacteroides sp.; assembly: GCA_963560035.1. Classification (GTDB taxonomy): domain Bacteria; phylum Bacteroidota; class Bacteroidia; order Bacteroidales; family Tannerellaceae; genus Parabacteroides. Next base: position 47,246 of record CAUWMZ010000011.1, read on the forward strand.
CGCTTTCCCATAAAAACTTTATAATGATGAACGCAATGAAACAAAAAAGCAAAATGGTAATTTATCAGGCGTTCCCACGCTGGTTCGGCAATATGCAGCCTTCTCCAGTGAAAAATGGAAGCCTAAAGGAGAACGGAGTTGGAAAATTCTCGGATTTTACCTCTATTGCTTTATCGAAAATTAAGGAATTAGGTATTACACATATTTGGTATACAGGTGTCATAGAGCATGCTACAAAAACAGACTATACGTCTTTTGGAATTCGGAAGGATCATTCGGCTGTAGTGAAAGGAAAGGCTGGTTCACCTTATGCTATCAAAGATTATTATGATATAGATCCGGATTTAGCCAATAATGTCAAGAATAGAATGACTGAATTTGAAGCGTTGATAGAGCGTACGCATGAGGCGGGGATGAAAGTGATTATGGATTTTGTGCCGAATCATGTTGCTCGTCAATATCATTCGGATGTAAAGGAGACATTTGTGGAAGATCTCGGTCAAGGAGATGATGTCACCAAAGCATTTGATGTAAATAATAATTTCTATTATTTGCCTGGACAAACATTAATGTTTCGATTTGATGCGCAACGAGAGGAAGATTTTCCTTATAGTGAGTTTCCTGCGAAGGTGACAGGCAATAACCATTTTGATTCGCATCCTAGTCAAAGCGATTGGTATGAGACTGTAAAGTTGAATTATGGTGTTGATTACATGAATGGAGGAATTTGCCATTTTGAAACGATACCTGATACCTGGAGAAAAATGAGAGACATTTTATTGTTTTGGGCCTCTAAAGGTGTTGATGGTTTCCGTTGTGATATGGCAGAGATGGTACCTGTGGAGTTTTGGGAATGGGTGATCCCAAAGGTGAAACAGGGGCGTGACATTATTTTTATAGCGGAAGTTTATAATCCGGATGAGTATAGAAATTATATCAATAAAGGTCATTTTGACTATTTATATGATAAAGTAGGTCTTTACGATACGGTACGTTCTGTAATGTGTGGTCATGCTCCAGCAAGTAACATTTCTCGCTGTTGGCAAGCACTGGAGGGCATCCAGCAAAATATGTTGAACTTTTTAGAGAACCATGATGAGCAGCGTGTCGCTTCCGACTTTTTTGCGGGTGATTCTTGGCCTGGTATAGCAGGAATGATTCTTATCTCATCAATGAATACAAATCCGGTGATGATCTACAGCGGTCAAGAATTGGGAGAAAGAGGTATGGACGAAGAGGGCTTTAGTGGGCGAGATGGAAGAACGACAATATTTGACTATTGGAGCGTAAAATCTTTAAGAGATTGGAATCATGGGGGACGCTTTGATGGAGCTATGTTGACGCTGGAGCAACGTGTGTTGAGAGATACATACGCTAAAATTTTAAATATAGCGCGATTAGAGTCAGTAATTGTAAATGGACAATTCTATGATTTGATGTATGCAAACATGAATAATCCTTGCTTCAATCCTGAACATCAATATGCGTTCTTGCGTAAGTGGGAGAATGAAGTGTTGTTGGTTGTCGTGAATTTTGATCGCACGGATCAAACGGTTTGGGTAAATATTCCGGCTGGAGCTTTTAAGGCATTGGAGGTTGAGGATAATAAGCCTGCGAAATTAACTGATTTATTGACAGGAGAAACTATGATTAGCACATTGACAGAAGCTTGTCCTTATCAAGTAAAGTTACCGGCTTATTCAGGTAAAATGTTAAAGTTTACGTTTCTGCATGAATAATTAATAATTGGCTATGGCCTGTTTTTTTTAATTGTCCATAGCCATTATTATTTGATTAATTATTCTGAATTAGCACAGATAAGAGTGTTTTAATAGTGAAAGAAAGACGGATAGAAAAGTTTTTCGGAATATAAAGCAACATTTGTAAATAAGTTTTGTACTTTTGCGACACAAATTAAATCTATTCACTTTAAGATAAATATTCGGAATAATGAGTGCACAAACTCCTTTCTTGGTCTTTTCGGGTACAAACTCCCGCTATCTTGCAGAGAAAATTTGCAAAAGTCTAGGTTGTCCTCTGGGACAAATGAATATTCAGCACTTTGCCGATGGTGAATTCTCCGTATTTTATGAAGAGTCTATCCGCGGTAAAGATGTCTTCTTAGTACAATCTACATTTCCTAATTCGGACAACTTGATGGAGCTCCTTTTGATGATCGATGCCGCTAAGCGTGCTTCAGCTCATTCAATCATCGCTGTCGTTCCTTACTTTGGTTGGGCTCGTCAAGACAGAAAGGATAAGCCTCGTGTTTCTATTGGCGCTAAGTTGATTGCTGATATGTTGAGTACAGCGGGTATCAACCGTTTGATAACAATGGATCTTCATGCAGATCAGATTCAGGGATTTTTCAATGTGCCTGTTGATCATTTATACGCATCTTCTGTATTCTTGGATTATATCAAGACTTCATTGCCTTTGGATAATTTATGTATCGCTACGCCGGATGTTGGAGGAACAAAACGTGCTAGCAGTTACTCAAAATATTTAGGTTTACCGATGGTTATTTGCCACAAGTCACGTTTGCGCGCTAATGAGGTAGCTGAAATGCGTATCATTGGTGATGTGAAAGGCTTGGATGTTCTTTTGGTAGATGATATGGTGGATACAGCAGGTACAATAACAAAAGCCGCTAATTTGATGTTAGAGAATGGCGCTAAATCAGTTCGTGCTATTGCTAGTCATGCGGTGATGTCAGATCCTGCTTCTATGCGTATTGATCAGTCAGCTTTAGTAGAGATGATTTTTACGGACTCTATTCCTTATGCGAAGAAATGCGAGAAAGTAAAGATTCTTTCTGTAGCGGATATGTTTGCTGAGGCGATCCGTCGTGTATGCAGCGGTGAGTCAATCAGTTCTTTGTACACTATTTGATGTTTATAGATACAAAAGAAAAAGAGGCCGTCTCAATTTTGAGATGGTCTCTTTTTCTTTTGTAAAAGGTATGTCTTATTTGTTTTCATCGATAATCATGCCACTACCTAGGCATAAATGATGATCTTTGTCGTATACTACGCAATATTGTCCAGGAGCGATACCTTGTATTTTATCATCAGAAACGACTCTATATAGGTCTCCTATACGTTCGATATATCCATGTGTGAATTCAGGAGTGTGGCGTATTTTAAAAGTAATTTCTTTTTTGTCATCAAATTTACCCCAAATATCTTCGGTGATAAAATCAAATCCTTGCATATTGATCACCTTTCCATATTGAGTTTCGGGATCATATCCGTTTGACACATATATGATGTTTCGTTTGATATCTTTTTCAATGACAAACCAAGGCCCACCACTTAGTCCTAATCCTTTTCGTTGTCCAATGGTATGGAACCAATATCCATTATGTTTGCCAATAACTTTTCCTGTCTCAAGTTCTACAATTTTTCCTGTACGTTTTCCGAGATAACGTTCAATAAAATCATTGTAGTTTATTTTTCCTAGGAAGCAAATACCTTGGCTGTCTTTTCTTTTAGCGCTAGGTAGTTTTTGCTCTTCCGCAATAGATCGCACTTCACTTTTCATTAAGTGGCCGATGGGGAACATGAGTTTTTGTATTTGTAGACGTGTAATTTGTCCTAAAAAATCTGTTTGATCTTTCACCGGGTCTTTAGCGGTTGAAAGCCATGTCTTCCCATCGATCTTTGTTGTTGTCGCATAATGTCCTGTTGCGATCTTGTCGAAATCTTTACCCCACTTTTCTTCAAAGCATCCAAATTTGATAAACTTATTGCACATCATATCCGGATTAGGAGTTAATCCTCGTTTGACTGAGTCGATAGTATAACTGACAACTCGATCCCAATATTCATCGTGAAGAGAGACGATTTCAAATCTACATCCATATTTACGAGCGATATATGAAGTGATTTCAATATCTTCTTCTGCGGGACAATCGATGTAGCCATCTTTATCTTCCATGCCGATACGTATATAAAAAATAGTCGGATCATATCCCGCTTCTTTTAGCATATGCACTACGACTGAGCTATCTACTCCACCAGATACTAACGCTGCGATTTCCATTCTCTCGTTTTTTTAATCATTATATGTCGCAAAAGTATAGAAAAAATTGTCTATACGTATAATATAATGTAAGGATGCAATTAAAAAAGCCAATGAGTCTAAGACTTTCCATTGGATAGATCGCATTAAAAATATATGTTTCTTTAATTTTTCCTTGATAGTTGTAGTTAAAGAGGCGTTCCTCTTTTGGCATGAAGGAATTTCTGTATCTTTGTTCGTTGGAAGATAAAAAGAAAATAAATCAAGCGATAAATATGAAAAAAGCAATGTTATCTCTTATGACAGCAGTGGCAATGACGGCCTGTACGGGTCAAAAAGCAGATACGACATCTCAGGTATCTGATAAGGATTTTAATTATGTAGCGGATCGATTTGCGGATTTAGAGATTCTTCGTTATAAAGTTCCTGGATTTGAAACATTATCATTAAGTCAAAAACAATTACTCTATCATTTGTCAGAGGCTGCCTTGATGGGACGTGATATATTATTCGATCAAAATGGACGTTATAATTTGGCGATTCGTCGCACCTTGGAGGCTATATACATTAACTATAAAGGTGATCGTGAGGGTCCGAATTTTAAAGCTTTAGAGGTTTATTTGAAGCGAGTATGGTTCGCAAGCGGAATCCATCATCATTATGCGTTGGATAAGTTTAAGCCTGAATTCTCGCCGGAGTTTTTTGTGGATTGTGTTCATCAAGTTAAGCGGGAAGAGTTGCCTCTTCGAAAGAATCAAAATGTAGATCAGTTTGTGGCGGAGATTGCTCCGGTAATATTTAATCCGGATGTGATGCCGAAGCGCAGTGTGCAAAGTGGCGATGAGGATTTGATTAAAGCATCTGCAAATAATTATTATGGACAAGGCGTTAGCCAGTTGGATGTCGAGAAATTCTATGCGGCGATGAAGATGGGCAAAGATACTATTTCTCCGATATCATATGGCTTAAATAGTCGCTTAGCGAAGCGTGATGGTAAATTGGTAGAGCAAGTGTGGAGAGTGGGTGGTCTTTATTCTGCCGCTATTGAGAAGATCGTAGACCAGTTAAATAAAGCTCTTCCTTTTGCTGAAAATGAAGCACAAAAGGCGATCATAAGAAAATTGATAGAATATTATGAGACTGGAGATCTGAAGACCTTTGATGCTTATTCTATTTTATGGGTTCAAGACACAACTTCTGATGTCGATTTTGTTAATGGTTTTATTGAGACTTATGGAGATCCGCTAGGAATGAAAGCTAGTTGGGAATCTACCGTGAACTTTATAAATAAAGAGGCGACAAAACGTACGAAGATCATTAGTGATAACGCACAATGGTTTGAAGATCATTCTCCTGTAGACAAGCGCTTTAAAAAAGAAAAAGTAAAGGGAGTTAGCGCAAAGGTTATTACAGTTTCGATGTTGGGTGGAGATTGTTATCCGTCTACTCCAATAGGAATAAACTTACCGAATGCTGATTGGATTCGTCGTGATCATGGATCAAAGTCCGTGACAATAGAAAATATAACAGAGGCATATGATAAAGCCTCTCAAGGAAATGGTTTTGCGGAAGAGTTCGTTTGGAGTGATGTTGAGCGTGAAGGCATGAAGAAATATGGCTTTTTGACGGATAATTTACATACAGATTTACATGAGTGCTTAGGTCATGGTTCTGGTAAATTGTTGGAAAATACGGATCCAGATGCGTTGAAAGCTTATAGCTCTACTCTAGAAGAGACACGTGCGGATTTGTTTGGCCTTTATTATTTAGCAGATCCAAAGTTGGTTGAATTAGGGTTATTGCCAGATGGTGAAGCCTATAAATCAGAATATTATAAATATATAATGAATGGTTTGATGACTCAACTAGTGCGTATTGAACCGGGGAAAAATGTGGAAGAAGCGCATATGCGCAATCGTCAATTGATAGCGAAATGGGCCTTTGAGAAAGGTAAAGACGCAAATGTGATTGAGTTGAAACAGAGAGACGGCAAAACATATGTAGTTGTAAATGGCTATGTGAAACTTCGTGAATTATTCGGCCGATTGTTGGCTGAGATACAGCGAATAAAGAGTGAGGGTGATTATGCGGCAGGTAAAGCTTTAGTTGAGGAATATGCGGTAAAAGTGGATCCGGTACTTCATGCGGAAGTATTAAAGCGTTATGGAAAATTAAAATTGGCTCCATATAAAGGTTTTGTTAACCCTGTAATGCGAGAGGTGAAAGATGGTAATGGTAAAGTTACTGATATCGTGTTGGATTATACAGAGGGTTATACAGAACAGATGCTCCGCTATAGCAAGGATTATTCTTTCTTGCCGACTTATAATGAATAAGAAATGGGAAATTTGCAAGACGAGATAAGAGAAATCCGTAAAAAGCTACGTTTGGCCATGAATGGCGTAACCTCTACCTGTATGCGTGAGAGGGGTGTTGTTTATAAGTTGAATTTTGGAGTGGCTTATCCGGAGATTAAACAAATAGCTTTAGGTTTAGAGCCTTCAAAAGATTTAGCGAGGGCTCTTTGGTCTGAAGATGTTCGAGAGTTTAAGATCTTGGCGACTTTTTTGTTTCCTATTGATGAGATGTCAATAGAAGAAGCCAAACGTTGGGTCTATGAAATTCCTTATTTAGAAATAGCGGAATATAGCTCTCGTAATTTGTTTGTGCGCTTACCTTACGTGAATCAATTGATTGTTGATTTATGGAATGATCAAGATAATGCTTATGCTCGTACAGTAGCGTTTTTAACTACTGTGGAATCTTTAAAAAGGGGCATAGAATTGACGTCTGTAACTTTGAGTGCCATTTTAAAAGAGAGCTTTGACACATTAGGCGGAAATGAAACATATGCGTTAAGAGAGAAGCAAGCGGCATTATCTGCGTTAAAGTTTTATGGGCGTCAATCAAAAGAGAGAGCTGGTGAGGTGCTTCGTTTATTTGATGTGTTCATGAAGTCAAAGGAAGAAACCCCTGAAATTCAGGAATTGTATAATGATTTAAAATTCGAGTTTGAATATTATCTGTAGGGCTTTGAGTTTAAAATAAATGCGCTAACTTTGTGGTTCCTGCGCTTTTAGGGCAGAAAATGCAGAAGTGTTTTATAAGGAGATTGAAAGATAGGGTCTCGGAAGTCAAGCAAATAAAAATATATAAATATATAATGGAAATGAAAGTAGACGTTTTGTTAGGTTTGCAATGGGGTGATGAGGGCAAAGGCAAAGTTGTCGATGTACTAACTCCTAATTACGATGTGGTAGCACGTTTTCAAGGAGGTCCCAATGCAGGACATACATTAGAGTTCAACGGAGAGAAGTATGTATTACGTTCTATCCCTTCAGGTATATTTCAAGGAGGTAAGATTAATGTAATTGGTAATGGCGTTGTATTAGATCCTCTACTGTTTAAGGAAGAGGCTGAAGCGTTGGCTGCTAGTGGTCATGATATCACGAAGCAACTTTATATTTCAAAGAAGGCTCATTTGATATTGCCTACTCACCGTGTTTTGGATGCTGCGTATGAGGCATCAAAAGGTGCGGGTAAGATTGGAACAACAGGTAAAGGTATCGGTCCGACTTATACAGATAAAGTAAGCCGTAATGGTGTTCGTGTAGGTGATCTATTACATAATTTTGAAGAGAAATATGCTGCGGCTAAAGCAAAACACGAAGCCATTTTACGCTCATTGAATTACGAGTATGACATCACTGATCTAGAAGCGCATTGGATGGATGCGTTGAATTATTTGAAACAATTTAAGTTGATAGATAGCGAGCATGTCATTAATAAGTGCTTGAAAGATGGCAAATCAATTTTGGCGGAAGGTGCGCAGGGTACAATGTTGGATGTTGATTTTGGATCTTATCCGTTTGTTACATCTTCAAATACGATTTGCGCTGGATGTTGTACAGGCTTAGGAGTATCACCTCGTAGTATAGGTGAGGTTTATGGTATATTTAAAGCATATTGTACGCGTGTAGGTAGTGGTCCGTTCCCGACAGAGTTGTTTGACGAAGTAGGTGATAAGATCGGTCAATTAGGCCATGAGTTTGGAGCTGTAACAGGACGTAAACGTCGTTGTGGTTGGATTGATCTGGTAGCTTTAAGATATGCGGTAATGATCAATGGTGTTAGTAAATTGATCATGATGAAGAGCGATGTGTTAGATGCATTCGATACCATAAAAGCATGTGTCGCTTATAAGATTAATGGTGAAGAGACAAGTGATTTTCCTTATTCTATTGATGAGAAAGTAGAGCCTGTTTACGTAGAGTTACCAGGATGGAAGACCGATATGACAAAAATGCAAAGTGAGGATGAGTTCCCCGAAGAGTTTAATGCGTATTTGGCATTTTTGGAAGAGGAGCTAGGTGTTCCGGTGAAGATCGTTTCTGTTGGTCCGGATAGAGAGCAGACAATTGTCAGATATACGGAAGAGTAATATCTTAATCCATATGCAAAATGGCAGGAGGTCTCTCTTTAATAGGGAAATCTTCTGCCATTTTTGTCTTTGGCAAACAATTTGTTCTAATATTTATAATTAAATAAGTGTGGATTATTATGAGTATGTATTGGATTATATTTATTGGTTTTGCGTTATTAAGTTGGCTGGTGTCTTCTCGCTTGCAATCCAAGTTTGAGAAATATTCAAAGATTCCGATGCCTAATGGCATGACAGGAAAGGATGTTGCGGAGAAGATGTTGCGAGATAATGGCATTTATGATGTGAAGGTGACCTCTACACCAGGTCATTTGACAGATCATTATAACCCGGTGAATCAAACGGTTAATTTGAGTGAATCTGTTTATTATAGTAATAGTATCGCTGCTGCGGCAGTTGCGGCCCATGAGTGTGGTCATGCTGTTCAACATGCGACAGCGTATGCTCCGTTGCGTATGCGTTCCGCATTAGTACCGGTGGTTAGTTTCGCCTCAAACATTATGACTTTTGTGTTGTTGGGTGGAATGCTATTACTTCATACATTCCCTCAATTGATGTTATTTGGTATAATTTTGTTCGCTTCAACTACATTATTTAGTTTTATCACGTTACCAGTAGAGATTAATGCGAGCCAACGTGCGTTGGTTTGGTTGAGTAATGCGGGAATTACTAATGTATATACACATGATAAAGCGGAAGATGCTTTACGCTCTGCCGCTTATACATATGTTGTGGCGGCATTAGGTTCCTTAGCGTCTTTATTATATTATGTAATGATATTCTTGGGAGCAAGAGATCGCGATTGATAGAATAGAATAAAAAATAGAAGAGGAAAGGCTTGGCGTTTCATACGTCAGGCCTTTTCTGTTTTTAGGGGGTGAGGTATATTGACCTGAGTTCGGGATAAGTTTTAGAATAAGGCCAGTTGTTTTGAGTTCTCAACAT
>CAUWMZ010000012.1:0-53670 GCA_963560035.1 uncultured Parabacteroides sp.
ACCGAAGGGAACTATTACTCAAATAGCTGATATGAAGGGGTGGGAAACTTTAGTTCCATTATTAGTTCCTTTAATCAATACACTTACTCCAATCAATGGTTCTCCCGTTTCATCAACAATTTTTCCTCTTATAATCCTTTGTTGCTGTGCAACAGCAACAACATCAGATTTATGATTAGATAAAATAATATGGGAACCCTCCATGACATAGTGTACATTTGTATTTCTAAATAATTTATCCAAAACTATAGAAACTGGAGTGTCCTTTACTTTTATAGATGCTTTTCTCTGTGTATCTACATTTGAATTAATTATAAACAAATAATCTACTTGAGATTCTATATCATTTAATATCAATCCAATACTACAATTATTCCTTGATAAAGTAACTTTTGCATTCTGTGAATGGTTATTTTCCGCAAACAAACTAAAAATAGATGTGAATGTTAAAAACAAAAACAATCTCATAATGTTAAAAAAGCGGCTATTTTGATTATTTTTGAGAGTATAATCTACCCAAAAAAAATATTTTTTCATACCTTTGTAATACTTTTGTAATTAATACGATTACTTAATAGTGTTAATGGAGAGTGCTGACAAACGGCCATTTGTCAGCATTCTTGTTTTTGTGAATTCATTTGATATTTATCGGTATTTTATCATAGGCATTTATTTAATGTAAATAATATGGTTAACTAAATCTCTGCTAAACTTGAAGTTAACATCTTTCTGCAGCACCTTTAGGGCATACATGACACCGTCTGAACGTCTGAATTTACCTGAGTATTGATAATCCAGTACATTGGGGTTTTCTACCTTGATGTCTACTCCATAGTATTTTTCTAATTTCTTCATGATATTTGCGAATGATTCATTGTTGAAACAAATCAAGCCATCTTTCCATGCGATTTCATTTCTTGAATCTACTTTATTTCTATCTACAAACCTGCTTTCTTTATTATAAATCACTTTATCATTAGGCTGCATCAACAATGATGTTTTCTGCTCTTTTTCATTTATATAAGACAACCTAACAGAGCCTGAGACCAAAGTCGTTGAAATAAAATCACTGTTTTCATATGCATCAACATTAAACTGAGTTCCTAATACTTCAATCGTTACCTCATTATTTAAACGCACCTCGAATTTACGGTCAACCTCTTTTTCCACAGAGAAATATGCCTCTCCACTCAACTCTACTTTTCGTATATCTGAAGCAAATATCGAAGGATATTTGATCGTTGAGCCTGAATTTAACCATACCCTTGAGCCATCCGGCAAGACTATAGATCCAACCATTCCCTCACTCATCTGTACTTTTACCCAATCCAAAGAATCTTCCTTATCTTTAAGGATATAATAACTCAGACCTATCAATAACGGAATAAAAAAAATTGCAGCTATTTGCTGGAATTTTTTTACTAGTCCAATCCTCAGATTTTTTCTATACATCTTTTGCTTTACTTGTTTTAAAGCCTTTTCTGGTGAAGTTGTACATAAAATTCGCAATGTCGCAGCAGAAAACATTACATGATACAAACTACGAGCTTTTTGAAGATTTATCTCAGATTGCCGTATCCATTCTTCTACATATTGACACTCTTCCAAGGTTGCCTGTCTGTTAAAATAACGCAAAAGCAAAGACTCTTCTATATCATATTTACACTTATTTTCCATATGCTTTTTATATATAAGATCCTTAACACAAGAAATATCCTAAACAAAAAAATGAAAAAAATTAAGTTTTTGCATACATTTGTCTTACAAAAAAAGTAAATATTCCAAAAGACATGGAACCTAACAATATACAACGAGAAGACCTACAACTCTTTTTATCCATTCAAAAAGGAGACGAGAAAGCCTTCGATCATTTTTTCAATAAATATTACCCTATGCTCTGCGCCTATGCGAATCAATATGTTAACTTTGAAATTGGTGAAGAAATTGTACAAGATATTATGATTTGGCTTTGGGAGCATAAAAATTTCATTGTTATCGAGACTTCTCCTCTAACTTACTTATTCAAAGCTGTTCGAAACAACTGCCTTAAACAAATCGATAAAAACGAAACAAAAAATCACATATTAAACATTTTATATGCAGACTCTCAAACACCTTATGATGATCCTAATTTTTATATAGCGGAAGAGTTAACAAAGAAAATAGAAAAATCTCTTCAAGAACTACCGGAGAACTATAAGGAAGCATTTATTTTAAATCGTTTTCAGGGCTTTACCTATCAAGAAATAGCGACAAGATTAAACATATCCCCCAAAACCGTGGATTATAGAATACAACAAGCTTTAAAAATACTAAGAATCAAATTAAAAGATTATTTACCCTTATTACTCAATTTGCTATCTTAAATTGAGTAATTTAAATTTATACAAAAAAAGAACGCCGCGGTCTTTTTCCTATTCAAAGACCACGGCGTTCTTGTCCCCTAAATACATCTTCTCTTAAATCTAAACATGTATGATTGATGTTATCGCTTCAAGTCAAATCCCAACATCATGCCATCATAATTATTCATCAACTTATTAACAGCGTGTAATGTGGTGCTGTTTGATATTGAAGAAAGCGTATTCAAGAATTTCAATAATTTATCGGCATTATACAACAACGTCAACTCATCGCCTGAAATAATCACATGTGCTACCAAGGTCGATATTTTAATGCCCCGTTTTCCTATCGTATAATTAAATGTAATGGTTTTTTCCTCCTCATTTAACGAATATGTACCTTTCCACGAACCTCGTTTTAAATCACTTGTAAAAGTGCTGTCAGAATTGAACGTATAATTAAACACGCCCTCAACAATACCTATCTTGGCACAATATTCCTTCATTTTTTTCTCCACCTCAGCAGCGGCTAAGTTTCCGGCTACATTTTTCAATTTGTTTTCTCCTTCCAGTTTTATAGCCGGATTTGTATAAGTCCATGTACCCTGTATGTTTTCTACAGTCAAAGATTTACCCCCAGTAACAGCCGTCACCACATCTTTCACCGCTGATGATTTTAAAAACTCCTTTAAAGATTGTCCCTTTACATTACCAGGGATCAACAATAGGCCACAAAAAGCCACCCAAACGAATACTAATTTTTTCATTTTATGTTTGTATCTGTTAAAAAACAAGCAAAGATAATAAAAAAGCCATCTCGGAAACGAGATGGCTTTTTTATTATTTATGTCCAAAAACTTCTGATTATAACTTATCGTTAGAACCAAGAACATTGATGATCTTGTGTTTGTAAAGTTTCTCCATGTTATCACGAGCCGGACCAAGATATTTACGAGGGTCGAACTCTGCCGGTTTCTCAACGAACACCTTACGGATAGCAGCAGTCATAGCCAAGCGAGAGTCTGAATCGATATTGATCTTACAAACAGCAGACTTAGCAGCCTTACGCAACTCCTCTTCAGGAATACCGATAGCAGCCTTCAATGCGCCACCATATTTATTGATGGTATCAACTTCTTCCTGAGGAACAGAAGAAGATCCGTGAAGTACGATAGGGAATCCAGGAAGTTTCTCCATAACTGCATCCAATACGTTAAATGCCAATGGAGGAGGAACCATTCTACCTGTAGCGGGATCGATATGGCATTGCTCCGGAGTAAATTTGTAAGCACCGTGAGAAGTACCAATTGAGATAGCCAATGAATCGCAACCTGTACGGTGAGCGAAGTCGATTACCTCTTCAGGATCTGTATAGGTGTGATGGTCTGAAGAAACCTCATCCTCAACACCTGCCAATACACCAAGTTCACCTTCTACTGTTACATCGAATTGATGAGCGTAGTCAACAACTTTCTTTGTCAACGCTACGTTTTCCTCATAAGGAAGATGAGAACCATCGATCATTACAGAAGAGAAACCAGAATCGATACAGCTCTTGCAAGTTTCAAATGTATCACCATGGTCCAAGTGAAGAACGATCTGAGGATTCGGGCAACCTAATTCCTTAGCATATTCAACAGCACCTTGTGCCATGTAACGAAGCAATGTAGCGTTTGCATACTGGCGAGCGCCTTTAGATACCTGCAAAATAACCGGAGAATTTGTCTCTACAGCAGCCTTGATGATAGCCTGCATTTGTTCCATGTTATTAAAGTTAAAAGCAGGAATAGCATATCCGCCTTTAATAGCTTTAGCAAACATCTCTCGAGTGTTTACCAAACCCAAATCTTTGTAATTTACCATAGTTGTATATATGTTATTACGTTAATGATTAAAAACTTCTACAAAGATAAGCAAGATTCGCTTAAATTCATGCTTAAAAGCATATAAAATAACACAAAAACAATCCTCTGAAAAAATTAAGACAAATTCCTTTTGCTCTTTTACAATAATGGTTTACCTTTGCAACCCAAAATACCGGTTACCAAACTTAAAGTATAAATTAATAAAACAGCAATAAAGCAATGAAAAAAGGTATTCATCCTGAGAACTATCGTCCTGTAGTATTCAAGGACATGTCTAACGATGATGTATTCATCACTCGTTCTACTATTAACGCAAAAGAGACTATCGAGATTGATGGCGTTACCTACCCATTGGTAAAAGTCGAAATCTCTAATACTTCTCACCCGTTCTACACCGGTAAAGCCAAATTGGTGGATACAGCCGGACGTGTTGATAAGTTCATGAGCCGTTACGGTAACCGCAACAAGAAGTAATTTCAATTTCTTGAAATAAAAGAAGGTCACGATTTTTTTCGTGGCCTTTTTTTGTATCTTTGCCCGAGTTAACAGAATAAATATCATGGGAAAAACAAAAGAACAATTATTAAACATATTGGATCATTTCCAATTAAACGAGAAAGTTGTTTCCGCTGAACCTTTTGGAAACGGACACATTAATGACACATTAAAAGTCACAACTGAAAAAGGAGATGTAAAATACGTTCTGCAACGAATCAATCACCACATATTCACCAACGTTGAGATGCTGCAAAATAACATACACGTCGTCACATCTCATATTCGTCAAAAATTAGAAGAAATGGGGGAAACAGACATCGACCGCAAAGTATTGACGTTTATCCCCTCTAAAGATGGTAAGAACTTCTATTTTGACGGCGACAGCTATTGGCGCGTATGCCTATTCATTCCCCATAGCAAAAGTTACGAGGAGGTTACACCTGAGCTTTCATACGAAGCAGGTAAAGCTTTTGGCGATTTCCAAACAATACTATCTGACATACCCGAAGGAACTTTAGGTGAAACTATTCCAAACTTCCATAATATGGAATTTCGCCTACAACAATTCCACGAGGCTATTGAAGCAAATACAGCGCATCGAGTTGAAGAAGTTAAAGAGCTCATTGACGAAATTGAAAAACGAGCAGAATCCATGTGCGTCCAAGAAAGACTTTATCGTGAAGGAAGGCTTAAAAAACGCACAAACCATTGCGACACAAAGGTAAACAACATTCTATTTGACGCTAATAGCGATAAAGTTCTTTGTGTTATTGACCTGGATACAGTTATGCCGGGATTCGTTCTTTCCGATATAGGAGACCTCATCCGTACCGGAGCTAACTCCGGAGCCGAAGACGACGAGAATCTTGATAACGTTCATGTCAATATGGATATTTTCAAAGCTTATACACGTGGGTATATGGAAAAGGCTAAAGCATTCTTGACCCCTACAGAGATCAGGCTTTTGCCATATGGCGGGCGCTTGTTGACTTATATGCAAACCGTTCGATTCTTGACAGACTATATCAATGGGGATACTTATTATAAGATTAATAGTCCCAAACATAATTTAATCCGCACAAAGGCTCAATTTAAGCTATTACAGAGCCTAGAGGAACATGCCGCCGAAATGGACCAATTTATAAGCGAATGGCTATAAGCCATCTATAATAGCAAGATAAAAAGGTAAACAGTTAAATTCCTTATAGGAAACTAAGCCGTTTACCTTTTTCTTTTGATTGACACAGCCTCCGTTAATACAAACCGGCGTATTATCATACTCCATAAACAGCTGAGCACAATAATATTCATTCACTTCAATTCCCATTTTTCAAATCAACGAACAACACATCAAGAACGTAATGCGCCGACTATATATGGACACCAAACACTCATGGCTCTAAAACGGAAACCATATCTATCTTATATCTTCTCATCAATCATAAAGCTAAATTCTGTCACATCAAGACGCAAAACGATATTATCAATTGAAAAATAACTATCTTTGCCCCCCACTGATGAATATATTTATTAAAAAAATTCATGAAAAATAAGGGTTTTACCATCCAAAAGAGACTGAAGAGTTTTGTATACGCATTCAATGGCATCAAACTCTTAATCAAAAACGAACATAACGCTTGGATACATTGCTTTGCGACTGTTTATGTGATTACATGTGGTTTTTTGTTGAATATCTCAAACACAGAATGGATAGCTATCTGCATCGTTATCGGTGCGGTATTCGCAGCCGAAGCTATCAACTCCTCTATCGAAACTTTAGCGGACTTCGTTTCACCAGACTACAACGAAGCTATCAAACACACAAAAGACCTAGCTGCCGGCGCAGTGCTACTAATGGCTATCGCCGCCGCCATTGTCGGATTCATTATTTTTATTCCTAAACTCTTTAATTTAAGTTGATTACTATGAGACAATTTATTTTTACATGCATGATGTTTCTAATTAGCCTATCCGTATGCGCACAAGAGATTGAGGTTACGGGAGGTCGAAAAGCAGTACGCAAGTCGGGAGATGTACTTGTGTTTATTACACCCGTAGCCGCTTTAACAACGATTCTAGCGACACAAGATTGGCAAGGCCTAAAACAAGGTGTTTTTACAGGCATTACAACACTCGGAGTCACGTACGCACTTAAATATATCGTAAAGAAAGACAGACCGGATCATAGCGATAATCATTCTTTTCCATCCATGCATACTTCCGTTTCTTTTGCGGGTGCAGCTTTTATCCAACGACGCTATGGATGGAAATGGGGTATTCCCGCTTATGCGATATCCACATACGTGGGATGGAGCCGTGTATATGGAAAGAAGCATGATTGGTGGGATGTAGCCGCAGGTGCCGCTATTGGCGCTGGTAGCGCTTATATCTTTACTCGTCCATTCGCAAAAAAACATAACCTATCGATTAGTCCGGTCGCTGGCGATGGACACTATGGCATTTACGCCTCTATGTCTTTCTGATATTGATATCAAATAATATTGATCCGGACGAATTAAAAGTATTAATGAGATAATCTAAATAAAAAAGAAAGGCGAGCTGAAATAACCCAAAACAGACGCGCCTTTCTTCTCAAAATCTATAAAGATAGTATTTAACGCCACAATCATATAGCGCCAAATCCATTTATATCATCACAGAGCAATACCTAATCTTTAGGGAAAGAGGTCAACTCTATCATTGCACTTTTCACACCTGGAGCAGAAGCTTCAAAGAAAATTGTTCCTGGTTCTTCTGTCGTTTGCACAATCGCCGTCAACTGTCCACCGAAAAGAGACATTTCTGGCAAATGGAACAATTCCAAACTTGCGCTATTTCCATTCGCTGCCGCACGATACATTCCCGCTCCATGCACATTAAAGTGTATCTTTCGCGTCTCATCAGGACAAAGATTACCGTTCTTATCTACAATTCTGACATTTATAAACGATAGATCTTTTCCGTCAGCCATCAAACGTTTACGATCGGCTGTCAATTCTATATGATGCGGCTTTCCGGCAGTATGCACCTCTTCCTCCGCTACCGCATTACCCTTCTCGTCATAAGCGATAACCTTCAATGTTCCCGGTTCATATTTAGTATCCATCCACATCAAACGATAACGCTTCTGACGCTCAAAGTTCTTTTGAGCAGTCTCCGTATAGCTGCTATCAATAGTGACACCCAAATCTTTCGTGCGTTTACCCTGACTTTTCCCATTAATAAATAATTCAGCAGAAGAATAATTTGTATACACAAATACCGGAGTTACCTTACCTTTACGATCCGGCCATGTCCAATGCGGCAAGATATGCAAAGTCTTCTCCTCTTTATTCCAATGACTCCGATATAAATAATAGCGATCCTTGGGTATACCTGCCAAATCAATAATACCAAACAAAGAACTATGACTTGGCCAATTGGTATAATAAGGTGTAGGCTCACCCAAATAATCAAACCCAGTCCATACAAATTCACCTATACAATAAGGTAAATCCTCATGTTGTATAAAATCATCTTCCGGAAGATTAGACCAACCACAATGCTCTACATCATAAGAAGAACTCTGATGATCATCATAAACCGCCATTGCCTTACGCTCTACCGGAAACTTATATACACCACGAGAGCTTACGGTAGAAGCCGTTTCACTACCCAAAATGATTCGTTGTGGCAATTTTTTATAATTCACTTGGTAACGGAAGGGACGATAATTAAATCCGGGCACATCCATTACCGCCGCCATATTATTATTAACAACCGCATCCGGAGCATCCATTCCTTGTGTTACAGGGCGAGTCGGATCTTCACGATGGCAAATATCTTGTAAGAACTTAGAGATCTTACATCCGGTCTCATTCCATTGATTCGGCACTTCATTGCCAATGCACCACATAACAACACTCGGATTATTACGATAATGACGCAATAAGTTCACTAAATCCTTCTCTACCCATTGATCAAAAAGCAAATTATATCCATTTGCGCATTTAGCCTTATTCCATTCATCAAAGCTCTCCGCCATCAACATCATACCCATTTCATCACAAGCCTTTACCAACTCCGGCGCCGGCATATTATGAGAAGTACGAATCGCATTACAGCCCATATCCTTTAATAATCGAATCTGACGACGAATAGCCGCATCATTCACAGCCGCACCTAACGGACCTAAGTCATGATGATTGCAAACACCTTTAAAAACAGTCTTCTCCCCATTTAAGAAAAAGCCCTTATCCGGCACAATCTCAATTGTCCGAATGCCAAAAGAAGTCTCATAAATATCTTTCAATTGACCCTCTTCATATAAACGAGTCTCCGCCACATAAAGCGCCGGCATATCCGGAGACCATAATGTTGGAGTTTGAACCACAAACTCCTGAGATAAGCTATTATCTCTATACTTTATTTGAGATAACGGCATTGTCTGCTCAACGATTTTTTGCTTATTCGGATTCCACAAGCTAGTTGTCAAACTATACCTATTCACATCAGCTCCAGCAGGCAACTCCACTTGCGTCCGTACATTCACACGAGCGAAACTCTTATTAGCCGCAGGCGTAGTAACATAAGTACCCCATACAGGTATATGAGCGTCTTCTGTCACAATAATATGCACATTTCTATACAACCCCGCTCCCGGATACCAACGAGAAGATTCAGGCAAATTCTCCAAACGAACCGCTAATACATTCTTTTTTCCCGGTTTTAACTGCTTTGTTATATCAAAATAAAATGAATTATAACCATAAGGCCAATATCCAACCTCTTGTCCATTCACATACACTTTAGCATGACTCATCGCACCATCAAATAGGATCGTGGCACGCTTGCCGGATTTAAATTGTGGCACCTCAAACTCTAGTCGATACCAACCAACACCCACAAAAGGCAAACCTCCTGTACGGCCGGCATGCTCCATGGCTTCTGTTTGTCCATCTTGCAAAATAGCAACCTCCTGCTTATCGTTTTGAGCGCTAAAAGGGCCGTAGATCGCCCAATCATGAGGGACTGTCACGGACTGCCATGCCGCATCATTAAATGTAGGATTAATAAACTCCGGGCTATCTTCCCTCGTAAATTTCCAATTTTTTTCTAACAGGAACTCACTACGTACCTGAGCGAAAATTGCAGGAAAGAAGCAAAATAACCCGATTAAAATAGCGAAACTTGTTCTTTTCATTCGTTTTTTGCGTTTTTGTTATTCAAAGAGGAACAAAAATAAGTAATTTTGCATCCATTACAAACTAAATCAAAAGATTTGCACGGCATGTTGTTACAATTAGCTTTCGTTTTAATGGCCATCATCATAGGCGCCCGTATCGGAGGTATCGGATTGGGTGTATTGGGTGGTTTGGGCCTTGGTATACTAACCTTTGGATTCGGATTACAACCCACATCTCCTCCTATTGACGTCATGCTGATGATTGTGGCTGTTATCGCTGCGGCCAGTTGCATGCAAGCCGCTGGCGGACTTGACTTAATGGTTAAATGGGCAGAGAAATTATTGCGTAAGAACCCGCAACGTATTACGATCTTAAGTCCATTTGTTACGTATCTTTTCACTTTTATCGCAGGAACAGGACATGTCGCTTATTCTGTCCTTCCTGTAATCGCTGAAGTTGCCACAGAAACAAAAATACGCCCTGAACGTCCTTTAGCTATCGCGGTAATCGCCTCACAACAGGCAATCACCGCCAGTCCTATATCGGCCGCCACAGTAGCTATGCTTAGTATGCTGGCCGGATATAACATCTCTCTCATAAACATTTTAATGATCTCCGTTCCATGCACCTTGTTAGGCGTTTTAGCAGGAGCACTTTATTCTCTTAAAGTTGGTAAAGAGTTAAATGAGGATCCAGAATATCTAAAACGAGTAGCCAACCATGAGTTTAGCTCAGAGCATTATGAGGCAAAGGGTGTAGAGAATCAAAAAAACGCGGCATTATCCGTTATAATCTTTATTCTCGCCACAATAGCTATAGTCATCTTTGGCTCTATGGAGTCTCTTCGCCCTGTATTTAAAATAGGCAATGAGCAAGTCTCTATGCAAATGGCTCACATTATAGAGATCCTGATGCTTGCCGCTTCCGCTTTGATTCTCTTGCTAACAAAGACTGATGGCATCAAAGCTGCACAAGGTTCTGTATTTTCCGCAGGTATGCAAGCAGTTGTGGCTATTTTTGGTATTGCTTGGATGGGAGATACATTCATCGCCGGCAACATGGCTGAGATCAAAGGATCAATCGAGCAAGTGGTCA
Organism: uncultured Parabacteroides sp.; assembly: GCA_963560035.1. GTDB lineage: Bacteria > Bacteroidota > Bacteroidia > Bacteroidales > Tannerellaceae > Parabacteroides. The sequence continues at coordinate 10,966 of CAUWMZ010000012.1, forward strand.
CACAAATGCCTTGGCTTTTTGGACTAGCGCTTTTCGTTATGTCTATCTTGCTATTTAGTCAAGCAGCCACAATCCGCGCACTATTACCCCTAGGTATCGCTTTAGGCATATCCCCTTATATGCTCATCGCATTATTCCCTGCGGTAAATGGATATTTCTTTATTCCAAACTATCCAACTATTGTCGCGGCGATCAATTTCGATCGAACAGGAACAACACGTATTGGACGTTTCGTTTTAAACCATTCGTTCATGATGCCCGGATTAATAGCAACCGGTGTATCTGTTGGGATAGGACTCTTATTAATCCAATTTTTATAATAAAGCATTTGATTATAAACACTAAAGCCTACCTCATTATGAGGCAGGCTTTTTTCTTAAATTCTCAAATACCATCAATGTGAATTTATTTTAGAAGCTTCTCTATAATTAATTGCCTCAACTCCTGCTTACCCATCGTGCCAATCATCATTTCACGAGGACCATCCAAAGGACAAAACAATAAAGTAGGAATTGTTCGAATATTAAACGCTTTCTCCAACTCCTCTTCCTGGTCTACATCAACCTTATAAATATATAGTTTTCCGTCAAACTCTTTTGCTAATTCATCCAACACAGGACTCAGGCGTTTGCAATAACCACACCAAGGAGCTTGAAAATCCACCAAACAAGGACGACTACCTATATATTCCCATTCCTTTGGATTCGATTCAAAATCACCAACATTCGCTATAAAACCATCTTTTGTCAAATCAATAACTACCATATATTTTCTGTTTTTTTCTTTGTAATATAACAAATTCAAGCCAAAAAGGTTGTATACATAAAAAAAACGCTAATTTTAGCGCCAAATAAATATATAATGATATATTTTTATACATTTGAGGTATCAATTTAATAAATAGACAAATAAAATGCTTACTCTTGATAAAATTTATCAGGCATCGTATGCCCTAAAGACAATCATCAGACGCACCGATTTAATCCATGCGCCAAATATCAATCCAGAAGCACAAGTTTTTCTTAAACCGGAGAATTTGCAAGTGACCGGTTCTTTTAAAGTAAGAGGCGCTTGTTTTAAAATCTCCCAGTTGACTGAAGAAGAAAAATCACACGGTGTCATTGCCTGCTCTGCTGGAAATCATGCACAAGGAGTAGCACTCGCGGCAACCGCTCATGGCATTAAATCATTGATTTGCCTGCCTGACAATGCTCCCATATCAAAAGTGGAAGCCACCAAATCTTATGGAGCGGATGTGTGTCTCGTGGAAGGAGTATATGATGACGCTTATAATAAAGCCTTACAACTAAGAGACGAGAAAGGTTATACATTTATACATCCATTTGATGACGAAGACGTGATTGCAGGACAGGGCACCATCGGATTGGAACTATTAGACCAACTTCCAGACGCTGATGCTATCATCGTTCCGATCGGTGGAGGAGGATTGATCTCCGGTGTGGCCTATGCGATCAAAAACCTCAATCCCAACATAAAAATATATGGCGTACAAGCCAATGGAGCGCCAAGTATGCTCAATTCCATCGAACATGGAAAAATAGAACGCCTAGATGGTGTACGCACAATAGCGGATGGTATCGCCGTAAAAGAACCAGGCATTCATACGTTTGATCTCTGCCAAAAATATGTAGATGAAATCGTATCCGTATCTGATGACGAAATATCCACGGCTATTTTGACATTAATAGAACAGCACAAATTAATTGCGGAAGGCGCGGGAGCTGTAGCCGTAGCAGCCGCAATGTTCAACAAAGTACCTATCATAGGGAAAAAAGTCATCTGCCTAATCTCCGGAGGAAACATTGATGTAAACATCCTTTCACGCGTCATAGGTCGAGGCTTACAAAAATCCGGTCGCTCTAGCTCTATGACCATCGAATTGGTCGATAAACCCGGACAACTCCAACACGTATCAGAAATCATCGCTTCTACCGGAGCAAATGTTGTCTCGGTATATCATGAAAGAGTAAGCCATACGGCTGACATCAACGGCTGCTATTTACGCTTAGAGATGGAGACTCGCAATCAACAGCAAATCAATGAAATTCGCCAAATGCTCACCGTCTCCGGATATAAAATTGTCGAAGGATAATCTATAATAAAAATCCCAAGTATAACCTATCGCTACACTTGGGATTTTCATTCAACTCCCATTTCAACAAGCCTAACTCATCGCGCCGTAATATGAAAACATCCTTGTTTGCGCTCATGCTTTACATAACAACGGTTGTCTCTTTTCAAATCACGAAGCACAGAGGCAAGCACCATTTTTAGCTGATCACGCTCTATATTTAAAGTATCCTGCTCATCCACTTTTGTGTAACGAGCCCAAGAAACATCAAAAGTCGTACCATACTGATGTGCCGAATTTACTGATGAATTAGAATTTCTTCTTTTTAGCTTTTGCACATCAGCCGATGTACGTGTCACACTGGTTACCTTTATCTTATAAATTGAAGCATTCAAATTTCTCAATGAATCTTGAAAATTCTTACCGATATCTTCCAGCAAAGCAGCTGCTTCCGGCACTAAATAAGGTATAGAATGCGTCAATTTCTCTACTTCATAATAATCATTAGTCTCTATTTTCTCCATTTTTTTAGAAGCATGCTCCGCCTCTTCACGAGATGCTATCGGTTTAATGCCAATCTTTTTCGCAGCCTCTAAATGCACATCATTTAAATCCTTAAAATCTCGATTATAGCTTCCATTATACCAAATCTTCTTCAACTCCCCTCTCTTCTCCTTACACGAAAAAAATGCCATCGCTGACACACTTAGCAACAACAATAGCAATACATTAAAAAATTTTTTCATTTTAAAATTCACTTTTTGACTGGCAAACATAAGAAAAAAAGCCCTCATATCTGTGATTACGCCCCAAAAATAGTGAATATAAGTGCCCACTTCAAGGCTTCTACAATTTCCTTTTTATCCCGTTAGTTAGTCACTACTTGAGTGATTAACTAATCACTTAACCTTAGAATAGTTATTCACTCAACAAGTGATTAACTATTCACTTAATCAGTTATAACACAGCATATTATAAGCCAAAACTTATAACACTGTCACAACCGTATCAAATATATAAAATTAACCACCTGAAATTAAGAAATTATCCACACCCGGAAAAGATAGATACTTAAAAAAGTAATACATACGTGATTTATCAAACGAGTGATAAAATTAAACATCTCCTTTACACTAATAGACGAAGAATATTGCTAAATTTGTAACTCAAATAAAACATCAAAAGATTAGCAATTTTCTTTAAGACTAAATAAAAACAAATAGCGGATGATTGAAAGAATTTATATTCTTGAAAGCGTAGATCCTGTAATATTCTACGGCGTTAACAACGTAAATATGCAATTAATTAAAACACTGTTTCCTAAATTGCGTATTGTTGCCCGCGGAAACATAATGAAAATCATTGGCGATGAAGATGAATCTGAGCTATTCCTAAAAAAAATCCGTGAAGTAGAAAAATATTGCGAAGAATATAATTCACTCTCGGAAGATGTCATCTTAGATATTGTCAAAGGAAAAGGACCAACCATCGTAAAACAAGAAAATCTGATTATTCACGGAATGAACGGAAAGCCCATCACGGCACGTACCGAAAATCAGAGACTTTTAGTTAAAGCTTTTGAAAATAACGATTTAGTCTTCGCAACAGGTCCTGCAGGATCTGGTAAGACATTTGTCGCGATCGCATTAGCGGTTAAAGCATTAAAAAATAAAGAGGTTCGAAAAATCATACTCAGCCGACCCGCTGTCGAGGCTGGCGAGAAATTAGGTTTCCTCCCGGGCGAAATGAAAGACAAGCTCGACCCCTATTTGCAACCCCTTTATGACGCTTTGCAAGATATGATACCAGCCGCCAAACTAAAAGAGTACATGGAAAACAACGTGATACAAATCGCTCCATTGGCTTTCATGAGAGGCAGGACCCTAAATGATGCCGTTATCATATTAGACGAAGCACAAAACACGACAACACATCAAATAAAAATGTTCCTTACCCGACTGGGTATGAACGCTAAAATGATAGTCACGGGAGATGTCACCCAAATAGACCTACCGCCATCTACCACCTCTGGCTTGATTCAAGCCATGCAAATATTAAAAGGCGTAAGTGGCATTGGAAAAATAGAATTCACAAAAAAAGATATTGTCCGTCATAAATTAGTACAGCAAATAGTTGAGGCTTACGATAAGTTTGACGAAAAAAGAAAAAAAGATATCAAAGAGAAAAAAACAAATATAGAGAACAATTAAACAAAAAAGTCATGAAGAAGGCATTAGTTAAGACAGACTTTAATTTCCTCGGCCAAAAGAGCGTATATCACGGAAAAGTACGCGACGTGTATAACATCAACGATGAAGTATTGGTTATGGTCGCTACGGACCGTATCTCCGCTTTCGATGTTATCCTTCCTGAAGGTATACCCTACAAAGGACAGATGTTGAACCAAATCGCAGCTAAATTCCTTGACGCGACAACAGATATTTGCCCGAACTGGAAACTTGCCACACCAGATCCTATGGTTACAGTAGGCGTTCAATGTCAAGGATTCCCCGTTGAGATGATCGTGCGCGGTTATCTATGTGGAAGCGCATGGCGTGCGTACAAAAATGGCGTGCGTGAAATCTGTGGCGTAAAACTTCCTGAAGGCATGCGAGAGAATCAACGTTTCCCGGAACCTATCATCACTCCTACCACTAAAGCCGAAATTGGCGAACATGACCAAGATATCTCTAAAGAAGAGATCTTAGCCAAAGGCCTAATTTCTAAAGATGAATATGAAACTCTAGAGAAATATACCATGGCTTTATTTAAACGTGGTACTGAAATCGCCCAAAAACGCGGCTTAATCCTAGTAGATACAAAATACGAGTTTGGCCATCGCGACGGTAAAATCTATTTGATCGACGAAATTCACACTCCAGACTCTTCTCGTTATTTCTATTCTGAAGGATACGAGGAGCGTTTCGCAAAGGGAGAACCTCAAAAACAACTTTCAAAAGAATTCGTTCGTGAATGGTTGATGGATAACGGCTTCCAAGGAAAAGAAGGACAACAAGTTCCTGAAATGACTCCTGAAATCGTAGAGGGTATCAGCAATCGCTATATCGAATTGTATGAGAACATCACAGGCGAGAAATTCGTTAAGGGCGACACGGAGAACTTATTAAACCGAATCGAGAAAAACGTTACTGAATATTTAAATAAATAATAAAAACACGAACGGCATGACACAGTATGGCTCAGAAAAGATCCTTCCTTACAACGACAAGGAACATAAAGGTTCACAAGTTAAACGCATGTTCGACTCTATAGCCGAAACATACGACCAGCTCAACCATACGCTCTCGTTCGGTATTGATAAGACATGGCGCAAGAAAGGTATCGCTTTCTTGCGCCCATTTTCACCCAAACATATTTTGGATATCGCGACAGGTACCGGAGATCTGGCTATCTCCATGCAGAAAGAATTACATCCGACACACATCACGGGAGCAGATATCTCCATTGGAATGATGGAAGTTGGACGCAAAAAAGTAGCCACACTCGGCCTATCTGAGCAGATATCATTCGAACAACAAGACTGTACGGCTTTAACTTATAAAGACAACTCATTTGATGCCGTAACCGCCGCTTTTGGTGTACGTAACTTTGAGAATATTGAAAAGGGCATTGCCGAAATGTATCGTGTGATCAAGCCTGGTGGACATATCATGATCTTAGAGCTTTCCACTCCGGAGCATTTCCCGATGAAACAACTCTACCAAATTTACTCAAAAACCATAATACCTTTTATCGGCCGTCTACTCTCTAAAGAAAAAGTCGCATATAGTTATTTACCGGCTTCTATCAAAGTGGTTCCCCAAGGTAAAGTCATGACTGACTTACTTGCGAAACAAGGGTTCAAACAAACTCGCGTACGTACGTTAACCTTCGGAATCTGCTCACTATATACAGGATCTAAAGAATAATAAAAATACAAAGGTTATGCAGAAATATGGTTTACTGGGATATCCCCTCGGACATTCGTTTTCTAAAACGTATTTCAACCAAAAGTTTGAGGCGGAAAAAATCGACGCTGAATACATCAACTTCGAAATCCCAAATATTAAGGAAATAAAGGATGTAATCAAGGAAAACCATGAACTTAACGGTCTCAACGTAACCATTCCTTATAAAGAAAAAGTTATTCCCTATCTGGATGACTTAGACGAAGACGCTCGCCAAATAGGAGCAGTCAATGTTATTAAGTTTACCAAAGGACTCTTTGGCAAATTAAAACTAGTAGGGTATAATTCTGATATTATCGGATTTAAACAATCTATCGATCCTCTATTGAATGAGACACATCGCAAAGCGCTTATCCTCGGAACGGGCGGGGCTTCTAAAGCGGTCTTTCATGGATTAAAGCAATTAGGCGTAGGCGCCACCTTAGTTTCTAGAAAGCCTAAAGAATATTGCATTACGTATGAAGAAATCACACCTAGCATCATGGAGCAGTACACCGTGATTGTCAATACGACACCTCTCGGAATGTTTCCAAAAGTAGACTCTTGCCCTAATATTCCATACGAATTGTTAACCCCCAATCATCTTTTGTATGATTTGCTTTATAATCCAGATGAGACTCTATTTATGAAGAAAGGAAAAGAAATGGGAGCAACCGTTAAAAACGGCCTCGAAATGTTATTGCTTCAAGCGTTCGCGGCTTGGGAAATTTGGCAGAAATAATTAACAAAAGGGGCAGTGTTTATTAAATTGAAACTGCCCTTTTTCTATACAATTTATTTTGTGCGTGTCAACACATAGCTATCTGAAACTTCGTAAACAAATTCATAGCTATTAGATCTATCCGTTTTAGTCTCTTTCACCGTAAAACATCCTCTCCTCTCCTTAAAGTGAAAAGGTAACACATGGAGATGTTTTTGAAAATCCACTCCCTCTTGGTCTATAACCTTAAATAAAGTTTCCTTGGCGCACCAATGAACCAACAAATGCTCCAACTCATGATTTAAATCAAGCTCTTTCTCCTCTTCTTGAGTCATAAAACGACTTCTTATCTTCCGCACCCTATCCGAACGATATTCTATATCTATCCCAACGGGTGTATCTCCTAAAATAACAGCCACAAAACCATTGGTATGAGAAATGCTGATATGAAACGATCTCGACACTAAATAGGGAGCGCCCGACAAACGATAAGAGATCTCCTCTTCTTTACCTAAAAGCTCCCTCAAGAGCAAACGACTCGCCAAAAACTCTTGCCGACGCCGCTCTTGTGACACTTGAGCCAAGAAAGTGATATAGCGCTCTTTATGCTCAAGTTTTTCCAATAGCTCAACAGATGTCTCCTCTATTTTCCATACACCATATAGCGGTCTAGCGCATTTATATAACAATGCCATTTTTAGAGCAAATCTTCTCGTTCTGTATTTTCTTCCTTATCATTCCTTGAGATACGATTAAACTTAACCTGTAGGATTCGACGATTATCGACCTCTAATATTTGAAAACGAAAATCCTTATAGTCAATAATTTCCCTACGACGAGGAAAGTCTCCTTTTATCTCTAACAAAAGTCCGGCTAAAGTCTCAACCTCTTCTGTCAATTTACCAAAATCAGAAGGATCCGCATCAATCACCCTAAAAAAGTCCGTCAATAAGATCTTCGCCTCAAAAATCAAGCTACCATCCGCTAAACGAACAAATTGCTGCTCATCCTCATCATACTCGTCAGAAATCTCACCCACTATTTCTTCCAAAATATCCTCCATCGTAACAATACCGGAAGTCCCACCAAACTCATCTACCACAATCGCCATGTGAATCTTATTTGTGCGAAACTCCTCCAATAGGTCATCAATTTTTTTAGTCTCAGGCACAAAATATGCAGGACGAATCAAACTTTGCCAACGAAATGTATCTGGCTTATCTATATAAGGCAATAGATCTTTAATATATAAGATGCCTTTTATATTGTCCTCACTCTTCGAATAAACAGGGATACGAGAATAGCCCGATTTTATAATAAAACCCACCACCTCTCTAAAGCTGATCTTTATATCAATATCTTCCATGTCCAAGCGAGGTGTCATAATCTCATCCGCAGTCTTGTTATAAAACTTGATGATTTCAGCCAACATCTCTTTCTCTTCCGGAATCTCCGTAGATGTCAGCTCCAAAGCTTTCGACAATTCATCTACAGATATATCATATTTCTTTTTCGATAAAGCTTTATTGATAATCGATGTTGAATTAACCAATATTGTTGCCAAAGGTTTGCAAAAACGCTCTACCATACTTAATGTAGAAGCGGAGAAACGAACAAAACGCAACGAGTTTTTTTGCGCATAGATCTTTGGCATAATCTCACCAAAAAGAAGCAGCAAAAATGTCAATAAAATAGTTTCTAATAAAAAACCAAGAAGAGGAGCGGACGAAAAATCTATCCACTCATTAATCGCATAAGTACAAAGCATAACGACCGCTACATTCACAAAGTTATTAGCGATCAGAATGGAAGCCAATAAATATTCAGAGCGCTCCAAAAGACGTTTTACAATAGGATCTGATGGACGATTTTCTTCTCTAATATCATTCAAATCACCTGGCGTCAATGAAAAAAACGCCACCTCTGACGCTGACACAAAGCCAGAAACAAACAGCAATAAAAAAGCAAGGCTTAACGCTATCACAGGACCAGCTGTCAACTCCTGTACTACTACATTATCGAATAAGCCCCATAAATAATAATCCGAGTCCAAGGAAAAGTATATTAGTTAAACAAATATCAGAACGGCAAATCATCTTCTACATTCATATCTTCTGACGCATTCAGCGGCTGAGACATTGTTGATGATACCGAAACAGACGACCGAGATACGTTTTGCGATTGAGATGAATTCGCATAAGACGAATTCGCCTGAGATTGAGAAGATGTATTCATCGCATCTGCAGGACGAGAGCCTGTGCTATAAAACTCAACACGATCCGCATAAATTTCCGTAACATATCGTTTTATGCCTGTTTGATCATCATAACTCCTCGTACGGATCTTACCTTCTACATACAAGCCAGATCCTTTACGAACCCACTTCTCCACAAAAGGCACCAAATCTTTACGAACTACAATATTATGCCACTCTGTCCGCTCTGGCACAACTGTCCCATTAGACAATGTATATCCTCTTTCTGATGTCGCCAACGGAAAATTGGCGATACCTACTCCCGCATCAAAATAACGCACATCAGGATCTTTACCGACATTGCCTATCAGAATAACTTTATTTAATGACATAGCTAATTAATCTTTTAATAACCATACAAAGGAACACAAATTCAAGCATTCCTACAAGTTTCCTATTTATTTTGTGACACACTCACCGCATTTAACTTTCCCAACTGATTATGAATTAACTGAGGAACCGCATAATCTTCTAAATCCTGACAGAAAACAGATACATAATCGTTCATGGATAATGGCATACGATCCAAATCAACCCGATAAAATGAGGCATATAGAATTTGATGCGATAAAACATGCTTGATTTTCAAAGCGATCGGAGTGACTTTCATTGTGCCAGCATCACCTAATAATACCTTAAAAACATCTTGCTTGCTTAAGCTCACAAAATCAAATTCACTCTCAGTCTCTATCATGGGAAATTCATATAAGCCAGCCCAAATATCTTTACCATCTCGCCTATGCAGCCAAGTCCGCCCATTATATACAAGGTAGAAATAATGGAAATAACGATTTCGAACTTTTATCTTATTCTGTTTCACCGGATAAAGAGTCTTCGTATCAGTAGCGAATGAGACGCAAGTCTCTTTTAAGGGACACTGCTCACAAATCGGACTCTGAGGAGTACAACACAACGCACCCAATTCCATAATCGCTTGATTATGCATTCCGGCACGAGACAAATCCATTATCTCACGCGCCAATCCATAAAACAAGCGCTTTCCTTTACTTGTATCTATTGGAACATCAATAGCGAACAAACGAGCTAACACACGATATACATTACCATCAACCACCGGATAAGGCAAGTTCCAAGCAAAAGAGACTATCGCCGCCGCTGTATATTCACCCACACCTTTTAAAGAAAGAACATCCTCATAACTTTCAGGAAAAACGCCATTAAAACGTATTAGAATATCTTTTGCGGCCGCACGCATATTGCGAGCCCTACTATAATAACCCAACCCCTGCCAATATTTCAACACCTCATCCTCCTCCGCTAAAGCCAACGACTTAACATCCGGGAATCTATAAATAAAGCGATTGAAATAATCTAATCCTTGAGCCACTCGAGTTTGCTGCAGTATAATTTCTGACACCCATATTTTATACGGATCAGCAGTCTCCCTCCACGGCAACTCTCGCTTATTTAGCAAATACCAAGCTATCAAGCTATCACTCAAACACAACATCCTATCACTCTGGTCTATACAAGATTTTTCACCTTCTCTTTTCAATACTATAACTATTTGAATAGCGCAAACATACACATATATCCAGAAGAAACATGTATCTTTTTTCATAAAAAATGGACCATATTTCTTTTTTCACTTAAATAAAAAGCTATATATTTGCAATCCAAAAAATTAATAGGTCAAAATCAAACTAATTATTTTATAAACATGACTAAAGCAGATATTGTTAGCGAAATTTCGAAAAACACCGGCATTGACAAACAGACGGTGTTAGCAAGCGTTGAGTCTTTCATGGAAATCGTAAAAGGCTCATTAGCTCACGGCGAAAATGTATATTTAAGAGGTTTCGGAAGTTTCGTGATCAAAAAAAGAGCTCAAAAAACAGCTCGTAATATTTCCAAAAATACAACAATCATTATTCCGGAACATAACATTCCATCATTTAAACCGGCAAAAACTTTTATCAACGACGTTAAGTAATTAACTATTATACGTTTAATTTTAAAATTTTAAAACAATGCCTAGCGGAAAGAAAAGAAAAAGACATAAAATGTCTACGCACAAGCGCAAAAAGAGACTGAAGAAGAATAGACATAAGAAGAAATAAGTCTATTTCAAGTAAACTCTAAAGAACAAACTTAATAAGTGACCTTTTAAGTTTGTTCTTTGCGTATTTTATAAGGTCTAATAAAAAAAACACATCTTAAGTGGTTAGTGAATTAGTAGTTGATGTACAGCCCAAAGAGGTATCTATTGCCGTATTGGAGGATAAGAGCCTTGTGGAGCTTCAAAAAGAAGCCCGCAATGTATCGTTTGCCGTTGGTGACATATACCTAGGTAAAGTAAAAAAACTTATGCCGGGCTTGAATGCTGCGTTCATTGATGTAGGCTACAAAAAAGATGCGTTTCTTCACTATTTGGACTTAGGTCCTAATTTCAACACCCAACAAAAATACTTAAAACAGTTACTGAACGACCCTAAAAAATCTCCATCATTGGCCAAAACACCAATCTTGCCGGAGATAGAAAAAAACGGCAGCATCAGCGATGTTTTAAAAGTAGGACAAGAGGTGTTGGTTCAAATTGCGAAAGAACCTATTTCGACAAAAGGCCCCCGATTAACTTCTGAGCTATCTTTTGCTGGAAGATATATCGTGCTAATACCATTTGCCGATAAAGTCTCTGTTTCCACTAAAATTAAATCAAGCGAAGAACGTGCACGACTACGCCAGCTTATCCAAAGCATCAAGCCGAAGAATTTCAGCGTTATCGTTAGAACATCTTCAGAAGGCAAACGTGTCGCAGTGCTTGATCATGAACTAAAGACATTAGTGAAACGATGGGAAGACAATATAGCAAAAGTGCCCAAACTCAAAGCGCCAGCTATTGTTTATGAGGAAACAGCACGTACAGTAGCTTTGCTACGTGATATATTTAATCCATCTTTCCAAAATATTTATGTAAATGACAAAGAGGTTTACAATAATGTTCGTGATTATGTAAGCCTTATCGCTCCCGGACGAGAAGAGATTGTACAAATGTATACGGGAGAACTTCCGATTTTTGACAACTTTGCTGTTACTAAGCAAATAAAGTCTCTTTTCGGACGAACTGTCACTTATAAAAGTGGAGCATACTTAATTATCGAACACACGGAAGCTATGCACGTTATAGACGTAAACAGTGGAAATCGATCAAAAGGAAGTGACGCTCAAGAGAAAACTGCTATCGACGTAAACATAGCCGCCGCTGATGAGATCGCTCGCCAACTTCGTCTACGAGATATGGGTGGCATCATTGTCATCGATTTCATAGATATGGCAGAAGCGGCAAATAGGCAAAAGCTTTTTGAACATATGACAAAGGCAATGGCAAATGACCGTGCTAAGCATAATATTCTTCCCCTTAGCAAATTTGGATTAATGCAAATCACCCGACAAAGGGTACGTCCAGCAATGGATGTTGACACATCTGAAAATTGCCCCTCATGCTTTGGTACAGGAACAGTCAAGCCTTCTATACTTTTCACTGACAGCTTGGAAGAAAAGATAGATTGTCTGGTCAACAAACATCATGTGAAGAAATTCACCTTACATGTACATCCGTATGTCGCAGCTTATGTAAACAAGGGACTATTACCCTTGAGTATGAAGTGGAAGATGAAATACACCCACGGGTTGAAAGTTATTCCTAATCAAAGTTTAGCATTCTTGGAATACAAATTTTTTGATGCTGACAAGAATGAGTTAGACATGAAAGAAGAAAAGGAAATAATCAACAAATAACAAAAAAAGCCCTGGATCGAGACAAACGATTCCAGGGCTTTCTTTTATCACGACAAAATGTCATTATTCATGACATATTCCTTAAATTTTCCCCTCTCATATTCTTTGGCACAGCATTTGCTGAATACTTAGTGAATCCTTTGGAAAGAGGATGAAGAACAAAGAATAATAACAATTAAAATATTTACAATCATGGGAAAGATTATTGGTATAGACTTAGGAACAACCAACTCTTGTGTTTCCGTTTTGGAAGGTAACGAACCGGTTGTTATCGCTAATAGCGAGGGTAAAAGAACAACACCGTCTATCGTAGCATTCGTAGAAGGTGGAGAGCGTAAAGTAGGTGATCCAGCTAAACGACAGGCTATCACAAACCCTCAAAAGACTATCTTCTCTATCAAACGTTTTATGGGTGAGACTTTTGACAACGTACAAAAAGAAACAGCGCGTGTTCCTTATAAAGTTGTACGTGGTGACAACAATACTCCTCGTGTAGATATTGAAGGTCGTTTATATACTCCTCAGGAAATTTCAGCCATGATCTTACAGAAAATGAAAAAGACGGCTGAAGATTATCTAGGACAAGAGGTTACTGAAGCTGTTATCACTGTACCGGCTTACTTTAGTGACGCACAACGTCAAGCAACAAAGGAGGCTGGTGAAATCGCAGGATTAACAGTTCGTCGTATTGTCAACGAACCGACAGCCGCATCTTTGGCTTATGGCTTGGATAAGACGAATAAAGACATGAAGATCGCCGTATTCGACTTAGGTGGTGGTACATTCGATATTTCTATCCTTGAGTTAGGTGATGGCGTATTTGAGGTTAAATCAACAAATGGTGATACCCACCTTGGTGGTGATGATTTCGACCATGTAATTATTGACTGGCTAGCTGAAGAGTTCTTGCATGACGAAGGCGTTGATTTGCGTAAAGACCCTATGGCCTTACAGCGTTTGAAAGAAGCTGCTGAAAAAGCTAAGATTGAATTGTCTAGTACAACAAGCACAGAGATCAACTTACCGTACATTATGCCGGTAAATGGTGTGCCAAAACACTTGGTTAAAACTTTAACTCGTGCTAAATTCGAACAATTAGCAGATGGTTTGATTCAAGCTTGTATCGCTCCTTGTCGTCAGGCATTACAAGACGCTAACTTATCTACTTCAGATATAGACGAGGTTATCTTGGTTGGTGGTTCAACTCGTATCCCGGCCGTACAAGCTATCGTTGAGAAATTCTTCGGTAAAGCTCCGTCTAAAGGTGTAAACCCAGATGAAGTTGTCGCTGTTGGTGCTGCAATTCAAGGTGGTGTATTAACAGGTGAGGTAAAAGATGTCTTGTTGCTAGATGTAACTCCGTTGTCTTTAGGTATTGAGACTATGGGTGGTGTAATGACTAAATTAATTGAAGCCAATACTACTATTCCTACTAAAAAGTCTGAGACCTTCACAACTGCCGTTGATAACCAACCATCTGTAGAGATTCATATCTTACAAGGTGAACGTTCTATGGCAAAGGATAACAAATCTATTGGACGTTTCCACTTGGATGGAATCCCTGCTGCACAACGTGGTGTTCCTCAGATTGAGGTTACATTCGATATCGACGCTAATGGTATCTTAAATGTATCCGCTAAAGATAAAGGAACCGGCAAAGAACAAAGCATTCGTATCGAAGCTTCTAGTGGCTTAAGTGATGACGAAGTTAAGAGAATGAAGGAAGAGGCTGCCGCTAACGCAGAAGCTGATAAGAAAGAAAAAGAGCGTATCGATAAATTGAATCAGGCTGATAGCATGATTTTCCAGACTGAGAAACAATTGAAGGATCTTGGTGACAAGTTACCTGCAGACAAGAAAGCTCCGATCGAAAATGCATTGAACAAATTGAAAGAGGCTCACAAGGCTCAAGATATTGCTGGTATTGATGCTGCTATGGCTGAATTAAACAATGTATTCCAAGCTGCAAGTCAAGAGATGTACAATGCACAAGCCAATGCTCAAGGTGGTCAACAAGCTGGTCCTAATTTCGGTGGTCAACAAGCCGGAAACAACAATGCCGGAAATAACAACAATGGTAAAGATGGCAATGTTACAGATGTTGACTTTGAGGAAGTCAAATAAGTTACCATAAATAACGATAACTTAATATAGCAATCAAAAAAATGGAGGTGTGTCGTAATGCACGATGCACCTTCTTTTTTGTTCATTTCTATACAAATCGGTTAATTTTCTTTATGCTGCGAAAATTTGAGGATCTCTTTGATTTATGTGTTCCCAATATCTAAAAACTGCATTTATAAGCTCGTAAAACAGTCTAATCAGCCAGTTCATACCTTCTTTTGTTAGTTTTGCACACATCTTTTTTATATTGAAGGCAATGGCAAGGAAGGCAAAGTCCATGAAGACCTTGTCCTTTCCAAAATGTCGGAAGCGTTTGTAGTTCATGTTGTTTTTAATTTGTCCGAACACGGCTTCCGGTTCTATGCATCTCTGCCCTCTGTGTTTCAGCCCTCCCTCGGAGCAGAGCAACACTTTAGCTTTCCGCTTGTATTTCCTAAGTCTGTGATTCAGTTCTATCGTCCTGTTTCCTTTGGCTTTAAAACAACGGCACCTCAGAGGGCAGCCTTCACACCTGATAGCTCTGTACCGGGCATTTTCGCTGACATATCCGGATGCGGTTTTCACATACCTGGTGCCTATCCTCTGCATCCTTTGCCCCATAGGACAGATGCAGAAGTCATATTCCTCATTGTAGTGGAAGTTTTCGGACTTGAACGAGTCCGGTTTGAATCTCGGCCGCTGCTCCATGTGGAAATAGTTGTACTTTACATAGGCTTCCATGCCGTTTTCTGACATGAAGCGATAGTTCTCTTCGGAACCATAACCGGAATCGGCAACTACCGTATGAGTCAGCCTGCCATACCTGCTTGAGAAGGATTGCAGGAAAGGTATCAGGGTCAGTGTATCCGTAGGGTTCGGGAAGAGGGCAAAATCGGTGATGAACTGGTTCTCGGTGCCGATCTGAAGATTGTAACCGGGCTTCGTCTGCCCGTTACGCATGGCATCCTCCTTCATTCTCATAAAAGTGCCGTCCTTGTCCGTCTTGGAATAAGAATTCCTCTCTTGCAGCGTGTCCAGATGATTGTCGTATTCCTGCAGTTTGTCCCTGTGTTCTTCCAGTTCCTTCAGATGTTTGCGTTTCTTTTTCAGTGCAGTCTTTTCCTCTTTTGTGGAAGGCTCGGGTACTTGTTCCAGTGCATGGCGCAATTCTCCTGCCATTTCAGTCAACATGGCCGGAGTGAACTCAACTTCCTCATTGTTTTCCGATGACTTTTCCTGGGCAATGACATCGTCTATCTGCCCTAACAGGACATGTATCTTCTTCATCAGGCGTTCACGGTTCCGCTCAACCGTTTTTCGCCAGACGAAAGTGTACTTGTTGGCTTTGGATTCGATCTTTGTCCCGTCAATGTATTCCACATTCAGGCTGATGAAGCCTTTGGAAGAGAGAAGGAGTACGGTTTGCGTAAACACCTCGTTGATTTCCTTCTTCACCCGGTTGCGGAAACGGTTGATGGTAATGAAATCCGGTTTCTCATATCCGGCCAGCCAGATATAATGGATGTCACGGTGAAGGAGCTTTTCTATTTTCCGGCAGGAGTAGATGTTGTTCATATAGGCATACAGAATGACCTTGAGCATCATCTTGGGATTGTAAGGGCTGCGGCCGCATTCCTTATACAACTTTCTGAAACTTTCAAGATTCAGACTCTCAACCAGGGCGTCAACCATGCGCACCGGATCGTTTTCTGCAATATCCTCATCAATTCTTTGAGGAAAAAGCACTGTTTGGTTGGGATTGTAAGGACGAAAATGTATCTTTGTCATAGTGAAATTCTTATGCCTAAAGATACAAAATCTTTAGGTAATAACAAAGCCCCAGCTTGTGAAAGTCGGGGCTTTGTGCGTAAAAAAAGAGGATGCATCGTTTTGACACACCCTCATTTTTGTTTATAGATTTCTATGTGACAATTTTTATCGCATAATAAGGCTATTCAAAGCTTATTTGTACCAGAACAAAAACGATCATAAGGTTGAACTACTCGATACGTATCTCTTTTTGCTTACGGTTTTTAAAGGTGATAAAAAGGTGAGGGCGCATCCTTTATTGGATTCACTCTCACCTCTTATGTTAAGGTCTGAACTTAACGTTCGGATTGAACTTCAAAATAATCGGACCATACTTTGCAATCTCGGTCTCAGTCATGAGTCTCGCATTATTTGACTTACGCTTAAAGTGGTCTTTCCATTTCTTATCCTTGGGATCCTTGTATCTGGTAGATACATACTCTTGAACATGAATGACTCCCTCTTGAAATGTCTCAGTGACGTTTCCGTTGCGCTCTTTGTTCTTATGAGTATGATTCCAATCAAAATCGAGCTGCATCTTCTTGTCCGCACTATACAGTTTGGCCTGCGTTGCGAGCCCATCCTTGCCAGGATAGAAATAGATATCGCTCTTTTTTGCATAGGCAGGTAAATGTGGGTGTTCCACATTTACACCACTTTTGTCTGCTATCATTCTGCCGGTAACACCATTAATTGTAACACGAGCAGATAATGACGTGTAGAGGTACGAATACAAATCGTTTCGGCCTCTTACTCTTGAACGTTGATCTCCCATAGCCTACAAGTATGCGTAATTATGATTGTACTGAAGTCCACGATAGTCTATCTTTCTCAACCATTCAAAGAAAGAAATGGCATCAGGTAAAAAACCATTTGCTTTCATGTCAATATTAAGAGCTTCTGAAAGATTCATAGTATGGACCTCGTCCTTTCTGAATTCTCCATTACCTTGACCAACGATAAACTCATCGTATTGAGTACGCAGTAAATATACTTCGTCTGTATTGGAGTCTTCTGAAAGAAGTAATTCAGAACAAGGAGCTAACTCCGTCAACATCTTTTCGCGTATGGTTTCAAAGAACAGACGTTCATTGATGCTGATGTAGTTGTTGTCCATCTTCAGAAAGAGTGCTTCATCCTCAGGCCATAAAGTATTCTCGACCAAATTCTTATTTATCTGTTTCATTTTCTGTAGAATTTAGAGATTTGGTCTTCGATACAGATGATAGGCGTTTGAAATCCAGGAATTACAATTTCCTCACCATAAACGATAACTAATGATGGAGCAAGCCTTTCTTCAAGCGTACGCATAGCATACTGCCACAAGAGGCATGCTGATCGGCTCCACTGTACACCAACGCCGCAAACACCAATAACACTATTTGCAGGGAGACCTTCGAAGCAGTATTCAAAGGAATCTGCATTGCCCCAACTGGCAGTTGGAATCACATTAAAGCCACAGTTCTGCCAATGAGCTCCGGCAAAACGTGAAAGATAGATGCTATGCTTGTTGAGATGTGAAGGCACGTCAACGAAGAGAGAGTAATCAGGCGTAAATACGCAATCAAATTTTGATAGCTTATGAGTTGTAGCCTCAAGTTTTTTATCGCAAGCAGTTGCAAACTTGTAGTCGTGAGCAAAGAAATGAATAGCCTGTCCTTTTCCGTCAAGCTTGTTATGCTCTGAATACGGATGAAAGTCTAAATTTACAGGCCCGCTATAAGCCTTCAATAGAGGGAATTCATTGACATCGCTGAACTCCATTCCATCCATGAGGTGCATGTTATTGAATTCCATCATGCGCCGCTTGTGGTATGACAAGCTTTCGTGTTCCAGCAGCTTGCCTGTGGGGGTGCAGGACATTAAGTACATGTCCTTTGCCTTAAATAATGTATGATAGATTTCCACTACATCTCGTTGATTTTCGCGATTTAACTCAAACATTACAAAGTCTGTAGTATGAACCTCCCAAGATAACTGGAAGAAATGATCCAAAAGTCCTATATCAAGCAGGTCGATGAATACGTTGGTGTCATTAACTACAATTCTCTGCATTAGATTACGTTTAAGTGTTTGCGAATAGTACCTACTGAAGCGCCCAGCAGTGATGCTGCTTTAGAGGTGCTGATTAATTCTTTTGCAACAGCCGCATAGACCAATGTTTCGAATTTATTCGTCACAGTCTCTTGGTAGCGTGAAGTTTCCACAAACTTTTTCAATGTTGCATCTTGATTCTTGCGAATGCAATAGCTTTTATACTTGTTCT
Organism: uncultured Parabacteroides sp.; assembly: GCA_963560035.1. Classification (GTDB taxonomy): domain Bacteria; phylum Bacteroidota; class Bacteroidia; order Bacteroidales; family Tannerellaceae; genus Parabacteroides. Next base: position 29,917 of record CAUWMZ010000012.1, read on the forward strand.
CGCTAAGAATATCCAAGTATCTCAACTTATGCATAATTGCATCTATAGAGATACCATACATCATTTGCAGTTGTTTTAATTCGGACGTGGAAATCTTTTCGCCGGATTTAAAAATGCTCTTCAAGGTTGATGAAGGTAATAGCATTTCACTTGCAAAGGCATCACACAATTTTTCTTTATCTCGTGGAGTGAGTTCTTCAGAAAACCTCTTATTATATAATAGGTGACCTAACTCATGCAGAGCCGTAAAACGCCTACGTTCAATGTGGTCGCGGTTACTGTTTAGGACAATGATATACTCCTGTCCGTTCACCACTCCGCTTACGCCATCAAAGTTCTCTGGAGCATCGGTAGAGATAACTATTATGCCATGCGCTTCCAAAGTGTCTTGAACATTCGCTATTGCATCATCGCCAAGATTCCATGCCTGTCTAATATCCATAGCTAACTTGCACATTTCTTTTTTTGAAGATAAGGCAAACCCTGTGGACTCAATTACTTCATGTTCATCTTTACCAAGAATTTCCTTTACTTCCAGATATCGTTCTACTTGATCTTGAATCTTCACCTTCAGAGCATTCACATCCTTGGCCGTAGTATTTGATTTCTTGCGGAAAGAAACTTCAAACTGGCTCAAGTCAAAAGTGAAAGGACGATAGAAGTAATCCAAATCGACATCCAATGCAGTAGCCAAAGCAATGAGGACACTACTATTAGGTAGCATCTTTGCTGATTCATACTTAGAAATGGCTTGTTTTGAAACCATTCCCCCGATAAGATTCACAAGCTGATCCATCGAAATTTTCTTGAGGATTCGAGCCTGTTTTAGTCGCTGAGCGAATACTTGTACATCTGAAACCATAACTAATGAATTTAGTTGTTGACAAAGATATGAATAACATTTTTATGTCAACCATAATTCTGATATTATTTCCATGTTTGAGTTTATATTTTTATATTTTTCTGTGTTTTGTCAACCTATACGACGGTATTAAGTTCACATGATGGTAGGAAAAACCGAATCAGTACATCTATTAGCAACAGTTATCGTTGTTTATCACTCAACGCAAAAATACGAAGCAAATCCATAACTATCGAAAGACAAATAGTAGTGCCATCAGCGCCATTCAATCGGAATGGAGAGTGTCATGAAAACAAAATATGAACAAGTGAAATCAATGCCGAATCAGTGCAAACAAATGAAAGATAAAAGACAAATAGTTAAATATCTATAAACTTACAGTAAGGTATAGTTCTGCAGGTATCTTCATGGGCAAATAAATCCCTCAAATTCTCTATTGAAAGGCTTGAAAAATGCCCTTCATAAAATTACCATATTTGTACCATGATATAGTAAAGTATCTGATTATCAGATGTGTTTACTTTTTGAGGAAGGTTCTTAGCGGCAAGAATTGCCTTTTGTTCTTCTGCCTTCGTGAGTTTTCTATCCTGACAAAGAAGGTCAAAGATTTCAAGTTCTTCTTCGAGATCCATTTCTGTTGAGCGGCCTTGCTCACGTTTTATTTCCTCTATGAGTTGCAACAACTTCTCATAGAAGTCCTCATTCTCCGTACCGCCAGCATAATATCTGTCAATGATATTCTTGTAGCGTTGAGAAAATGCCATAGGAGTGCAGTTCTTGTTGATAAGCTGCTCCAGAGTCTTTTCTATGAACTCACGAAGGTTCTCTATCTCTAATGCCTTGTATGGGGTTGAATACACTCAGAGACACTCTATCTGCCAGTCATAGAAGTGTCATCCTAAGCACCAACACTTAGGTCACATTCTATTCGCTTCCATCCATATTCAGGAAGTGATAGGCGGTTGCATATCGCCTGTTCTATATTGTCTTCGCTGATGAATGATCTCATAGTTCAATAATTAGATGAGTCCTTTTTCTTTGAGCATTTTTATCATTGCCAACTCTTCCGGGGTGGCTTCTGGAGTTTTAGGAGAGTCTTCCTTTCCCTCATATTCATCTACCCATGCCTTAAGCAGACCTTTGATAATCTCACATACCTTTGTGTCGTTGGTGTCAATATTGGCAAGGTTCCATTCGTCAAGGGTAGAATCACCAAGTTTCTTGATAATGGCAATCTTTGAATCCTTATACCTATCCTTCTTCTTTGCGAAGTAATTATTGCTTGCGGAGATATTGAGTTTCTTTTCTAAAGGCAGTTTATTGCCAAGATGTTCAAGTTTCTCATTTGCTTCCTCTTCGTTAAGAGTATAATATTTTGAATCCCATGTCTGTGGGAATATGTGCTCTATTTCCCAATAACCAGGAAGAAGAGCTGTCTGTGTATCCTCTTGATAAGCAAGAACCTTCAGCAACATTCTTACCATATTCTTGTGTGGAGCAATAATCAACTTGTCTGTTCGAGCCTTCTCTGCATTTACAGCATATTCATCTTCAAGTTTCTTTTCCTCAAAGCCAGCATAGAACTCAGGATGACTATTGCTAATAATCTGCACATTAAGTTTCAGAATATCAACTTTTACAGCATTAATGGTTGGTACTTCAAGGTAACGAGTCAAAAGCATTACATAGAGTTTTCTTAGGAACTTCAAGAATATCTTCTCAAAGTTTGCTTTATCCTTATGCTCCATAAAGAATATAGAAACAGGGTACTTCCAGAACTCGTTAGTATATGATGAAAGGCAGTCAAGAACCTTACGTATATCCATATTCTGACTCCACTCTTCACCATCAACAGCCTCACGTCCATTAATAACTTTCCATAATTGGAGGTTTACAGCCAGATCATCAATCACCTCTGGAGTCAGACGATTTTTGTTCTTATCCAGATAATACTTTCTTACACCAGGAGTTGTTGACTTGTCATCCTTTTCTCTGGCGCGCATATAGAACATGTTATAGTAGAAAAGGGACTGTATGCTTTCATTTACCTTTTCGGAATCAGTTTCCAGTTTCTTCCACTTGTTGATAAATGCCTTCTTTCCTGTATCATCAAGCTTCTTATAGATATATGACTTGAATATATCGGCATCAGACAGCGGAAGACCTCTGTTGTTCAGCGTATTGAAGATGGTGAGTGCCGTCTCTTGGTCATCCGCTGTTATAGGCAATAGGATAGAATAGTTCAGCAAAGAAAGCACGAAATGGTATATCTGATTAGGGCTGCTTTGCGACTTCTGAATATACAGTTCTTTGAACTTGTTATAGTTCTTAGAGTAATTGTCCTTTGCATTCTTATCAGCTTCGCCACTTTCAAGAATGTTGCGAAGGATAAGGTTTCCTGAATCTGTAACAACCTCAGACCTTAGCAATATCTTGCTTCGGTCTTCCTTACCTGTCATTTCGTTCTCTTTCCAAAGTGCAGGTTTGATTTTCTGAATAAAGTTGTTTACCTCGTCTGTCTTGTTGTCTTCTTTCTCTAACATTGAGAATACTGCACGAAGTAATAAGAACAAAGATGTTATGCGCTGCTGACCGTCAATGATTTGGCGTTCTCCATTCTCCTCGTATGACACAACACACCCTAAGAAATAACTCTTTGCGCCATCACTATGCGTGCGTTCAATGGAAAACTCCCAGAGGTCTTCAAAGAGAGTAATTATCTCATCGTCCGACCAAGAATAAGGACGTTGATATTCAGGAATAACAAATGGAATCTCCTGCCCACTCGTGAGCAATTGGAGGACATTTTGTTTGTTGACATTTATATTTGCTGTAGCCATTTTTGTTCGTTCTATTTAGGTTTTTTGATTTTTTTGTTTCTGATTTGTTCCTTTTTGTAATCCCTGTTTTCGGGAAGTGTTGATTATTAACATCTTGCAAAATGTCAGTAGATTATCAAGAATAAGATTATGAAGAATGTAAGTGCATTTGTTTTATCGTGGTCTCGTGCAAACTTATCTATTATTCTCTAATCTTATCAAGCTAACCTTTCGCTCCTGGCATCTTCTTATACACGAATCCTTCACCACCAGGGAAGTAAGCTTCGAACACCGTGCTGATAAACCGGGCTATGTCCTTACGCTTCTTGCCAATCTTGAAGAAAGCGAAGCTGGCATAAGCCATGAGGTCGGCTTGGCTGCATTTGGTATTGATATCTAGTCACGCTCGGCAAAAGCTATGGCACAGGCGTTGATAGCCTCCTGCTCTTCATCCACGGCTTGCGACATTGCTGCTGCACGTTCCTGTTCAAGTTTCTCCACCGTGTCCTCAAGTACTGCCACCTTCTTCTTCATGACATTGTACTTCACCATATTTGCCATGACGAAGCAATAGCAACACATAACGACGATGAACACAAGTACAGCTTGATAACGCAGCAGTTGAGTGCGTGTTTGCTTATCGTTGCTTATTTCCATAACCCAATTATATAATTGGGATAAATTATTCTGCAAGACGGGACGCAGAGATATTGTTCTTTTTAAGGAAGGAGAGCCGTCCCACTATTTTCTATAAGGGGTGAATATCCCTTAAGAATTGCCGATGATAGTGTAACCTTCTTTAGAGGACACTCAATGTATCTTCTAATTTGCATTGCAAATATAACTAATCTTTTTTAAAACAAACAATATGTTGTTGCTTTTACTAGTATATACCTATTGGCGGAATTATACAAAAGAATCAAACACATACTCCGGATTAGGTTTGTCTACTCTAAAAACTGAATCCACATATCCTTAAAGTTTATAATGACTTTATTATGCCGAATAAGTGAGGGCAATCCAAATAGAAAATCAAGACCGTCCTCGCCTTCTCCATCGGCGGTGGTATTAACAGTTATAGGCTCTTGAGTAAATTGTTTATTATCCAAACTATATTCCCACAATGTGGAGATAGTCTTTAATGTCTGTGTGCCACCTATTCCTGCTATACGCACAGAGTCGGTAGGGACTATTCCTTCAAAGTGTGTAGAGTATTCATTATAATACTTAAAAGCAAGGGTAGAGATACTTCCCCCGGTATCCAATAAACCATAAAGTAACTGTGCGGTAAGTTTGTCCCATACGTTTATTCCAATGGTTTTACTTGACGTAAAGAAAATATTGGGCGCTGATTCCGGAGATGCACTAAGTTGAACAGGTACTGTCATTACTTTCTTTTCAAAATCGAATTGTATCTCTCCTAAGGGCAGCATTGACTGTACCCCCAAGATACAGTTAAAACCTATCTTTTTCATTCTGGCATCCGCATCTTTATTACCTGTTCGGAAATCTACTACTTGAAAAGGCACGTTCTTATATATGATTTCCCCCAGTTGGAGTGAATCCACAATGGTGAAAGTGCCGGCTTGCCTCCCCAAACCTGCAACAATCAGACCTTCAAACGAGTAGATTTGAAGTCCTAGTTTCTCAGCTATTTCTTTAGAGATAACATTTTCACCGGCTCCCGTATCATAGATGGTGCGATAAGTCTGTCCGTTAATCTGCGTGTTTACAAAAATGAGTCCTGGCTTTTCTTTGGAATCTAAAAATGAAATCGGAATATTTATGTCTTTATGTGGACGTGTAACGCTAAATCCTCCTTTTTGGTCAAGGGCACGATACTGGTTCTCATAGGCAAGCATTATCGGATCTGTTGGTTGTCCGGCTGCTTTAAGAGCTTCATTATATTGTTTTAATATACCTTGTGCATTTTTTAAGTCATTTACTCTCTCAAAATCATAAGCCATAAATGCTATGGTACTGCCTACCGAACTTCCTAAACTGGCAGCGTACTTGTTCAATAACTCCGCACCATAGTAGATGGCAGTGTCAGGACGATTATAGAAATGATTTATCAGAAATTGAGATAAGGTACGAAGCATTGGGTTAGATATTTCTTCTCCTTTCTCTGAATATAGAGTTCTTAACTCTTTCCAGTGTTGTTGATTGATAGCGTTTCCTATTAATTCATCAGCAGACTGCCCGAAAACACTTAAAAGTGAAAGGGCTGAAATCAATGTAAGGATTGTTTTGCGCATAGTAATAGTACTTAATGTTAACTCGGCACAAGTTATATATTTTTCGTTTATAGATTTACATAATAAAAAAGAATATACTATAGCCAATAAAGAAAATTTCACATTCGAAACTCCTCTCTATTGGCTACAAAAGCTTAAATTTTACATGAAACGAATCAACAAATGCAATTGCCAATCGTCATTCAAACTACATTTCAATATCCCATATACCCGCCGAACGCTCCAACTCTACTAATGCGACATTATAGCTATAAAGCGTCTCTATATATTGAGCTCGAATATCATCATATGTACGCTGAGCATCCAGCACTTCTAACAATGAGACTTCCCCTCGATTATAGCTATAAATCTTACCATCCATAACCTCTCGAGCCTGACTTAACAACCCATTTTCATAATGTCTCACCTGCTTCTCTAGAGATAAATAGCTTTGATAAGCTCGCATTACCTCTGTCTGCACTTGCAATAAAGCTTGCTGATATTGAGTCTCAGCCTGCATCTCCCGATAACGAGCCGCACGAACCGTACCTTTATTAAAACTAGATATTTTTAAAGGGATAGCAATACCTGCTGTAACTCCGGTAAAAGGAGGAGCTGGCGCTTCCTCATTATGCACTCGGGCATTACGACTTACCGCTATTGATAAATCCACATCTGTATTGCGTTCTCTACGAGCGACTTTTAATGCCTTAGATGCGACCTCTTTGCTTTTTAAGGCCGCCACCAAATCTGCTCGTTCTTCACTAGCTGTAGTAATAAGATCTGATAATATAAAATTATGCGAATCTTTTAACAACTCAGCTCTTGGGCAAAACAATGTATCGGTAGAAAAGCTTCCCATCAACAAATTCAATCCGGCAAAAGCATTTCTCAACTCAGCTTCAGATTGCAATAACTCATTATGTAAAACGCCTGCCTCTACACGACTTTGTGCAGCATCTACTTCCCTGATTTGTCCTAACGAAAAACGAACGCTATCACTTTCTGCCAGCATGAGCATATTTTCATAAGCGTTTTCTTTTACCTCATACAATGCATGTTGCCTCAATGCCTCCATATAGGCTATTGTCGCTTCCGCTCTCAAATTACGAAAATAATCAGCCAACAAAGCCTCCGCCAACTCACTTTCGCTTTGCGCCAATGAAATATTGGCACCCCTCTTTCCAAATGAGAATGTTTTACTTAACTCAACCTCTACACCCTCACCCATCTGTAAGGAACCGTTCTCATTATTAAAATAAGAAACAGATAAATTAGGATCATTAAAAACTTTAGCCGCCGTTACCTCCGCATGAGCGGCAGGTACGTTTAACTTTTCTGAAGCATATCCTAAATTACCTTCTACAACACGATCCATGTATTGGCTATAACTCAACGGTTCTATGGTTTGCGCACTAACAGACAAACAGCCGCTAAATAATAAAATTATATATTTCTTCATATCCATATATATCTAACAATCATAAATAAAAAAGTACTTGCCGCATCAAGCATGCAAATCTTTCTCTTCCGCAACAGGGTTCAAATCCTTCCCCTCATAATAGCGCTCTATCATATAATACAATGCCGGAAGTACATAAAGCGTAATCACTGTCGCGAAAAGCAGCCCGTAAACAATCACTGTCGCTAAAGGACGTTGAACATCTGAGCCTATACCCGTACTGATAGAAGCGGGCAACAACCCCAACACAGCAACTGTCGCAGTCATTAAGATTGGACGAAAACGATGACGAGCTCCGGAGATAACGGCATCACGCAAATCTCGCTCGCGTGTCCGTAGATTATTGATATGAGAAATCATTATGACACCATTTTGTATGGCAACACCTATTAGCGCTATAAAACCAACCGCAGACGATACATTAAGTGTCATACCTCGTACATTAAGCGCCAGCATACCTCCAAAAAGAGCCAATGGGACAACACTCATCATTAATGCCGCTTGACGGAATTTACCACAAGCGGCAAATAGCAACAGTAACATCAAGCCCAACGCTAATGGAACAACTGCTCCTAAACGAGCATATGCTCGATGTTGGTTCTCAAATTGTCCTCCCCAATGTAAACGCACAGCTGTAGGATCATAATTTATCTCTTTCTTTATCCTATCATTTGCGCTCTTTAAGAATGCGGTCAAATCTACACCTCTCAAATTTACTCGTACGGTCAAATGGCGCTTGTTCATCTCTCGGGTTATTGTACTGGCTCCTGTTGTCATTTTAATATCCGCTACTTGTGAAAGCGGTATCTTTGTTCCATTTCCTGTTGTCAATAATAGATTTCCTATACGCTCCGGTGAATTACGACTCGCGTCATCAAAACGACATATCACATCATAACTTTTACTTCCAACGAAAATCTGTGAAATAGAAGCACCACCTATAGCTAATTCAATCATATCGGCCACATCCGAGACATTCAAGCCATACTGAGCGATACGAGCGCGATCTGCTATGATTTGTAACTGAGGCAATGGTGGTTCCTGGTCAACCGCTACATCTGCCGCTCCCGGAATATCTTTCAAAACATTCACTATCTGATCAGCGATATGTCGACTGCCAACAATGTCATCGCTATATATTTTTAAAGCTAAATCACTATGTGCTCCGGCTATCTGATCCATCACCATATCTATAATCGGTTGTGAAAAACCGACTGAATATCCAGGCATAGACGCCAGCTTTTCTGCCATTTCTTCTATCAAATCCGCTTTTGTCTTACCAAATTTCCATGTGCTATAAGGCTTCAATCCCACACCACACTCTACATGTGATAAAGAAAAAGCTTCTGCTCCTTCATCGTCACGACCTACCTGTGTCATCACATATGATACTTCATCAAACTCCTTCAATGTCTTTCTTAGCTCCGCTCCCATCTGCTTCGACTTTTCGATTGAAATTCCTGGAGGCAACTGCACTTGTATCCAAATAGACCCCTCATCCAATGGTGGCAAGAAATCCTTTCCTACCGTATAACTTAATACTCCAGCGCCTAACAATATTACTGCCAATGGGACAAAGACGCGCTTGGGACGCTCTAACAGATCAACCACTTGACGATGATAGATCGATGATAAACGCTCTAACCAACGATTATGGAAAATAGGACGTGGCTTACGATACGCAAAGAAAGCTAATCCCGGTATTAATAATAATGCGACACACAATGCGCCAACCAACGCATAACCTACGGTATAAGCCATTGGTGTAAATAGCTTCTTTTCTATATGTTCAAAAGCGAATAGAGGTAAATATGCTGTAATGATAATTAATGTAGAGAAAAAGATTGGCCTTGCCACCTCTGCGGTTCGACGTAAAATCGACTCTTCTGTCAATATTTCATAGGGATGGCGTTCTCGCTTTTTCAATACAGTCTCCATCATAACAATTGCTCCATCCACCAAAATACCAAAATCTATCGCACCTAAAGAAAGCAAATTGGCGGGAACATTCGTAAGATGCATCAATATAAAGGCAATTAACAAAGACAAAGGTATTGTTAAAGCAACCAGCAAAGCTCCTCGCCAATTTCCTAAAAACAAGATTAAGACCAATATAACTAAGACCATTCCCTCAAACAAAGTATGAGATACCGTATTTAAGGTTGTATTGACTAGATCTGTTCGATCCATAAACGGATGAATTCGTGTACCTTCCGGCAATATTTCCCTGTTTAATTCATCAACAGCTTGATGCACACCTTCTAATACATGTGATGGGTTTTCCCCTCTCAACATCTGTACTATACCCTCTACACCATCTGAACAATCACGTTTATCATCCGTAAATCCTAATACTCCTTTACGCTCTAAATTTCCATATTTAAGTTTTCCGATATCATTTAAATAAACAGGAACCCCGTTTACCGTCTTGATTACGATCTGACCTAAATCTTGCAAATCTTTCACTAGTCCTATACCTCGAATCACATAGCTTAAATCTCCGCGGCTCAGCATACTACCGCCTGCGTTGACATTATTCTTTTCTATCTTTTCCGTGATATCTCCCAGCGTAATATCGTATTGCTCCATTTTATATGGATTTACCTCTATCTGATATTGTGTCGTGATTCCGCCATAATTACTAACATCCGCAATACCTGTAACTTGCTTCAAACGAGGAATAATCACCCACTTATGTAAATCGGTCAATTCTCTCAGATTCAATCTGTCGCTCTCCACCACATAACGAAAAATTTCTCCTGTGGGAGATGTCAATGGATTTAGCCCGGGCACAGCATTATATGGCAATTCAACATCCACCAAACGCTCTTGCACTCTTTGACGAGCCCAATAATCATCTACACCATCATCAAAAACCAACACAACCGTAGAAAGTCCAAACGTATTTTTACTACGCATTACATTTAGTCCCGGTAAGCCATTCATGGCTCGCTCTATTGGAATACTAATCTGTTGTTCTATCTCTTCTGCCGCCAACCCTGGCACTTGTGTAACCACTTGCACTGTCGTATCCGCTATATCCGGATAAGCATCTATCGCCAACTTTGTCCATGAATAATAGCCCACAATAGCTAAAAACAAGAATAAGACGAACATCAGTCCTCGCCGATGTATCGCCCAATAAATAATCTTTTTCATGATCTATATTTAACGAACATCCAACAAGTAAAATGCACCCGATGTAATTATCTCTTCACCCTCTTTTAAACCAGAGACAACCCAAGTTTTTCCATCTTCTGTCAATCCTGTCTCAACTTTTCTTTTTTGATAGTTATGCTCTCCTTGATCAACCAAGACATACATATCTTCTTCTTCCTGCAAAATAGCGGAAGTCGGTATACGAATCGCTTCTACTTGCTTATCGCTCAATTTTACCGTTCCATACATCTCCGGCTTCATTAGGCGCTCTTTATTATCACACTCTATTAAGACCTCTACAGACCGTGTATCTGGGTCTAGCATCTCACTGATATGATAAATTTTTCCCGATATAACCCGATCCGGCATAGCGATCAAATGTATCTCCACCTCATCTAACGCTTGAATCATAGCGAGATCTTTTTCCTTGACATGTGCTACAACCCACACTTTGCTTAAATCCGCGATAACTGCTACCGGATCTGCGTCTTCTTTCATATACTGACCTATAACGATCTGATTTTTTACGATCTCTCCCGCTATAGGCGAACGCACAATTAAAGGTTGACCTAAAGCCATTTTTTCAGGATCTATTTGAAAGACTTTCAAGGCTGCGGCCATATTCTCATAATCTTTTTTCTTAAGCTCATAATTGACTTCTGCCTCTTCTAATTCTTTTTGTACGCCAACTTTATTCTTTATCAAATCCTTCTCTCTATTCAAGCTCTTCAAAGCGAGCTCCATTTCTTGTCTTGCTTGATAATAAGACTTCCCCGCTTCATAGACAGCAGGAGCACTAATCTCAAAAATTGGGCTTCCCGGCACAACCTTCTGACCTAAACGTACAAACGATTTTGTGATACGTCCACTTACAGGTGAAGCTATCTCCGCATAATTAGATGGAATCGCTTTCACTACTCCTGATGTGGTAAACTCCATTCGAGAGGGTTCCTTCCGCACCTTTTCTTTAACCAATTTCGACAAAATAGGCGACTGTTCACCTACATGTATAATATTTCCCTTTAAAGTAACAGAGCTTGCAGACTCTTCATCTTGCTTTTGGGTATGGCAAGAGCATAAAGCTATTGCCGGCAACAATAGCAACCATATATATTTCATGTAAATACTTGTATTAATGTTTAGTATAAAAAAATGATCCGATCAATTTGTTATATATTAAACATAGGAGGTGCTCTAGACTTATCTCGCCATAAGAAATGAGATAAAACATGTCCTTCATAGAGAACAAATACAAGCCCTAAGAAAGATAAGCCCAAAAACAATGGCTGATATGACACCTGGTCAACACATAAACTTGTCAAATCCTCTATCGTATAGATAGACGAAGAAGAATGATCATGGTGCGGTAAGCCATCTGCTCCTGGCAAATAGGGATGAGAGTGTGTGACACTATAATTTAGATAATAATGCGTATGGGTAAAGGCGGTCCCTCCTACATAATACCCCACAAAGAGCACCAGCAAAAGAACTTTTAACCACTTCAAGCTATACACATTTTTCATTTGTCACTTGTTTATACTACAAAAGTATACAAATCATGGGAAAATGAATATTTAATGCGACAAATTATTTGGAACAAGCTTTTTTTATCTCTTTATTTGCAACTAACAACTTAAACAAACTTTTATGAAAAAAACATTACTCATTTGCGCGGCATTAGCCTGCATGTATGTCTCTCCTGCTCCAGCACAGGACAGTACCGTAAAAAAAATCATTGAAATCGGTCAAACGGACAACCAAGTGATGCATCAACTGGATATCCTTACTAATCGTTTTGGTGGACGACTCATTGGATCTGACGCTTATGACAATGCGGCAGAATGGATGGTACGTGAATACAAACGCTGGGGATTGGATGTTAAACTTGAGGAGGCAGGAACTGTCCCCGTAGGCTTCAACCGTGGACCTTGGTTCGGACGTTTATTAAGTGAGAATGGCATGGTACTCCATTTCGCTACTCCTTCTTACACTTCTGGAACAAAAGGTGTACAACGAGGGCATGTCGTTATTGAGCCTCGCACTGAAGCGGAGTTTAACCAAATAAAAGGTAAATTAAAAGGAGCATGGGTGCTTCTACATGGGAAAAACGGAGGATGGCCTATTGACAGATCTGCCGCAGGAGACTCTATCCGTCAGCAAATCAAAAAGGAAAACGAGGAAATCACTAAGAAAAACAGAGAGATCAGAAGACGTAATTGGGAAAAAGGGGAACATAACGAACTCCTTGCTTATAAAGATTTCCCTGGACTATTCTATAAAGAGATGTGCGAAGCTGGAGCCTTGGGATTTATTCAATCGGCCTCTCTTCCTATTCGTGCGTTATATGACCGCAAAATGCTAAACGATCCAAAAACAAACTTTGATAATCTGCCTGAGCTACCCGATATCAAATTAGATGAGCATCAGTTTAAGATCATCAAACAGATGGTGGAAGAGAGACAAACTTTTGAGCTGGAATTTGACATTCGCAATCACTTCAAATTGGGTCCTGTTAAGTATCATAATGTCGTAGCCTCTATCAAAGGCAGTAAATATCCAGACGAATATGTCATTGTTAGCGGACACTTAGACGCTTACGATGTGGCCACCGGTGGTATTGATTGTGGCACTGGTATTGGACCTATGATGGAAGCAGCTCGCATTTTAGCGAAAGCTGGCGCAAAACCAAAGCGTACAATCCTCTTTGTCGCATTTGCCGGAGAAGAATTTGGTATGCTTGGCGCAAAAGCTTGGGTCAAAACGCATAAAAAAGAACTTCCTAAAATTGCCAATATGTTCAATCGCGATGGAGGTCCGGAGCCTCCCGTTGGTATTTATGTCCCTAAAGCGATGTATGATGATTTCGTAAAGATTTGCGAACCGATCAAAAACATTCGCCCGGATTATCCCTTTGATGTAAATATCCGTCAACCTCGTAAACGCCCTACTAGACCGGGTGGTACAGATGCCTCTATCTTCGCTATGGAAGGCGTTCCTACTCTTGGTTTTGATGAACAAGATATCAAAGGGTATGATTTCGATTATGACGAAATTTGGCATACAGAGAGAGATTTGTACAATAAAAACATTCCGGAATATCAAGAACACACGGCTATCGTTACCGCTATCGTTGCGCTAGGCGTAGCGAATCTAGACAAACAGCTTTCACGAGAAGGTCTGTTTATTGAAGAATAAATAAGAATGTTTATCTTGAATCAAACAGCTGATACACATTCATCAAGGATGCGAAGAGATCCTCTTGAACGGAACCGGGCAAACTATTCAATGCCCTTTGGATGAAAACAGGCAGTCTACATGCCCAAAAGGGAAAAAACTTACTACTGTTGAAAAACAAAAGAATAATATCTAACACAAAAAGAGGATGTGTCATCTCACAAAGACACATCCTCTCTATATTTCAATCACCCTCAATAGTAGCTGCAAAATTAATCTAAATCACTCCGACTCCTTAAAGCGCAGAAACGGCAAGACCAAGAATGAAGGTATACAGCATATCATCACCCAAATAAAGAAATGCTGATAACCGACCAGCTCTTGAATCCATCCCGAAACCATTCCCGGCAACATCATGCCTAAAGCCATGAATCCCGTACCAATCGCATAGTGAGATGTCTTGTACTCGCCCTCTGAAAAAAACATTAGATAGACCGTATAAGCCGTGAAACCAAACCCATAACCAAATTGTTCTATCGCCACACAGCTGTTAACTACATATATATTCTCCGGCATGACATAAGCCATATACATATAGACCATATTAGGAAGAGATATCGCCAGCGCCATTGGCCATATCCATTTTTTTAATCCGTCTTTAGAAATGACAAATCCCCCTAAAACACCACCAAGCAATAAGGAAACAACACCAACCGTCCCATACGTAAAACCAACTCTGGCTGTACTTAAACCCAAACCTCCAACATCTCGACTATCCAACAAAAAGGGAGAGGCTAATTTCACCAACTGAGACTCTCCCAAACGATAGGTTAGCATAAATAACAAAGCGGGCACAATTCCTTTCTTTTGAAAAAACGAGATAAACATACGCCCAAACTCCGATATTATCATACGAGCTGTGATACCCTCACGACATTTGTCACTTGAAGGATATGGAAGTATATATCTATGCCATAATGAAAATGCGATAAAAGAGCCCGCCATAATAAAAAAGATCAAGCTCCACGCTAAAGGTATACGTCCTGTTTTATTTTCTATAAAACCAGCCAACATGACAAGCAATCCCTGCCCGGTTAACATCGCGGCACGATAAAATGTATTTCGTATACCAATAAAAAAGGCTTGCTGCTTTTTATCCAAATCTAACATATAAAAGCCATCCGCCGCAATATCATGCGTCGCGGAACTAAATGCTAACAACCAAAAAAACATCAACGAAAAACGCAAGAATGAATCTCCAGGAAGCACAAATGCCACTCCTGCCATTCCCCCTCCTATTAATAGCTGCATACTATAAATCCACCAACGTTTTGTCTTTATCAACTCCACAAAAGGGCTCCATATAGGCTTGATAACCCAGGGGAAATATAGCCAACTGGTCAACAGTGCAATATCTGTATTTGAAACATTAAAACGCTTATACATAATGACAGAGAGAGTCATAACTGTCACATAAGGCAATCCCTCCGCAAAATAAAGAGAGGGAATCCACGTCCAAGGATTGCGTTTTTCCATAACAACAACTATTCCTAAAAACCTAGCGTAAATTTATCTGCATCTTTCCATGCGGGAAACTTCGCTCGAAAGTTCTCCAATTCCTTTTTATTTAATGTGCACATACGAGTAATCTCTTCACGCTTACCCGCATCCGCCAGTTTCTTTCCTTTCGCGTCAATCACCACAGAATCACCTATAAATCGAAAACCATGACCATCTATTCCAACACGATTTACGCCACATACATAAGCCATATTCTCTATAGCACGAGCACGTAACAAGGCCTTCCATGCTTTTTTACGAACCTCCGGCCAATTAGCCACATAAATCAATAGGTCATACTCATTATTTACATTACGGCTCCATACAGGGAAACGCAAATCATAGCAAACTTGCAAACAGATATTCCAACCCTTATAAGAAACTATCAGGCGCTTATCTCCAGCGGCAAAATAACGATCTTCACCGGCCATTCGAAATAGATGACGCTTATCATAATAATACTCATCCCCCTCTGGCGTAATAAAAAAAGCACGATTAAAATACCGACCATTCTCTTTTGCGATGAAACTACCAGCTATGGCCATCTTATATTTTGAGGCCCACATCTTAATTGAAGATACGGTTAAACCATCCATCGTGTCCGCAATCCTTTCCACATCCATGGAAAAGCCCGTGGAAAATGCTTCTGGCAGCACGGCCAAATCTGTCCGTCCACTTACTCGACGCAACAATTCACCAAAATAACCTAGATTTTCTTCACGGTCTTCCCAAATGATGTGAGATTGTATCATGCTGATACGTAAGTTTTCTTCCATAATGATATTAGATATTAAGGTTATAATTAAACATTGTATTTTCAAATATCAACAAACTCAATCTTAAATGAATTTGTTCGCTCGTGTCTGTTATTTATAGCTGTACAAAATTCTCCGGATGACAAGCCGTAACTCCCGTATACATCTTTCGGATCGCTTGAATATCCTTGTCAACATCACCCGTTGGATAAAATACGCCCTTAGTACCAACCTCTTTCTTCCCATAGTCAAAATAGGCTATCACGATAGGAATATTTGCTTTTAAGGCCATAAAATAAAACCCCCTTTTCCAATCTTCCACTCGCTTTCGTGTACCTTCCGGCGTTACCGCCAACTGAAAACGCTCACTCTTATTAAAACGCTCTACCATTTGATCTGTCACAGATGTACGTCTGCTACGATCTACGGGAACTCCTCCTAACCAATTAAAAAACAAATTAAAAGGAAAAAAGAACCACTCTTTCTTTATCAAGAATCCAGCATTACATCCGATAGAAGTATAAAAGAGTTTACCTATTATAAAATCCCAATTACTGGTGTGTGGAGCGACACAGATTATGCATTTCGGCAAATCCACACCCTCCACAGAACCTAATTTCCACCCCATCATTCGGAGTATCAACTCACTTATCGCTTTCTTCATGCCTGTTTTTTCTTGCTCAAGCCCTCAAGCTCTTGAGAGAAAGCATCCAAATCCTTTTGTAAATCAGCTCTTAATTTACGATAATATTCACGAACGAGTTTAGGATTATCTTTTCCATCCGGATGACCGGCACGTACAACATAGTCATCTTGAGCATCTAAAATACGACTCATCAGAGCATCTACAACATCATGATCAACACCCGGCATATATAATTTACATACCAAAGCGTCCATGAACAAATCTCCTAATTGATAGGCGATCTCTTTCTTTAAAATTCTTCTTTTAGCCATAATTTCTTAAAGATTTAATTAGTACAAATATATAAACATTGTTATTAAATAGCGAGAAAAGGCAAGGAAAAACATAAAATGAATTATCTTTGTCTGTGTAAAACCTTTGATTATAAACATATCATATATGAAAGAGACGATGAAGACTCCCGATTTTCTTTTCGAAAGTAGCTGGGAAGTCTGTAATAAAGTTGGAGGTATTTATACCGTATTATCGACCAAGGCACATACCCTTCAACAGATCTTTAAGGACAAGGTGATTTTTATTGGACCGGATGTATGGGGTAACTCTTCCGCTCCTGATTTCACTGAAGATTTGACCTTATTTGATGATTGGAAAAAACATGCGAAAACTGTTGATAACCTTAATATAAAGGTTGGTCGCTGGAATGTCCCTGGAAATCCTCCTGTCATTTTAGTTGACTTTAAACCCTTTATGAATGAACGGGATTCTTTGTTTTTCTCTATGTGGAATGATTTTCACGTGGATTCTTTACACGCATATGGCGATTACGACGAGTCTTGTATCTTCGCCTATGCTGTCGGTAAGGTTATTGAAAGCTTTTATCACTTCTATAAATTGGAAAACAAATGCGTTGCCGCTCTTTTCAACGAATGGATGTTAGCGATGGGCGAGCTTTATCTTCAAAAAAAGATCCCCGCTATCGCCACACTGTTCACGACTCACGCAACGTCTATCGGACGTTCCATCGCCGGTAACAATAAAGCTCTCTATGCCTATATGGATGGCTATAACGGAGACCAGATGGCCCGCGAACTAAATATGGAAGCTAAACATTCTGTAGAGAAACAAGCCGCTCATTTTGCGGATTGCTTCACTACCGTAAGTGAAATCACAGCTCGCGAATGTAAGCAACTGCTGGACAAGGCTCCTGATATCGTCACACCGAATGGCTTTGAGCAGAATTTTGTTCCTCAAGGCAAGCTTTATATGCAAAAGAAAAAAGAAGCTCGTCAAACATTAATGAATGTAGCGGAAAAGCTTCTTGGGTGCCCAATAGACAGAGATGCCCTGCTTGTCTCAACTAGCGGACGCTATGAGTACCGCAATAAAGGTATTGATGTATTTATCGAGGCCATGAACCGTGTCAGAACATCGGGACAACTTCAACGTGAGGTGATCGCCTTTATTATGGTCCCCGCATGGGTACGAGACGCGAGGGCAGATTTGAAAGAGGTTATTGAGCAAAATATAGAGACAACTTCTCCTCTTCAATTGCCATTCATCACACATTGGTTGCACAATATGCAAGAGGATAAAATCTTGAACTACATCAAACAAGCCGGATTTACAAATTCTATATCCGAGAAGCTCAAGATCATTTTTGTCCCTTGTTATTTGGATGGTAACGACGGCATCATAAACAAAAAATATTATGACATTCTTATAGGAATGGACGCTACCGTATATCCTTCTTACTACGAACCATGGGGATATACACCATTGGAAAGCATCGCTTTTGGCATCCCAACCGTCACCACCGACTTGGCCGGATTCGGCATGTGGGCCAAGAACAGTGTTTCCGGCAAGGACATCAAAGAAGGTGTCGCCGTTATAGAACGTACAGATTTCAACTACTTTGAAGTTGCTGACGCTATTAAAGAGACCATATTGACCCTTTCTAAAAAGAAAGCAACAGAAATGGAACGCATCAGACAGCGTTGTTTCGACATCGCAAGAAAAGCAGAATGGAATAAATTTATTGAATATTACAAAAACGCTTTCGATATAGCAATTAAACACGCTACAGAAAGAAACAGTTAAATATTATCTTCATTTAAGAGGATAATACTATCTTTGCTATTGTTTTAGACAAACACTTTAAACTTCACGATAATGAAAATTAAGGCGAATAACGCAAACAGTCCTATTTGGAAGGACGTCTATTCTCATTCCAAATTGCCACAACAATTAGAGCCGCTAAACGAAATAGCTACCAATCTATGGTGGGTATGGAATCATGAAGGCGCTAAACTTTTTGGCAAAGTTGATGAACAACTTTGGAAGTCTACAGAAGGCAATCCAGTACAGCTATTGCAAAGCCTTTCACACAAACGTATGGAAGAGATCTTGGCTGATAAAGAATTAATGGCTGAGATCCAAAGAGTATATGCGGACTTCAAAGCTTACATCAATGTTAAGCCAAGCACAACTCAACCATCCGTAGCGTATTTTAGTATGGAATATGGTTTGACCAACGTATTGAAAATATATTCTGGTGGTTTAGGTGTTTTAGCGGGTGACTACTTGAAAGAGGCTAGTGATAGCAACATCGACCTTTGCGCTGTCGGTTTCTTATATCGCTATGGATATTTCATTCAGACTCTATCAATGGATGGACAACAAATCGCCAACTATGAACCACAAAACTTCAATGCGCTACCATTAACACAAGTAATGCAGCCTAATGGCGAGCCAATGGTGTTGGAAGTTCCGTATCCTGGCAGAATCGTCTATGCGCATATTTGGAAAGTAAGTGTTGGCCGTGTCCCTCTTTATTTAATGGATACAGACATCCCCCAAAACAGCGAATGGGATCGCTCTATCACGCACCAACTTTATGGTGGAGATTGGGAAAACCGAATGAAGCAAGAATATTTGTTGGGTATCGGTGGTATCATGATGCTTAATAAATTAGGTATCAAAAAACAGATCTACCATTGCAATGAAGGACATGCCGCCTTGATCAACGCTCAACGTTTGGTTGATTATATACACAACGATGGACTTTCTTTCAATCAAGCATTGGAGGTTGTCCGCGCTTCCGCTCTTTATACCGTACATACTCCTGTTCCTGCCGGTCACGACTATTTTGATGAAGGCTTGTTCGGACGTTATATGGGTGAATTCCCCGGTAAACTAGGCATCAGCTGGCAAGAATTTATCGATATGGGACGCGAAAATCCTGGCTCTAACGAGAAATTCTCTATGAGCGTTTTCGCCTTGAACACTTGTCAGGAAGCTAACGGTGTGAGCTGGCTACACGGTAAAGTGTCTCAACGTATGTTCGCTCCCGTTTGGAAAGGCTATTTCCCGGAAGAACTTCACGTAGGCTATGTAACAAACGGTGTACACATGCCAACATGGGCCGCTACAGAGATGAAGGAATTCTTCGCCAAGAAGTTTGATCATAAGATGTTCACGGATCAATCTAACCACAAATATTGGGAGGCTATACAGAATGTTCCAGATGAAGAAATCTGGCAACTTCGTATGACTTTAAAAAATAAATTGATCAACTACATCCGTTGCCAATATAAAGACAGCTGGTTAAAGAACCAAGGAGATCCTTCCAAAGTGGTTTCTATTTTGGAAAAAATCAATCCTAACGCTCTGTTAATCGGATTTGGTCGCCGTTTCGCCACATACAAACGTGCTCACCTTTTGTTTACCGATCTTGATCGTTTGTCTAAGATCGTAAATAACGAGAAATTCCCGATCCAGTTTGTGTTCACCGGTAAAGCTCACCCTGCTGATGGTGGTGGTCAAGGGCTTATCAAACATATTGTCGAGATCTCTCGTCGCCCTGAGTTCTTGGGCAAGATCATCTTCTTGGAGAACTACGATATGCGTTTGGCTCGTCGACTAATCTCTGGTGTTGATGTTTGGCTAAATACACCAACACGTCCTTTGGAGGCTTCTGGTACTTCTGGCGAAAAAGCTGAGATGAATGGTGTATTGAACTTCTCTGTTCTTGACGGATGGTGGTATGAAGGTTATGTAGAAGGCGCAGGTTGGGCTTTGACAGACAAGCGCACCTATGAAAACCAACAATATCAAGACCAATTGGATGCAGCTACTATCTATCATATCTTAGAGACTGAAATTATCCCGACATACTACGCTAAAAACAGTAAGGGATATTCTCCTGACTGGATCCAATACATCAAGAACTCTATCGCAAAGATCGCTCCTGACTATACGATGAAACGTATGTTAAACGACTATGAAGATCGTTTCTACCACAAATTGGCAACTCGTTCAGCTCATTTGAAAGAGAACAATTTCGAAGTGGCTAAACAAATCGCCGCATGGAAAGAGGAAGTCGCTCAACATTGGGATTGCTTCCAAGTTGAATCTTTCACTTGCGATCAAGACTTAACCGTAAATGGTCCGGTTGTAGGTAAAGATTATACATTCAACTTGGTTATCGATCGCCACGAATTACAAGGTATGTTAGGCGCAGAGTTAGTCGTTACACAAGAAGATCCGGATAAGCACACCATGAAACTTATCAATACAGCTCAGTTTGAATTGATGAAAGAAGAGGGTTCTAAACTGTACTTCAAACTAACAACAACTCCTTCTGAAGCAGGAAATCATAAGATGGGCTTCCGTGTATATCCTGTGAACAAGGAGTTACCTCACCGTATGGATTTTGCTTATGTTCGCTGGATTCAGTTCTAACGAATCATAAAATAAAAAGTATACAGAAAAGGCGTGTCGCTTTTGGCAACACGCCTTTTTTTCTAAGAAAAATCCACTAGAAAAAGAGACTAAAAAAGGCTCTGCCTGATTCTTTGTTCAGACAGAGCCTTACTTGATATATAAAAACACAAGGATTTATTTATCCGTTTTTAAAAGCCATAAGAAACGCCTATTGACGGCATAAACGCATAAATCTTATAATGTCCACCAAACGTACGGTCCATTCCTGATATTAAATCTTTATCAGTGTAAGAGCCATCACGACCAAAACCTGTCACATAAGTGAACGCGAAATCAACAGACAAAGACTTCATCGGACGGAAACTCAAACCTGCTGTAATACCTAACTTATCCATACTCGGTGTCTCTGGATTCAAATAATCATCATCTACCGGAGACTCATCAAAATAGACTCCTAAACGAAGATCTAAACGCTTCGTTGCCGCATATTGTGTACCTAAACGATAAATACGAGAATTGTGATAATTTTTCTTAGCCACTAAATTATATTGATCTAATGGAGAAGGAGAGAACTCTATCGCTAATGTCTTGTAAGCGCCCCAACCAACAAACTGAACTTCTCCAGAAACAATCCAACGATTAGTCGGACGATAAGTAACACCTACATTCCAGTTATCCGGCAACGGAAGTTCCGCCGCAAATGTTCCCTCATCTAATGGCGGAATATTTATTCCATTTTTTAAATTAGCGGGCAAATCAACACCCAAAGCCGCAGCTTTAGCTATCAAACCATTGATTTTGGGAAGTAAGACATTTTTCAAATCATTCTCATTCGCATAGCTCAAAGCGATGTCACCCTCTTTAACACGAGCCATCACCTTCGAACGATAAGAGACACCAACCGTAAACTTGTCGTTGATATCATACATAGCGCCCACATTAAATCCGAAACGCACACCCGCATCGCCTGTCAAATTTACAGAAGCGGCAGAAGCCTCGTTGTATTTCGCCATGTCACTCATGATATCTTGAACAACGGGTTTAACGATCGCTCCCAATCCCGGCTTAGCGTCCAACATCGGCTTGAACTTATCAATCATGTTTTCAGCCATCGCATTCATGGCACCCGGACCAACCAACGCACGACTCAAAGAGATATTACCAAACTCCATCATCAACCCCGCACCAATGCTCAAACGATCCATGATCTTCCATGACACTGTCGGCTGGATATTAAAAGCCTTCAATTTAATGTCTTGCACCAAATGAGCTCCTTGCCAATCTTTTCCCCAGTTCATACTGCTACCATAAGGAGTCGTAAGACCTACACCTACGGCCAAATTATCGTAAACCTTAAATCCAGCATACACGTATAATGGTGTACTTGGCGTATTATCCGGACACTGCGTATAATCTCCATTCGTAAATTTTCCTTTTGAAAAAACGCCGGACACGCCCGCCGATAAATGAACATGCTTATCCATGAAAACTAATCCAGCCGGATTAAAATGCATACTCTCCGCACCTAACTTCATCGCGACACCTACATGGCCCATACCGGCTTGTTTTGAACTCTGCGCATTTACCTGATAGCCTTCTGCGGCCGCATAAGATAAAGGTAGCATGGATAGACATGCCAATGCGATAACTTTCTTCATAAAAAATAAATTTGTTAATACCTAAAAGCGCCTCTTATGGCGCAAAACGGCGGCAAAGATAAATACTTTTCTTAAATATTGCACATTTTACACAAAAATGTGCGGCACAAATAGCATATTTATGTGCATTTTTGCAAGAATAATTAACAAAACAATCTTGAAACTCAATATTTTTCTATGAGATGTCTGATTATTTTTCATGATTCCCAACTCCTGATTATAGAGATTTAAAGTCAACAATAAAGGCCTTTCTGAGTGAATAACTAAACACTTGCCATTAGAATAACTAAGCACTACCCCTAGTGAATAGTTATTCTAATGGCAAGTGAACAACTATTCACTTAAATAACTATATATCAATATATTATAAAAAATAATAAGAAACGATCCCTCAACCATGTGAATCATGCCAAACGATCAATCAACACCTATCAGCCCTCACCTACAAAATTCAGGACAGCCATAAATAAAAAAACACCCGACTCTACATCAATAAATGTAAAATCGGGTGTTTATCTCGTAAAATATTTTATTCAAACATTTGTGCGGTCTGGACGGGACTCGAACCCGCGACCCCATGCGTGACAGGCATGTATTCTAACCAGCTGAACTACCAGACCAAAAAAATAAAATATTTCAAAAGAGGCGGTCTGGACGGGACTCGAACCCGCGACCCCATGCGTGACAGGCATGTATTCTA
>CAUWMZ010000013.1:0-50031 GCA_963560035.1 uncultured Parabacteroides sp.
AGAATCAGTCACAAAATGAGTCATATAACAAATTAATCTATATAATGTCTATTGTGCGCTTGGCAGCTCTTTTTTATGCGCAAAAAGATAAAGCAAAGATATCGCACGAAAAATTGTCAAGGAAATGGAAAAGTTGGTATTGATAAAAGTTGGTGGTAAAATTGTGGAGGAAGAGGAAACGCTTCGTGGCTTATTGCGTGATTTTGCGTCAATTGAAGGTCATAAGGTGTTGGTTCATGGCGGTGGTCGTTCTGCGACAAAACTTGCCGCTCGTTTGGGTATAGAAAGTCAAATGGTAAAAGGCCGTCGCATAACGGATGCTGAGACATTAAAGGTCGTTACGATGGTTTATGGAGGATTGGTAAATAAGAATATTGTAGCCGGATTGCAAGCGTTGGGTGTGAATGCCCTTGGTTTAACCGGCGCGGATATGAATCTGATGCGTTCAGAAAAGCGTCCTGTGACGGATGTGGACTATGGCTTTGTCGGTGATGTGAAAGAGGTGAATGCCGATCTGCTGGCGGATTTGATATGCAAGGGTATTGTTCCCGTATTAGCTCCATTGACACATGATAAGCAGGGACACCTGTTGAATACGAATGCGGATACGATCGCGGGAGAGGCTGCAAAAGCTTTGACAAAACATTTTGACGTGACATTGGTCTTTTGTTTTGAGAAAAAAGGAGTCTTGTTGGATGAGCACGATGATGAAAGTGTGATACCTGAAATAGATAGGAAGTCATTTAAGCGTTATGTGGAGCAGGGAGTAATACAGGGTGGCATGATTCCGAAATTGGAGAATGCTTTTCAAGCAATTGACGCGGGAGTGAAACGAGTGATTATCACGAGTGCTTCTGAGTTGGGTCGAGGAACGGGGACGATAGTGTCTTGATTTTTTTGTCGCATGCTTTTGCCAAGTTATTAATGAGGTCTATTCAAAGACGCTGGACAAGTGGATATGGATAGACCCTACTCATGGAGCATGGGTGACGGATGATAAGGGAAGTATGTTGAGTATTCGAGAGGTGAGAGATCGCCTACGGAATGATCTGCCCGTTCAAGTGAATGAGAATGCCAATTGGAATAATCAAAATAAGACAGAAACGGACTATTTTCTGTATGAATATATGGCGAAGAATCTTTATTTTATTGAAGGATGGAGCCGATATGGTTATGGCATAGAGACTGATGAGTCCAATCCTGTGAAATATATAACCTTATCCCCTAAGGGATGTGAGCGTTGTTTAAAGGGAGACTACTCTATAAAAGTAACAGATGATGATTGTTTTTGGTGTTAAGAGAGATTTTGGAGAAAAGGAAAGTTCTATTTTTTAAATAAAGAATACGATGGGATTAATAAATGCGATTTTAGGCAATGCTTCAGAATTGGAGTCAGAGTCTTTGCAAAAGGAGTATGCTCCTTTGCTTTGTGAGGATGAGCGTATCGAAAAGGCTTATAAGTTGATACGTGATAAGTGGGTGTTTACGAACAAGCGTCTGATCATTCAAAATGTGCAGGGAGTGACTGGAAAGAAGCGCGAATACCATTCTATCCCATACCATTCAGTAGAGCATTTTTCAATAGAGACTGTTGGGTCGTTTGATATGGATGCGGAGATGAAAATATGGGTCAAAGGATGTGCGGAGCCATTGGAGCAAAATTTTGGCAAGGATAGTGCCATTATTGAGGTGCAAAAAGTTCTGGCTCAATATGTATTGTAAGTGGATTGTCTGCCGGGAAAAAAAGAGAGAGCATGTCAGAGATGAATTCCCGGCGGAGAGAGCGGGATTCGAACCCGCGAAACCCTTTAGGGGTTTACACGCTTTCCAGGCGTGCCTCTTCAACCACTCGAGCATCTCTCCAAAAAGAACCTTCTTTTATTAAAAGAGGCTGCAAAGATATTTGTTTTTTTTGAAAGATCAAGATAATTAAAGTGCTTTTGATTTGAAAAGTTTCAAAGATGCTGATTCGCTTTTTGTAGAATGGGTAAGAGAAGAAAGATAAAAAGGCGGCTTTCAATCTTATGAAATGATTATTAATTTGATTGAAAAAAATAATAATTAAGATTTATAGTACTATCTTTGCGCATTCGGTTAACAAAAATCGATACATAGAGAAAGATAAATCTAGCAAATAGAATAAGAAAAATGTATAGAACAAGAACTTGTGGCGACTTGCGCCTTGCGGATGAAGGCTTGGTGGTTACGTTGGCCGGTTGGGTGCAGAAAACCCGCAAAATGGGCGGTATGACATTTGTTGATATCCGCGATCGTTATGGCATTACTCAATTGGTGTTTAACCAAGAAGTTGATGCGGATCTTTGCGATAAGGCAAATAAGTTAGGCCGTGAATATGTAATTCAAGTTACAGGTACGGTTCGTGAGCGTTCAAGCAAAAACACGCATATACCGACAGGAGATATAGAGTTGATCGTTTCAAAATTGAATATCTTGAACACGGCGCTTACTCCCCCATTTACGATTGAGGAAGAGACCGATGGCGGCGATGATTTGCGTATGAAATATCGTTATTTGGATTTACGCCGTGCATGTGTACGTAAGAATTTGGAACTTCGTCATAAGATGGCGTTTGAGGTTCGTCGCTATTTGGATGAGCAAGGATTCTTAGAGGTAGAGACTCCTGTTCTTGTTAATTCTACACCGGAAGGCGCTCGTGACTTTGTTGTTCCTTCTCGTATGAATCCGGGTCAATTCTATGCGTTACCTCAATCCCCTCAGACATTGAAGCAGTTATTGATGGTCTCTGGATTTGATCGTTATTTCCAAATTGTGAAGTGTTTCCGCGATGAGGATTTGCGTGCGGATCGTCAACCGGAGTTTACGCAGATCGATTGTGAGATGAGCTTTGTTGAGCAAGAGGATGTGTTGAATATCTTTGAAGGTATGGCGAAACGTCTGTTTAAGGTGCTTCGCGGTATCGACTTTAAGGCTCCGTTTATGCGTATGACATGGCAAGACGCCATGAAGCAATATGGTAGCGATAAGCCGGATTTGCGTTTCGGCATGAAATTCGTCGAGTTGATGGATATTATGAAGGGACATGGATTCTCCGTGTTTGATAATGCCGCATATATTGGAGGTATTTGTGCTGAAGGAGCAGCGAACTATACTCGTAAGCAATTGGATGCGCTGACAGAATTCGTTAAGCGTCCTCAAGTGGGAGCTAAGGGCATGGTTTATGCGCGTGTTGGTGCGGATGGCAGTGTTAAGTCCAGTGTGGATAAATTCTATAGTCAAGAGGTTTTGCAAGAAATGAAGAACGCTTTTGGCGCTAAACCGGGAGATTTGATATTGATACTTTCAGGCGATGACGCAATGAAGACTCGTAAGCAACTGTGCGAATTACGTCTAGAGATGGGTAATCAATTAGGTCTTAGAGATAAAGATCAGTTCGCTTGTCTTTGGGTTATAGACTTTCCGTTGTTTGAGTGGAGTGAAGAGGATCAGCGTTTCTATGCGATGCACCATCCATTTACCGCTCCTAATCCGGAAGATATTCCATTATTGGATACAGATCCTGGAGCTGTCAGAGCAAATGCTTATGATATGGTTATCAATGGCGTTGAAGTTGGTGGTGGATCAATTCGTATCCATGATAGTCAATTGCAAGATAAGATGTTTAAATTGTTGGGATTCACAGAAGAGAGAGCGCAAGAGCGTTTTGGCTTCTTGATGAACGCGTTTAAATATGGAGCTCCTCCTCACGGTGGTTTGGCTTATGGCTTGGATCGTTTGGTATCTATATTTGCAGGTTTGGACTCGATCCGTGATTGTATCGCTTTCCCGAAGAATAATTCAGGAAGAGATGTTATGCTTGATGCTCCGGGTATTTTGGATCCAATACAGTTGGAAGAGCTAAATTTGGTTGTCAATACAAAGAAATAATCTAATCATAAAGATTCCTTTCCAATTGGGGCGAAAAAGCTTCATCCGAAAGGAATCTTTTTTTATACGTAAAAGAAAAATTTGATTGTAATCAAGTAGGTGCTTGAAAATGATAAAAATCAAAGATATATTGAAAGAAATAGAGCGATATGCTCCACTTCCGCTTCAAGAAAGTTTTGATAATGCGGGTGTACAAGTTGGCGATGTGAACAGATATGCGAAAGGAGCATTGTTGTGTTTGGATGTCACCGAAGAGGTGATAGATGAGGCCATTGAGAAAGAGTGCAACCTGATAATCTCTCATCACCCCTTAGCGTTTAAACCATTTAAATCATTAACCGGCGCTAACTATATTGAGCGCTGCATGATCAAGGCCTGTAAATATGATTTAGTGATTTATGCGGCTCATACCAATTTGGATAATGCGATAAACGGCGTGAATTATCGATTGGCTGAGTTGATAGGTTTGCAAAATGTACGTGTGTTAAGTCCCCAAAAAAACGCTTTGCTGAAGCTTGTTACGTTCGTTCCGGAGTCTCATGCGGAATTAGTTCGTAATACATTATTCAATGCAGGTGCGGGTTGTATCGGCAATTATGATTCATGTAGTTATAACCTAAAAGGAGAAGGGACATTTCGTGCGCAGGAAGGTTGTGATCCTTATTGCGGAAAGATAGGAGAGCTGCATGTCGAGAATGAAATACGGATAGAGACCATATTGCCCGCATTTAAAAAGACAGTCGTGACGCAAGCTCTATTGTCCGTACATCCATATGAAGAGCCCGCTTTTGATTTTTATCCTTTGTCGAACAATTGGGAACAAGCGGGTTCGGGAATAGTAGGCGAGTTGCCGGAGGAAGAGGAAGAGTTGAGTTTCTTGTCTCGCATAAAAGATTTATTTAGCGTGGATTGCGTAAAGCATTCCGCATTTACAGGACGTCCTATTCGTGAAGTGGCGCTTTGCGGAGGTAGTGGGGCATTTTTGATAAAAGACGCTATCTCATACGGCGCTGACGTGTTTATAACAGGTGAAGCCAAATATAATGATTTTTATGATGTGGAAGATCAAATATTGTTAGCGGTTATCGGCCATTATGAATCGGAAATCTGTACAAAAGATATATTTTATAACATAATATCAAAAAAATTCCCTACATTTGCGGTACATTTTTCGAATGTTAATTCAAACCCAGTAAAATATTTATAGAATGGCTACAGATAAACAATCAGCTGAAAAGGAATATACGGTTGAAGAAAAGCTTTCTACGCTGTATCAACTTCAGACGATGATGACTGAAATTGATAAGATCAAGACGCTTCGTGGTGAGCTTCCTTTGGAAGTTCAAGATTTGGAGGATGAGATCGCTGGACTGGAAACACGTCTTCAGAACTATCAGACGGAGATAAAAGAATTTGAGGCTTCTGTTGTTGAGCAAAAGCAAAAAATATCGGATTCGACCGCATCTATAGATCGTTATAAGGCACAATTGGATAATGTGCGTAATAATCGCGAGTTCGATAACTTGTCAAAAGAGATTGAGTTCCAAGGTTTGGAAATAGAGTTCTCTGAGAAAAAAATCCGTGAGTTTGGAGAAGCTATCGAGGCAAAGAAAAAGGATATCACAGAGCTGTCAGAGAAGTTGGAAGGTCGTAAGGCTGATTTGGTTCAAAAGAAGAGTGAGCTAGATCAGATCATCTCTGAGACAAAGCAAGATGAAGAGAAGCTTAGAGAGAAAGCGAAAAAGTTAGAGACGATGATAGAGCCTCGTTTGTTGACTGCGTTTAAGCGTATTCGCAAGGGAGCGCGTAATGGATTGGCTGTTGTTTATGTTCAACGTGGTGCTTGTGGTGGTTGCTTTAATAAGATTCCGCCTCAGAAACAATTGGATATTAAATTACATAAGAAAATCATCGTTTGCGAATATTGTGGACGCATTATGATTGACCCTGAATTGGCGGGTATAGAAGATTAATTATATAAATAGATAGATGATGGCTCCAGTGAATAGCTGGGGCCATTATTGTTTTAACGCAATAGTGTCATGCTGCAAACTATACGTTTATATATAGATAAATATCATCTGTTGAAGGAAGATAAGCCTGTGTTGGTTGGGCTGAGTGGTGGTGCGGATTCAGTTGCTCTATTAAGTATATTGGTGCGATTAGGATATCCATGTATTGCCTTGCATTGCAATTTTCATTTGCGAGGAGAAGAGGCAGATCGAGATGAATGTTTTGCGAAGGATTTCGCGAGATCATTAGGTGTGCCTTTTTATAAAGTGGATTTTGACACAAACGCATATGCTGAGGATCATCACGTATCAATAGAGATGGCTGCTCGGGAATTGCGCTATGAATGGTTTGAGCGTATGCGTCAGCAGTTAGGAGGACAGGCGATAGCGGTCGCTCATCACAGAGATGATAGCGTAGAGACTGTATTGATGAATTTGGTGAGGGGTACAGGCATTCGGGGAATGACAGGTATTCGTCCTAAAAATGGATTTATTGTGCGCCCATTGTTATGTGTTAGTAGAAATGATGTGTTAGCTTGGCTCGCCAATCAAGGATATGATTATGTAACGGATAGTACAAATTTATCAGATGCTTATATTCGTAATTTTATACGTTTGAATGTGTTGCCTTTGCTTGAGCAAATAAATCCTTCCGCAAAAATCACGATCGCACGAACAGCGGAGCATTTGTCAGATGCGGAGTCTATGTATAGTTACGTTGTAAGTCAGGCGCGTAAAAAGGTTGTAATGTCTGATGGTCGTTTTTCTATTCCTGCTTTATTAAGCTTTCCAGCACCAGAGACCATTTTATATGAGCTATTAAAAGATTATGGTTTTACTCGTTTGGTGTCTGATGATATTTTTGCCGCATTAGATAAAGAGTCGGGGAAGATGTTTTATTCTTCTACACATCGATTGCTAAAAGATCGAGATTGTTTGTGGATAGCGAGAAAAGAAAATACAGGGCAGCAGGTTTATGCGTTGGATATAAAAGAGGAGACAAGTTATAGTCATGTGCCTATTGAATTATCTTTTCGCAAAATTATTCTTACAGAAAGCTTCCGGATAGAAAAAAATAAAAGTATAGCTTATTTCGATTATGACAAACTGGAAAAACCATTGTCTTTACGCAAGTGGAAAGAGGGAGATTGGTTTATTCCCTTTGGCATGAGCGGTCGGAAGAAATTGAGTGATTATTTTACGGATCATAAATATAGTCGCATTGAAAAGGAACGTGCATGGTTGTTGTGTAGTGGAGATAAAGTCATTTGGTTGGTAGGAGAGAGAGCCGACAATCGTTTTCGTATAGATAAATCGACAAAATATGTGCTAATTGTGAATTTTTTGTCTAAAAGTTAGTGTATTGTAAAATAATTATTACATTTGTGCAGATTTACTCCGCAGATATGTTGCTAATGACTCAAATTGGCTGAACAATCCGGTTTTTTACATGAGATTAATAATTTAACAGATATAATGATTGGTATTGGACATGCATTGTGTGTATGTGTGTGCCCTTGTGTGTGCCATTTTTATTATTACTTCGCAATATGCAGAAATATAATATTATAGAACTAAATGAAAAACTCCTTCCAGAACTTCAAAGTATTGCGGAAGAGTTGGGAATAAAAAAAGTTAGCAGTCTAAATAAAGAGGAATTAGTTTATCGCATTTTGGATGAACAGGCGATATCTTATGCCGGAATACAAGTGGAAAAGCAAAAGGATAAAGACGCTAAAAAGACAGCGGAAGGTCGAAAGAGAGGTCGTCCTGCTAAAACCTCAAAGCCCGTGAAAGTTGAAACTTCAGAGGCTGTTTCTGAAAATCAAAAGGTAGGGGAGCAAGACGCAGCCGTAAGGGAAGATAAAGCGGTGGAACAGAAAGCGCAAAAAGAACAACCAGAGCGAAAGAAAAGAACTCGTATAGATAAAAAAGAAAAGGCAGTGAAAGTTTCTGCTTCTTCAGATGATAAAACGGAGGTTAAAGTGGAACAAGAAAATCAAAAGCGTCTCATTATGGAGGAAGCTCATACGGTTGAGGCAGAAAAGCCTTTATTACCGCCAGTAGTGGTGGATGTAGAGCCTGGAGATGAGATAGAAGAAGTTGTGGCACAAGTAGATCCAAAGATAGAAGAGGAAAATGATCATTCGGTAGAAGAAGATTCGAAGCGTATGGTCTTCCGTCATCCGGATGCTAAATCTGTCTTGGATCAGGTTTTCCCATTTGCACCTTCTAAATCAGAGTCAAATAATAAACCTCAACAAGAAGCTTCTCAGCAAAATAACGCTAGACAAAATAACGCTAGACAAAATAACCGCAGTCATAATAATCGGAATAATAATAACAACAACAATAATAATAACAATCAGGCGGCTCAAGAGAAAATGTATGAGTTCGATGGTATTCTTACGGGTACAGGAGTGTTGGAGATGATGCAAGATGGCTATGGTTTCCTTCGCTCTTCTGATTATAATTATTTGACATCTCCGGATGATATTTATGTTTCCCAATCTCAAATAAAGTTATTTGGATTGAAGACAGGAGATGTTGTTGAAGGTGCTATTCGTCCGCCAAAGGAGGGTGAGAAATATTTTCCTTTAGTGAAGGTGGATAAGATCAATGGCCGTACGCCGGAAGAGGTGCGTGATCGAGTACCTTTTGATCATTTAACCCCCTTGTTTCCAGATGAGAAATTTAGACTGACACAGCGTAAGTCTCCGAAAGTGTTTGATAATATCGCAGTCCGTGTTGTAGACCTTTTCTCTCCGATAGGAAAAGGACAACGTGGTTTGATTGTGGCTCAACCGAAAACAGGTAAGACTATGTTGTTGAAAGATATAGCTAATGCTATCGCATACAATCATCCAGAAGTCTATATGATTGTCTTATTGATAGACGAGCGTCCGGAAGAGGTTACGGATATGGCTAGAAGTGTAGATGCGGAAGTTATCGCATCAACGTTCGATGAGCCGGCAGAGCGTCACGTGAAGATTGCGGAGATTGTATTGAATAAGGCAAAACGTATGGTTGAGTGTGGGCATGATGTAGTGATATTGTTGGATTCAATCACTCGTTTAGCTCGTGCTTATAACACGGTGCAGCCGGCTTCAGGAAAAGTATTATCTGGTGGTGTTGACGCTAATGCTTTGCAAAAGCCAAAGCGCTTCTTTGGTGCCGCTCGTAATATAGAGAATGGTGGTAGCTTGACGATCTTAGCGACTGCGTTAACAGAGACAGGATCTAAGATGGATGATGTTATTTTTGAAGAGTTCAAGGGTACGGGTAACATGGAGTTACAATTAGATCGTAAGTTGGCGAATAAGCGTATTTATCCGGCAGTGGATATTACGGCATCTAGTACTCGTCGTGATGATTTGTTGCAGGATGAATTAACATTAAATAGAATGTGGGTATTGCGTAAATATCTATCAGACATGAATTCGATTGAGGCTATGGAATTTGTGAAACAGCGTATGGAGCAAACCTTAGATAATGCAGAGTTCTTAGGCTCTATGAATAGCTAATAATAACAGTTATTGATAATAAATAGTAAAAGGCGCTAGATGTAAAAATCTGGTGCCTTTTATTTTTGTAATACAATAAAGCTCGATAATAGTAAATTGATTATCGAGCTTTATTTGTAAATGAAATCACTTAGTAGTTTTTTTGTTTTCTTTCTTATGTGAGTATGTTCTTTTCTTTTTCTCTCGCAAGTACCTTTCAGGTTCATATGCGGGGGCATTTCCCAAAATAGGATCTATAGGGATTTTGTAAATATCTTTTTGAAGGAAATCTTCTATTTGTTTGAATTGTGGCTGTTCTTCGACAGATACAAAAGTGATAGCCAGGCCTCTATCGTTTGTGCCTCTGGCTGTACGTCCAATGCGATGTACATAGTCTTCTGGGTCACGAGGAATATCAAAATTTATGACCAATTTAATATCATTGATATCAATACCTCTTGCTACAACATCGGTTGCCACAAGAATATCGATATGTCCATTCTTGAAATCTTTCATGACTTCTTCTCTTTGCGATTGTTCAAGATCGGAGTGCATAGCTGCAACATTAAACTGTTTTCTTTTTAAGTTTGCGGTTAGCTCTTTTACTTTCATTTTAGAAGAGGAGAAGATAATGACTCTTTGAGGATGAGTTTTTGTGAATAAATCCTCAATAATATCTATTTTTTGTTTGTCATAACATATATAAGCTGTTTGCATGATTGATTCAGGAGGTCTTGATATCGCGATTTTAATTTCCTCTGGATCTTTCAATATTGATTTCGCTAGAGCTTGGATTTTAGACGGCATAGTTGCAGAGAACATAAGGTTTTGGCAACTGTCGGGCAAAAGCTCATATATTTGCATAATATCTTCATAGAAACCCATATCAAGCATCCTATCTGCTTCGTCTAATACGAAGAAAGATACTTTAGAGAGGTCGACGGTGCCGAGTTTGATATGAGATATTAATCTTCCGGGAGTCGCTATTACGATATTTGCTCCCATTTCTAATCCTCTTTTTTGTTGTTCCCAAATTATACCATCAGTTCCTCCATATACGGCCACTGCGGATACAGACGGAGTGAAATATGTAAATCCTTGAATTTGTTGGTCTATTTGTTGGACAAGTTCTCGAGTAGGAGCCATGATAATGGCATTTACAGCGTCTTGCGGATACTTGCCTTTGCTTAACTCATTGATGACTGGTAAAACATAAGCGGCAGTTTTACCAGTTCCGGTTTGTGCGCAAGCAATGATATCTTTGCCTTTTAAAATGACAGGAATTGTTAACTCTTGAACAGGTGTCGCTTCTTCGAAATTCATGTCATAGAGTCCGTCTAAAACGGCATCTTCTAGATCTAATTCATCAAATCTCATTGTATCTCTTTCAAATCACATTCAAAATTCACGGTAAAGGTAAAGATTATTTATGTAATTTTGTGTATAGAGCGTTTCCCTTTTATGTTTAAATTTCGTATTTATTGGGTGAATTTACTTATAATATCGTTTATAAATTTTTTCATATTCACCATTTTCCTTAATCTGATGTAGCCATTGATTTAAGCTGTCCAATAGAATTGGAGAGTCTTTGCGTACAGCCCATGATTGAAGTTGCGTAAAGCTAATGTCTGTTTCAATGTCTACTTCAGGAAGTTCGTTTAGCAATGATTTCGCTATTTGTTGATCACATACGGCATAATCTATATCTCCTTTTGCCACCATGATCATGAGTTGTTCTGTTGAGTAAAGGTCATCTTCTATCACATAGATGGTGTCGCCTATTTCATGCTCCAGATTCTTTAGTCGCAGTAAAGCAGGAGAATTTTTAGGTATATAAAGAGTCTTTTGAGCTAATTTCAATTGATTTCGTATAGGTGCTTTCCCTTGGTTCGCAGTGGCCTTGCGTTGCGCTAAAATCTGTTTATTTAGAACAATAGGATCAGTAAATAGATAATCCTCTCGCATATCTGATGTTATAGGAATATTGCGAGTGATAACATCACATCGGTTATTATTTAGCTCCTCAAAACTTTTTGCTAAGCTCATTTCTAAGTGAGTCTGTATTTCCAACCCTGATAGTTTTGCGATAGCTTGGCTAAGCTCATATTGAAAGCCTTGAACCGTGTCTCCCGCTATGAAATAGCCAGATTGACTATATTCGGTCACCATACGCAAGATGCCTTCTGCTTTTATTTCTGGATAATCTCTGTGGATAAGTTTATCTGGATGTTGTTTCAACCTCCATAGTCTTACCATGAGGATCAAAGCGATCAAGAGCAGCATCATATACACGATGAGCAATTTTTTCGATTTCATGTTTGGCTATTTAATTGTTGAATGTAACAGAAATACCCATTTTTAATATCATTGGATCCAATGGATAATGGGGCAATGAAAAATAATTAGGATCAATAAATTTTGAGCCTAAATTGTATGCCATGATAAAGAAACGCGCTTGCTTTAGATGAAAGTTGGCATAAGCGTTAATAAGAGGATAATTGCCAACTTTTATTTTCGTTTCTTCGTCTTGTAGTTGAAACTGCTGTGTGGCAGGTTCATAATAAGGAGCGTAATAGGACGTATTATAATAGACATTTGCTCCAATCTGTATTGTCAAAACTTTAGCGAGTTTAAACGCTAAATACATATTTGAATAGAGGCTGATATCAGGTAAAGGAAGTTGTGACTTATCGCTTGATAGTTGGTACGCTACTTCGTTTTCCCACCCAAATGCACGATACATTATATCTTGTTTAATACGTGCTGTGATTACTTGAATATTTTTTCCACTTTGTTCGGGTAGTCCTTTGCTATTAAAAAAGACATAGTTTTGTATACTTTCGATGCCACCAGACAGTTGAGTTCGGGTAGATTCTAAATTTACCTTCGCGCCAGCATAAACCCTTTGCTCATTTTTTAAGGGCATATCCCACCAGAAATAACGTCCATGTTGATGTCTTTGATAAAAGGCGGGTGTAATATTTTTAATATATGCTTCCGCCTTTACGCTCGCGTCTTTTTTGAAAAGTTTAAATTTAGTTTGTAAGTCTCCGGTAACACGTATTTCGCCTGCGTCACTACCAGCGATAGCAATATCTCCACGAACATTATATGTTAGTAATGAGCCTTTACGTTTAGAAAGCTCACCTCCGATATAAGTCGTGAACTCATCATAGATTTCTGAAGATTTAAAATTTAAGGAATTAGGATACGAATTGGAGGTTCCGTTCTTTCCATAATCTAGACCAGGAATTTGAGCGGGTAATCTAAATTTACGTTTCTCAAAAGTTACGAAAGCAGTTAAGCCAAATTTAGCCCAGTCTTGAAAACCTTCACGTAAAGCTAAAGCAAAAGTGTTTTTTAAATTCCAAGCCGATGTTTGATCGTTTAGAGAGGGTTGCAGACCATAGATATTCATATAGCAAGTATCTATTCCCGGATCATTAGAGATGAAACGGCGGCGATTATCTTCATATTCAATCGTATGGATGATACTAGAGACAGGAATAAATACTTCTTTAGGATTTCCCTCCTCATCAGTTTCGTCAGTTTCTTTCGTGAAGCCGAGATTATATCGGTGCGTTAGAAAATACTGTTTGCCGCGCACA
Source organism: uncultured Parabacteroides sp. (assembly GCA_963560035.1). GTDB lineage: Bacteria > Bacteroidota > Bacteroidia > Bacteroidales > Tannerellaceae > Parabacteroides. The sequence continues at coordinate 13,030 of CAUWMZ010000013.1, forward strand.
CGATTCCATGTGTCATGGAATCTTACAGGATACGATTTGCTATCTATATTTCGTTGGTTCTCCGCTAAATTATCAGGATTTGTAATGTACAAATCGTTGGAGAGTCCTCCATTCTCATAGTTGATGAAGTTATAATTGCTCAAGTATGCGTTTAATTCATACTTATCGGATATGTAGCTGCCGAAGAGGCGATAGCTCAATAGCTTATTGCCATTAGAATTGTAATATCCACGGCTGTAGATATAATCCATCTCACCGCCAATATTTATTTTTTTACCTAAATTTAAAGTCAATACTCCTTTTAATCGATCCATTTTATTTTGACTGGCTCCGCCAGTTGTATATGTAACCTGAGTATATGGAATTTTGGTATCGTAAAAATAGGCGTTGGTAGGCGTTGTGATGTAATAGTCATAAGCATCGGCAAAGATGAAATCTCGAGCTTCTTTTCGTTCGTTGAAGATACGAGTTTGAGCCGGTGATCCAACATTCGCCAAATATCCGACCGCCAAAGATTGAGACTCAACTAAGGTGCTATTGCCTAAGTTTAATTTGTTTGTGTCCATAGGGGCTATGTATCTTTCACCTAAAGATGGTGTAAGCCAATAAGCGGTAATTCTTTTTGATTTTAAAGCGGTGCTGTCCGTTTGGATCAAGCTATCTGGTATCTCTTTATTTGTGGAGGATAAATTGGCTAATGAAAATCCGGGTCGTTTACCTCGGCTTTCGGAACGTCCTTGCGCTTGTGCGGCTATTGACATGCTTGTCAATAACAATAATATGTATAGATAATACCTCATGGGCTGCAAAGATATAATAAAAACTAATGCGCTAATGATAAAATAAGCCAATATGCCAAATTAGTTCATTAACAAGGCATATTGGCATTATTTCAAATCTGCTTTTTATACTCTTTGTATTATTTCCATTCCTTTTTTTATGGCAGCCTCATTCATAGGAAGTAAGTGATGATGGCGTTCTGGCAAAGATTTTTTCAATCCAAGCATAACGTTCTCCAATTTTACCATGGGAACAATTTTTAATAGTCCACCTAATATTAGCATATTGAAGGCCTTTTCGTTTTTCATTTCAGTGGCTGCATCCATCGCGTCAACTCGATAAATTTGAATATCGTTTCGAGTCGCTGGTGTATGTATGCCATACCCATCATAAATCAAGATACCTCCGGGTTTAATTTTACTTTCAAATTTTTCCATGGAGGGTTGATTTAATATGATAGCGATATCATATTCATTTAATACAGGTGAACTGATTCGTTCATCACTTAATATGACTGTTACGTTTGCGGTTCCTCCACGTTGCTCAGGGCCGTATGAGGGCATCCAGCTCACCTCTTTGCCCTCAAGCAATCCGGAATATGCGAGAATTTTGCCCATAGACAATACGCCTTGTCCACCAAACCCCGCTATGATTATCTCTTGTTTCATGTTGTGTGTATCACTTTAGTTATTCAACGTTTTTCAGATCTCCTAGCGGATAAAAAGGGAACATATTTGCTTCCATCCATTTATTCGCTTTCTCCGGGCTCATCTTCCATCCGGAGGAACAAGTAGAGACAAATTCAACGATAGAAGTTCCCTTGTGCGCCATTGAGTTCTCAAAAGCCTTACGTAATGCTTTTTTTGCTTTACGAATAGCGGAAGCCGTCTGTACGCTTTGTCTGGTCACAAGGCATGTTCCTTCTAGTTTGGCCAATAAATCGCTAATTTTTAATGGATAACCATTTAATTCAACGTCTCGTCCATAAGGGCAGGTGGCGGTAGGCATACCTTCTAATGTTGTAGGAGCCATTTGACCGCCAGTCATGCCATAAATAGCGTTGTTGACAAAGACAATCACTATGTTTTCTCCTCGATTAGCCGCATGAATGGTTTCGGCGGTACCGATAGCGGCTAAATCGCCATCTCCTTGATATGTAAATATCATTTTGTCGGGATTGAGTCGCTTTAACGCAGAAGCAATAGCCGGGGCGCGACCATGTGCGGCTTCGATCCAATCGATATCTATATAGTTGTAAGCGAATACGGCGCATCCCACAGGAGAGATACCAATGGTTTGTTCTTCCATTCCCATGTCTGCGATTACCTCAGCGATCAACTTATGTATGACGCCGTGGCTGCACCCCGGGCAGTAGTGCATCGGGTTGTCATTCATTAATCTAGGCTTTTCATACACCAGATTTTCCGGTTTGATTATATCGTTGATATCCATATTTTTCAAAGTGTTAATGAATGAATCTTAATACATATTGCACCAATCGTAATACAATTGCGGAACCTCCACAATATAAAAATATAGTTTTATTGCTAACGGCGAAATAGCATACTACGGCAGCGATGGCCAATAGCATAAAAACTAAAGTTAATATTTCGTCAGCTTTACTTCCTCGTGTCATAAGAATTAGAATAGTTTTTCTTTTAATGCATTTAATATTTCATCAGGAGTAAATACAATACCTCCTAGTCTGCCGAAATGTTCAACTTTAACTTTGCCATTTGCGGCTAGGCGTATATCTTCTACCATTTGTCCCGCATTAAGCTCAACAGAAAGTATACCTTTCACTTTTTCCGCATAAGCCGCAATTGCTTTTGTCGGGAATGGCCATAATGTAATAGGTCGCAATAGACCAAGTTTAATGCCTTCAGCTCGTGCTATTTCTACCACCTTTTGACTGATGCGTGCCGAAGATCCAAAAGCGACTAATAGATAATCGGCGTCTTCACATTGAAATTCTTCGTATCGTACTTCATTTTCTTCAATCAGGTGATATTTAGCTTGGAAGCGAATATTGTTTTCTTCCATTTTAGCCGGATCAAGCTCGAGCGATGTGATAACATTAGGCTTACGATCTTTCTTTTTTCCCCGTGCTGCCCATGGGCATTGTGAGATGATTTCTTCTTCGGAGCGTCGTGATTGGAAAGGCGGTAATACAACTTTCTCCATCATTTGTCCGATGATACCATCCGCTAAGATTATGGCGGGATTATTGTATTTAAACGCTAAATCAAAACCTAAGCCAACAAAGTCCGCCATTTCTTGAACAGATGCCGGAGCAAGGGTGATGAGTCTATAATCTCCATGTCCTCCTCCTTTGACTGTTTGAAAATAGTCCGCTTGGCTAGGCTGTATGGTGCCTAATCCAGGTCCGCCGCGCATAACATTTATTATTAGGCAAGGAAGTTCTGCTCCGGCAATGTATGAGATTCCTTCTTGTTTCAAGCTCATTCCCGGGCTGGAAGAGGATGTCATTACTTTTTTCCCGGATCCCGCGCCACCATAGACCATATTGATGGCGGCGACTTCACTTTCGGCTTGTAAAACGACCATGCCACTTGTTTCCCATGGCTTTTCTGCCATAAGAGTTTCCAATATTTCGGATTGTGGAGTGATAGGATAGCCAAAATAGCCGTCTACACCATAGCGAATAGCCGCATGAGCGATAGCTTCGTTACCCTTCATTAATTTTATGTCTTCTGCCATATTGTTTAATTTAATGGGTGTTAGAAAATAGCTGAATGAATCAAGCGTTGCCACTTTAGATCAGTTCTCTAATTTTTTCTTGTAAATGGTTAGGCATCCGTCAGGACAAACAAGCCCACAACTGGCGCAGCCAATGCAGTTGTCGGGGTTCTTCATATATACAAAATGATACCCTTTATTGTTTACTTCCCTAGGATGTAGCTCTAGCACGTTTGAGGGGCAAGCCACTACACATAGGTTGCAGCCTTTGCAGCGTTCTGTATTGACAACGACAGCTCCTTTTATTTTTGCCATAATATTATTTTTTGAGTCTAAAATATAGTAATCTTCAAAGTTCAGCGCTCAAAGGTAGTAAAAAAATAGTCGTAGCAAAGTTTCTGTTGTTTCATTTTGTCATGTGATTAAGGAACGTTTTTTACTCTCTTTGGGCGCTTAAGATTTTTTTAATAAACGCTCTTGTATTCGTTGGGTTAGCGGGTATGGTTGTCTTATTATTGGGGCGATGGATTATTCTTTAGCCGTAATAAATGGAGGTCGTTTTCTTGTTAGTTTTTAAATGTATTTATGGAAGGAATTAGACCGCATATTGTTTATTGGTTTATTTACCGGGGTTATATTATTATAATAATAGGGATGTGTGATTAAATTAATAAACGGAATTATTATGGCGCTTATTTTTTATTCTCTTATAGGTCGTTTTTATTATGATATAATATGTATAATTAAAGTTGGGTCGAAATATAAAATTATTCCTCTAAAACACTATAAGCGTTGAAAAATATTGTTTATATGTTATTTAATACATATATTTGCCGCAATTTATATGAAAAAATAGTATTTATTATAAATTAGATTTTGGAATATGAGGCACTTAAATTTATTACTATTATTGTTAGTCGTATCATGCTCCACATTCGCTCAAGATCGACTATCAATATTTATAGGTAGAGCAAATCGGTATGCGTCGGTTGAATTGTCGGATTACAGAAGACGTTTATGCTCAGAATATAACGTCTCTAATCGTGCGTTAGATGATTATTATAGGCGTTGTGGTAGAGATTGGGGAAATGTTGGACTTGCGTTGGAGATAGCAAGAACGGCCGGAAAACATATGCATGACGTATGTGGCTATTATAAACGTTATCATCGTCATGGCTGGAATCGTATATTAGTTGAAATAGGCATTAGACCCGGTTCTATTTATTATAACCCGTTTTATGATAGGGTACGTTATCATGGAGATTATTGGCATAATCATTATTGTGATTACTGTGATCATCATCCTCGGTATCATAGGCCACATAAATATCATAAAAAGCATAAGCATTATAGACGGTATTATCGTGATGATGACGATGATGATGACGACGATGATTATTATGATGATTAATTTTATTAATTATATTAAAGTTGTATCAGTATGAGAAAAGTTTTGATTTTTTTAGCGATGTTCACGCTCCTTTTAGGTAGCGCTTATGCGCAAAAAGGAAGACAAGCTATTGGTTTTGGCTTAAGTTATGGAACAGAGATTGAGAGCTTAGGTTTAGGTGTTAAGTATCAGTACAACATTACGAATCCTATTCGTCTTGAGCCTTCTTTCAATTACTTCATTAAAAACGATGGCATTAGCATGTTGGATTTGAATGTGAATTTGCATTATTTGTTCCCGGTGAGCAGAAGCGTTAACTTGTATCCTTTGTTTGGTTTCACTTTTGCGGATTGGATTTTCGATATGGGCGATGGTGTTGATATTGATGTCTCTGGTGATCATATTCACGTAGATAAAGGCGGTGATAACCATAATGAATGTCGTGTTGGCGTAAACATTGGTGGTGGTGCTGATTTTGCGTTAACAAACAATTGGGTTATGAATTTCGAGATTCGTTATCAATTAGTTAGTGATTTTGATCAGGCTGTGTTTAATTTAGGACTTGCTTATCGTTTCTAATCAGTTTTGTTTAAGATATAAAGCCATTCTCAATCGATGATTGGGAGTGGCTTTTTTATTTGATATGGCATGAAGGATGTGGTATAGCCACATCTTTTTATATAGGCAGTGTCGCAGAATGGAATTTTTATAGGTCGTGTAACTATGTTGTACAACATGGTTTTGTTAAATCTAGTTAAGTGAATGAGATTTTCAAGTGATTTATTATGCTGCATAACATAAAACCTCTATATTTGCATCGTGTTTTTCATGGTATTAGATTTAAGGTTAACAATTGAGATTGGCTGTCCGTGATGGATAGCCTTTTTTATTTTATATCTTGTCGTTTTACGTGATTTATCTTTTATTGGATTATTCCATTAAAAAGCGGTAAATTTGCGTTCCTTTTATAGATTTTATAGTATATGAAAAGAGTTTTTTGTCCCAAATGTGATCGTCAGCTATCTTTTGATGAAACGAAATATCCAGACGGAAAGGTGTTAGCTTTCGTCTGTCCGCAATGTGGTGCTCAGTTTAAGGTAAAATTAGGTAGGAAGGTTGTAAAAAATGCGGCAGGAGAAGAGAAGGAGATGAAGGAGCCGGACTTCTCATGTGGATATATTACCGTAATAGAAAATAATTTTGCCTTTAAGCAAGATCTTCCTTTAGTAATGGGAGATAATGTGATCGGAAGACGCAATAAAGATACCGATGGTGTAGATGTGCCAATTATTACGAGTGATCCAAGTATGGGACGGAAACATTGCGTAATTAACGTAAAGAAAGATGCGAACGATCGGTTTGTGTATGTGATTCGTGATTTTCCAAGTTTGACAGGAACATTTGTTCGCAATGTATTGGTCGGGAAGAAAGAGCAGGTTCGTATAGGTGAAGGCGCGATTGTAACTCTTGGAGCTACAACCTTTATTTTACATTCGGCGAATGAGGGCGAAGAGGAAGAATAAAAAATATTCTTTCGTTAGGTACTGTTATTACTCAAACTAAACATCAAAATATTTAATTGGTTTATGGTGAGTAATATTGTGTCGTATGGCATCCTGTTACTCTCCCTTTCCCCTTGTGCCTTAAGGTGTCAAGAGGGGAGAGTTTTTGAGTTTGGAGCGGTCGTTGGATTTACTTCACAAGGATAATAAGGAACTGAAAATAGTGGGAAAAGAGCTTGATTGGTCTCGTGAAGAGAAACAATAATTGCGAGCTGCTTGGTATCGCCTGTTTTTTATGGCTACTATTTTTGAATGAACCTCATGAAAGAGTCTATTTTATCATTAAGGATTAATTCTTCAGGGAAATCAGTCTCCCGTAATAGTTCATAAATGCGGTCATAGCGGGCGATGTCGAAAGAGATATGTGCATCGCTTCCTAAAATGACAGGATAGTTGAGCTTCTTGCATAATTTTAAGATTGCTAGATTGTTGTCTCTCGCTTTTATCTTTTTTCTGATGGGATTAAGGGAGCTGTTGTTGATTTCCAGCAAAGTTTGATATTCTTTAGCTGTATAAACCACCTCCTCTAGATCAACGTCTGCTGTTCCGTCACCAGGATGACTGATAATATGGATAAGTGGATTTTTGATGGCTCCGATCATCGCTGCTGTATTCTCTTCTTTTGTGCCCGGTTTAAAGCAGAGTGAATGAATTCCCGCTAACCGGATATCCAGCATTTTTAGATACTCATCGCTGAGATCAATGTTCCCGTTATAGTCAATGATATTTAACTCTGCGCCAAGAAGAAGATTCACGCCTTGTATATGTCGTGGAACAACATGTAAGTTCCTAAAATAGATAGGAGCGCAAGTGCCCGGTATACTCGGCGCATGCTCGGTTATACCCAATAGTCGTATTCCTTTTTCGGCGGCAGAGGTAACCATTTCCTGTAAGGAGCTGAATGCGTGTCCACTAGCTACGGTATGGGTGTGTACATCAAGTAATATATTCATAAAATGTTAAGCTTTTTAGCGAAGAAACCTTGATAGAGGATTATCTTGTATGTAAGGCAATTAGAAATTGAAAAATTATTATTCCCGGGGATAAATTCCGGGAGCGTTAAGTAAAGAACATTAAAATTTCTCTGTTTGTTTTAAGATATAATATTCGGCTAAAGCGCCTTCTATTTGTTTTTTGTCTTTATTAAGCATACGGAGTTGCCCTTCTTCCACAAGATAGTATTCTTCTTCTCCGTCATCGATAGTTACGGTTAATACGCTATCTTTTATCGCATAGGTGCCTTTGTCATTAAACACGTCATCTTTCTCATCGATATATTCAGAGCGTAGCGTGCAAGAGTTATCCTTATTTAGTGTCAAGGATTTTTTGATGCCAGAAGAGCTAGCGGCAGGAAGTGTTCCTTCATAGATGCCGGCGAAACTAACCTCGTCGGTGACGTTATTTGTGTTAGCAGATTGAGTTGCTTCCTGTTGATTTGCTTCAGCCGGAGTATTCTCGGCATTTTGTTTGCCGGCGCATCCGGAAAGAAGGGCGGCGGCAACAATAGCTATTAAAAATTTGTTCATCTCTTCTTTGTTTTAAAGTGTTATTATTAGTAATAAACCTTTATTTATATCATTTTGTTTTTGGAATTGCAAATATAATAATAGCACGGTGACCTTATTATTAAAAAAGACCTTATCTTTGCGCCTCGAAAAGAAAAATAATATTAAGGTAAAAATGATGTCATTGCCAAATGATCCGATGATGCTGTTTAGCTTCATTAACATGAAGCTTCGTGACAATTATTCCTCACTTGACGATTTATGTGAGGATTTAGATGTAAACAAAAATGCGTTGATGGAAAAATTAAAAGCCGCAGGCTTTGAATATAGTCCAGAATACAACAAGTTTTGGTAATAGACCATGTCTAGGTATTTTTCCTTCATACTTTAATATGGGGAAAATTACTCAAGGTATTTTTTTGAAATCTCTTTGCGATCTGTGTATTTGGGATATCTGAAAGCAGGTATGCCAAGTGCCATGATCGCTTCTATTTTGCCATCAATCCCCAAAGTTTTTGCTAGTTTGTTGTGAGAATCTTGTTTAATAGCTGTTAATACAAATCCCATGTAAATTTGGCTGATGCCTAATGACTGTGCCATCAATGAGGCATTTTGGTATGCTAAGTTCGCATCTTCGCTGCCAAAGCGATTTGACTTTGGTGTATGGATAAATATTAGTGCGGTCGCTTTTCGTAAAATAGGGTCTTTGCCCGCTTCGTGCTCCTCTTTTAGTTGCTTGAACATCGGTGCGTATTTGTATGTGTCTTTTAGCAAAGGTTTAGCAAAGAGTTTTACGATTGGATTTAATAGAATTTTGGCTAAAGAGTCAAATATCCCAATTGTGTAGTCCGCCACAAATTTCAGTTTCTGTGGATTCGTGACAATCGTGTAAGATAATGATTGAGAGTTGGTCGCGGTTGGGGCGAAGTGAGCCGCCTCAATAATTTGCTCCAGCTGTTTTTTGGAAATAGGTTTTGAGGTTATAGATCTGTTAGATCTACGAGCTTTTATCAACTCCATCATTTGTTCCGGAGTTGGCATGAGCGTATAATCAATCATGTGCTGTTTTTCTAACGGAAATTCGCTATGCATGATTGAGTTGGTGGGACATACATCTACACAGTGTCCGCAAACGATACAATTATCTACGCTATTTAAGTTAATAGGTGCGCCCGTATTTTGTTGTGAGAAGATGTCCGCCGGACAAACACGTACGCATTTGCCACATTTTATACAAGTCTCATGATTTATCCCCAGTGTCATTATTCTATTGTTTTTTAGTAGCGCAAATGTATGAATTTTCTTGAAACTATTTTATGGCGTTCCTTATTTTAAGGAGAGTTTAATGGTTAGAAAAGCGAATAAAAAAAGGTTGGTAATATGTGTTATAATTGCCTTCTCAAGTGAATAACTTACGGCTTCTCAAGTGAATAACTTAGCAGTAGTAGTAGTGGTTAGTTATTCACTTCGAGAGTGATTAGTTATTCACTTAACTGTATGTTTATATGGTTGATATACAGTTTATTATTAAGAAATGAACCCATTAAGCCGGTGCTGAAATTTGCGTAACTGCTGCCATGCGTTGCTCCTACATGATATGGAAAGTTTGCGCATAGTTCAAAAACAGTTGAAAACGACGCTCTTTATCGAGTATTTCAATAATTTCAAAGAGCTATTTATCCGCTTTTACGGGACGGTAGTGATACAAAATTGAAAACGAATAATAGTTATTCGCCTACTTTAAATAAAAGTAAAAGTCCTTTGATATTCAGAGGACTTTTACGACAGGCATATATTATTTATATATACAACTTCAGTAACTTTTGTTGATTATCGTATAATTTTTATTCACCATAAAACAATGTTTATCAAAAAATGTTTGCCTGATATGAATGGGGGGTGTTGGTACATAAAAAAAGTGTAGCCTTGATTCACATCAAAACTACACCCAAACCAAAATCTTAACTATAAAAAAGGTTGCGGAGGCAAGACTCGAACTTACGACCTTTGGGTTATGAGCCCAACGAGCTACCACTGCTCCACTCCGCGATATAGTGTGTCATATTTCTAATGACATTGCAAAGATATATATAATTTTTTGTGAAACAAATTTATTTCAAGTTTTTTTTTGTTCTTCTTGCTAGATACGATCTTTTTTAAGTACTTTGCGCACAGTTCCAATAAAAATGTGCAATATTATGCCTATGACAGTTTCAAAGACGCGTGACATGTTGGTTGATGTGGCCAGACAATTGTTTGCTCGCATGGGGGTTGATAATACGACGATGAACGATATTGCACAAGCGTCCCGCAAAGGAAGACGTACGCTATATACATATTTCAAAAGCAAGAATGATATCTATTTAGCGGTAGTGGAGTCTGAGTTGGATCAACTTCATACCATGTTGGTAGATGTTGCGGGTAAGGATTTGCCTGCTGATGAGAAACTATTGACATTTATCTATACACGTTTGGATGCGGTGAAGGCGCTTGTGTTTCGAAATGGGACATTGCGTGCAACCTTCTTTCGAGATATATGGCGAGTGGAAAAGGTTCGCAAAAGTTTTGATTTGCGAGAGATAGAGATCATCAAAGGAATATTAGATGATGGCGTGAAGGAGGGGCTTTTTCGTATGCCGGATACAGATATAACAGCGCTTGTGTTGCATTATGCCTTGAAGGGATTGGAGGTTCCATATATTAGAGGTGTTATGGGAGATAACATTAGCCAGCGAATAAAGCGAAGAGATAATGTGATGAATTTAATATTCAACGGAATAAAGGTTAAGTAAGAAAATAAAGACACTAAAGAATGTTTATTAATGCGACAGGGTTTTATGTGCCTGAAGACCGGGTAGATAACCAACATTTTCTTGAACTAAACGGATTGACTAGTGAGTGGATTGAGCAACGGACAGGTATTCGTACTCGTTCGAAAGCAAGAGAGGATGAGAATATCAACACAATGAGCTTGGAGGCGGTCAAGAATGCGCTTCCTCATTTACCTTATGATATTAAGAAGGTGGATCTCATCGTTTCTGCTTCGTATACGCCGTATGATACGGTGGCGACGGCCGCGCATACGCTTCAGCATGAGTATGAGATTGCGAACGCTAAAGCTCTTTATCTCTCTTCGGCTTGTTCTTCTTTCTTGAATGCGCTGGAGGTTGTGGAAGGATATTTCGCTATGGGAAAGGCTAGCAAAGCGTTGATTCTTTCGGCAGACAAGAATTCGGCTTATTATAATGAGACGGATCCGAAAGCGGGTCATTTGTGGGGTGATGCGGCTGCGGCTTTCTTTATTTCGAAAGAAAAGATTCAAGAGGGAGAGGCCCGTATCATTGATGTGCATACGCAAGGCCTTGGACATTTGCCTAAGGCGGTCGATGCCGTACATCTTCGTCCTCGTAATGGAGGAATTATGATGCCTGAGGGGAGGGACGTTTTTATGCAAGCTTGTACTTATATGCCTAAAAATGTCACTTACTTGTTGGATAAGCATGGTTATGCGTTGGATGATCTGTCTTATTTTATAGGCCATCAGGCGAATATGCGAATCATGACGAATATCGCAAAGCAATTGGATTTGCCCAATGAGAAATTTTTGCATAACATAGAGGAGTTGGGGAATACAGGTTCCGTTAGCTCCGCTTTGGTATATGCTCAGAATAATAAGAACTTCAGGAAAGGCGACTTGATAGCTATTACTGTATTTGGTGGTGGCTATTCAACAGGAGCCTGCTTGATAGAACATTGATATTAAAAACTGGAAAATATGAAGTTATTAGAAGGAAAGGTGGCTGTCATCACTGGCGCCGCACGTGGAATTGGTAAGGCTATCGCCTTGAAGTTTGCGGCAGAAGGAGCGAATATCGCTTTTACAGATCTTGTGATCGATGAGAATGGTTTGGCAACACAAGCGGAGATCGAGGCTTTGGGTGTAAAGGCTAAAGGTTATGCGTCTAATGCGGCGAATTTTGAGGAGACACATAATATTGTCGCTGAAATCGTGAAAGACTTTGGTCGTATCGATGTATTGGTCAATAATGCGGGTATCACAAAAGATGGTTTGATGATGCGTATGAGCGAAGGTCAATGGGATGCGGTGTTAAACGTGAATTTGAAATCAGCGTTTAATTTCATCCACGCATGTACTCCGGTCATGATGAGACAACGTTGTGGTAGCATTATTAATATGTCTTCTGTTGTTGGTGTGCATGGTAATGCGGGACAAGCAAACTATTCTGCTTCAAAGGCAGGTATGATAGGCTTGGCTAAGTCAATAGCTCAGGAGTTGGGGTCTAGAGGTATTCGTGCGAATGCGATCGCTCCGGGATTTATCATTACGGATATGACCGCTAAGTTGCCTGAGGATGTGAAGGCTGAGTGGTGCAAGAAGATTCCTTTGCGTCGTGGTGGTACGGTTGAGGATATCGCTCAAGTAGCTACATTCTTGGCTTCAGATATGTCTTCTTATGTATCTGGACAAGTTATACAGGTCGATGGTGGTATGAATATGTAATATGGAGGTTATTTACGAAGATAATCATATTATAGCGGTAGATAAGACTTGTCGCGAGATTGTGCAGGGAGATAAGACAGGCGATAAGCCTCTCTCTGAGATGTTGAAGGCTTGGCTGAAGGAAAAATACTGCAAACCGGGAAATGTCTTTATTGGTGTTACGCATCGATTGGACAGGCCCGTGAGTGGAGTCGTTATTTTTGCGAAGACAAGCAAGGCTCTTTCTCGATTAAATGAGATGTTTCGCACCGGAGAGGTGAGGAAGACTTATTGGGCGATAGTAAGAAATCGCCCTCTACAAGAGGAAGGAGAGTTGGTGCATTGGTTGGTCCGTAATGAAAAGCAAAATAAGAGTTATGCGTATGATACGGAACGTCCAAATGCGAAGAAAGCAATTTTGCGCTATAAGTTGATTGCCCATTCCGATAACTATTATTTGTTGGAAATAGATTTAAAAACGGGGCGTCACCATCAGATCCGTTGCCAGTTGGCAAAGATGGGTTGCCCTATTAAAGGGGATTTAAAGTATGGCTTTGACCGTTCGAATCGGGATGGTGGAATCAGTCTTCATGCTCGAAGCGCTGAATTTATTCATCCTGTCTCGAAGCAAGCTGTGCGAATAGTAGCTCCTGTGCCTGACGATAATTTATGGAAAGTGTTATCGGTTGGTTTATAAATTGCTAAAAGACCATTTGATATAGAAGAGAGTCCTTTCGGATGGAATTGCTTTTATTTCATCCGGAAGGGCTTTTATTTTTTTGTTTGAACTGTTTTAAACACTGTGGAAATCTGTTTTCTGTTTGTGGATTTCCACATATATTTGTGGATTTATTCTACATGAGTCTATAGATGGAAGAGAATAGTTTCTATAGAAATGTTAATATATACGTCAATAGCTAACAATAAGGTAAAGTAAAGTTAAATCCGGATGTCCCTGAAAAAAGTGGAGCGGTTCTTTCTTTTAAATAAAAGATAAATGTGACACAAGTAATTTATATAGGTGTAATGAATAGAAGAAGATTGGCAAAAGTACAGGCTATACTGATAGCCCTTGTAGTAGCGATGACGGGATGCCGCCAGAAAGAAGAGCAGCAATTGCCCATCGTGATAGTAGACAAACCTTCAAAAGAAGATGTACAGATTTATGGTGAGTATGTCGGGCGTATCCGTGCCGCTAGTTTTGTGGAGGTTCATGCTCGTGTGGAAGGATTCTTGGAAAAGATGTTGTTTGAGGAAGGAAAGAGGGTGAAACAAGATGAGCCCTTGTTTATAATAAATGATGATCAATATCGTGCGAGAGTAGAAAAGGCGAAAGCTCAGCTTAAGAAGAGTCAAGCTCAAGCGGCGAAAGCAAGGAGAGATGTGGAGCGTTTGACACCGTTGTATGAACAGCATGCGGCCAGCCAGCTGGATTTGGATAATGCTACTGCCGCATTGGAGGATGCGGAAGCGAATATCGCGATGAGCAAAGCGGACTTGGATCAGGCTGAGATGGAATTGAGCTATACGGTGGTGACATCTCCTTTATCAGGATATATCAGTGAGCGTTTTGTGGATGTGGGTGCCTTGGTGGGTCCGGGCGTCAATTCAAAATTGGCGGCAGTAGTGAAGAGCGATACTGTATTGGTCGATTTTAAGATGACAGCGTTAGACTATTTGCGTGCTGAGCGTCGTAACGTGAAATTTGGTGAGCGTGACACGACTCGTTCATGGCAACCGACTGTGACTGTTACTTTGGCGGATGATTCTGAATATCCTATTAAAGGTATTGTAGACTTTGCGGATCCTTCTGTAGATCCGAAGACCGGAACATTTGGTGTGCGTGCGGAGTTGGCTAATCCAGATCAGAAGCTACTTCCCGGACAGTTTACGAAAGTGAAGTTGTTGTTAGATGTTCGTGAGCGTTCAATCGTTGTGCCGCGTAAAGCGCTTTCTATCGAAAAAGGTGGTGCGTTTATTTTTATCATTCGTAGAGATGATGTAGCGGAGAAACGTTTTGTCCAAACAGGTCCGGAGATAGGAAATAAAGTCGTTATAGAACGAGGTTTGGGTGAAAATGAGAGAGTTGTTGTAGAAGGTTATCATAAGTTAGTTCCAGGTACGAAAGTTCATGTAGTGAATGCTGGAGATGACAAAGCGATTCAAGCTTTAAGAGAGGAGGATGAGGAATGAAGCCGGGATTCTTTATAGATCGTCCTGTCTTTTCAACGGTTCTATCTGTATTGATAGTTATCGTGGGAATTATAGGACTTGTATTACTGCCTGTGGATCAATATCCACAGATCACCCCTCCGGTGGTGAAGATTAGCGCGACATATCCGGGAGCTAGTGCGTTGACAGTTTCTCAAGCTGTAGCTACTCCGATAGAACAAGAGTTGAATGGTACGCCGGGCATGATTTATATGCAGAGTAGCAGTTCAAATTCAGGATATTTGAATATTACGGTGACTTTTGATGTATCTGCGGACCCAGACTTGGCGGCTGTTGAGATCCAGAACCGTGTAAAGTTGGCGGAAAGTCGTTTGCCGGCCGAGGTTATACAGAATGGTATCACGATAGAGAAGCAGGCTCCTAGCCAGTTGATGACATTAAGCTTGATGTCTGATGATCCAAAGTTTGACGAGATCTATTTGAGTAACTTCGCCACGATTAACGTGTTGGATGTATTGCGTCGTATCCCCGGTGTAGGTCGTATTTCCAATGTTGGTAGCCGTTATTATGGCATGCAGATTTGGGTCTATCCGGATCGTTTGGCTAATATGGGTCTTACCGTAAAGGATCTACAAGATGCTTTGAAAGATCAGAACCGTGAGTCTGCCGCTGGAGAGTTGGGAAAACAGCCGGTGTTGGATGTAGATGTGACTTTGCCTATTACCGCTCCGGGACGTTTGTCTACGGTGAAAGAGTTTGAGGACATCGTAGTACGTGCGAATCCGGATGGATCTATTGTTCGTATGAGTGATGTGGCGCGTGTTTCATTGGAGGCCTCTTCTTATGCGACGGAGAGTGGTATTAATGGAAAGAATGCCGCCATCTTAGGTATCTATATGTTGCCGGGAGCCAATGCATTAGATGTAGCTACGAAGGTAAAAGAGGCAATGGCTGATATAAGCAAGAATTTTCCGGAAGGATTGGAATATAATTTCCCGTTTGATATGACGGAATATATATCTCAGTCTGTACATGAGGTTTATAAAACGTTGTTTGAGGCATTATTTTTAGTGGTACTTGTCGTGTTCCTGTCATTGCAGAATTGGCGTGCCGCATTGATTCCGACGATAGCTGTTCCTATTTCTTTGATCGGAACATTTGGCTTTATGCTGATCTTCGGTTTCTCTTTGAACATGTTGACATTGTTGGGCTTGATCCTGGCTATTGGTATTGTGGTGGATGATGCGATTGTTGTGGTAGAGAATGTAGAACGTATTATGGCAGAGGAGCATTTGACCGCTCGAGAGGCGACTCATAAAGCGATGAGCGAATTGTCTGGTGCGTTGATAGCGACATCAATGGTGTTGGCGGCGGTATTTGTGCCTGTAAGCTTCTTAGGTGGTATTACCGGACAGCTTTATCGCCAGTTCTCCGTGACGATTGTTGTTTCCGTATTGTTGTCAACGGTTGTCGCTTTAACATTAAGTCCGGCGATGTGTGCGCTTATTCTTCGTCCATCACATAAGAAAAAGCCTTTTGTGTTCCGTTGGATTAATTTGTGGTTAGCTCGAGGAAATAAGAGTTATACGAAACTTTTGCGGAAGGCTATTTCTAATCCTCGCCGTATTTTGGCCGGTTTTGGAATGGTGTTAGTCTTTATTTTTGTCTTAAATAAGGTTCTTCCGACAAGTTTTATTCCGGAAGAAGATCAAGGCTTCTTTACGGTTGAGTTAGAGATGCCAGAGGGTGCGACATTAGAGCGTACTCGTACAGTGACAGATCGCGCTATTGAATTTTTGGACAATCATCCGGCAGTCGCTTACGTACAGAATGTAACAGGTAGTAGTCCGCGTGTTGGAACAAACCAAGGCCGTGCGACATTGACCGTGATCTTGAAACCTTGGGAGGAACGAAAATCCTCCGGTATGAAGGTTGAAGATGTGATGGCAGATGCACGCAAGGAGTTTTATTACTATCCAGAGGTAAAAAGTTATGTCAATCGTCCACCGGTTATTCCGGGATTAGGAGAGAGTGGAGGCTTGGAGATGCAGTTGGAGGCCAAAGGAGACGCTACTTGGGAAAATCTGGTAAGCGCGAGAGACACCTTCCTCTATTATGCCTCATTAGCGCCAGAGCTTCACGGTGTATCTTCCGCGATGCAGAGCGATATTCCTCAATTATATTTTGATGTAGATCGTGATCAGGCGAAGTTCTTAGGTATCCCTTTGTCCGATATCTTTTCGACAATGAAAGCCTATTTAGGTTCGGTTTATGTAAATGACTTTAATATGTTTAACCGTATTTATCGTGTTTATATTCAAGCCGAAGCTCCATATCGTGCTACACGTGATAATTTGGATCTATTCTTTGTGCGTAGTCAAGATGGAGCGATGGTGCCATTAACAGCATTAGGAACAACACAATATACGACAGGTCCGGGAACTATTAAGCGCTTCAATATGTTTACAACCGCTTCAATAGATGCGGTGGCCGCACCGGGTTATAGTACAGGAGAGGCGATGGCCGCAATGGAGCGTATAGCGAAAGAACATCTTCCTGAAAATATAGGTTTGGAATGGAGTGGTCTTTCTTATCAAGAGAAGAAGGCTGGAGGACAAACAGGTTTCGTATTGGCATTGGTATTCTTGTTCGTCTTTTTATTCTTGGCCGCTCAATACGAGAGTTGGATTGTGCCAATCGCTGTATTACTTTCTTTACCAATCGCGACTTTAGGAGCCTATTTAGGTATTTGGGCTACCGGATTAGAAAATGATATTTATTATCAGATTGGTTTGGTGACACTGATCGGTCTTGCGGCTAAAAATGCGATCTTGATTGTTGAGTTCGCAAAAGTGCAAGTCGATCATGGAGTAGATGTCGTGAAAGCGGCTATACATGCTGCCCAAATGCGTTTCCGTCCGATTTTGATGACCTCATTGGCTTTTGTCTTGGGTATGCTTCCTATGGTGTTGGCAAGCGGACCAGGTTCGGCCTCTCGTCATAGCATTGGTACGGGTGTATTCTTTGGTATGTTGATGGCGATAACAGTTGGTATTGTTTTGGTGCCTTTCTTCTTCGTGTTGATTTATAAGATAAAGGGCAAGCTTCGTTTGGATCGTATAGTACGAAAAGATATGATAACCTCTATTTTAGTGAGACACAAAAACGGATAAGTTATGATTACAAAAAAATTCTATATAGCCGCTTTCGTGGTATCTATGTTGGCTTTTTCTTCCTGTAAGATAGGAAAGCGGTATGTACGTCCGGATTTAAACTTGCCGGATCGTATCGAGGCGTACACGGATACGCTTGATACTACTTCTGTCGCTTCATTGCCTTGGGAAAGCTTATATGTTGATGAGACGTTAAAAGGATTGATCAATAAAGCTCTAGAGAATAATAAGGATATGAAGGTGGCGGCTGCTAAAATAAAAGAGATGATCGCTTCTAAACGAATCTCTTTCGCAAATATGTTGCCGGAGGTTGGCGCAAACATTTACGCTCAGAAAGAACGTTTAAATTATGGCGGTGATTCACCGAAGCCAGATCCGGAATTTGGCGCTAAATTGACACTTTCGTGGGAGTTGGATTTGTGGGGTAATTTGCGTTGGGCGAATGAAGCTACAATCTCTAATTATATGCAGACAGTTGAAGGACAAAGGGCTTTGCGCCTAACAATTATAGCGGAAGTTGCCGCAAACTATTATCAGTTATGCGCATTAGATCAAGAGCTATCCATTGTGCAGCAGACATTAGATGCCCGTCGTGAAGGTGTTCGTTTGGCAAAACTTCGTTATGAGGGAGGTTTGACGTCTGAGACCGCCTATAATCAGGCATTAGTGGAGTTGGCACGTACGGAAACGTTGATTCCTTCGTTGGAGCGTCAGATTAAGATCAAGGAGAGTGATTTAAGTCTATTGTTAGGCGAATATACAAGTGATATTCCAAGAGGTTTGTCGTTGAGTGAGCAACATTTGCCAGATTCGTTGCCAATTGGATTGCCTTCGTCATTGTTGGAGCGTCGTCCGGATATGCGTGCGGCAGAGTTTAAGTTACGTGCGGCAAATGCCATGGTGGGAGTCGCTAAAACTGATATGTTTCCGAAGATCCGTTTGACTAGTAACTATGGCTTCGAGAGTGATGAGCTGAGTTCTTTGTTAAAGAGTCCGGCAGGTTTTATAGCAGGATCTTTATTGCAGCCTATTTTTGCGATGGGTAAGAATCGCGCGAAAGTAAAAGCCGCGAAAGCGCGTTATGAGCAAGAAGTATATAGCTATGAAAAAAGCGTGTTGACGGCTTTTAAAGAGGTGAATAACGCGATTGTTACGATTCGTAAAGTAAAAGATATACGTTCTTCACGTATGAATTTGGAGGCTTCTGCTCGTAAATACCTGGAATTGGCTCAATTACAATATATTAATGGTGTTATTAGCTATATGGATGTGTTAGATGCTCAACGTGGTCTATTGGATGCTCAGATTGGATTAAATAACGCTGTCTTGGATGAGTTGTTATCAGTCGTTTATTTATATAAGGCGTTAGGTGGTGGATATTAATTGTATTGCTTCTCGAAAAGCGGCGGGAAGCGCTTGGATTTTAATTGTATAATGTAGAGCGGTCGGTGTGAGTTTTTACTTCACCGGCCGTTTTTGTCTTTATCTGTTCTTAGGAAGATATATGGTGGATGTAAATAGTTATATAATGCTATGATAAATATAGCAGATCTCCACTTTAATATTCGTATCCGAAAAAATATGGTCTCAAGTAATACTTGATTTGCGCAGATTCCAACGGTGAAAAGGCTTTAGTTATGTTATCAGTGCTGTTTAATTATAGCTACACAGCAATAACTAAATGTTATTTTGGACTGAGAAAAGAAGAGATTCTTCATTGTTATGATCTCTTAGATTTTTAGATTATAAATTATGATTGCTCTGTTTAATATAGAGCGATCATATAGATATATTACACAATAAATACTATATAGCTTTATAAAAATAGTATCTTTGCATCTATGAACCCAATAATAACAGACCCTTTTGCGAAACAGAATATTTTCCATAATAAAATGATAGAGGATTACATAGCGGGAGTAATACCAAATTCCTTAGCTTTTGAGTCTTATTTCAAGTGGGGAGATTGAAGATGAAGTCATACATCAATTACGAAGGAAATGGCATATAGAATGATTGATGAGATCTGCAATATGTTTGATGGGTATTATAACAAATATCCAAACACATATAAAAACATGGATACTTATATTAATGAAGACCCATGGCAAGAACACAAAGGGTATGGTAAAGATAAGTTTACTGTGTCTTATCTTGAAAGAATTGAAGGGAAATTGACTAATTTAATATTTTTACAGAACTAATAAATATGAAAAAGAAAGTTTTATCTCTGTTTTCTTGTGGTGGTGGTATGGATATTGGATTTGAAGGAGGTTTTAAAATATTGAAATGTTGTTTAAATCAAGATATTAATGCGGATTGGATAGAATCAGAAGATGATAAATATTATTATTTAAAAGAAACTATCTTTGAAACTGTTTTCGCTAACGACATTGTAGAATATGCAAAATTTACATGGACTGATTATTTCAATAAGAAAAGGGGAAAAGATGTTTCTGATACATATAAAGTAAAAAGTATTGTTGATATTGTAAAGGAATATAAGAATGGTAATCATTCTGTATTTCCTTCAAATATTGATATAGTTACAGGAGGTTTTCCTTGTCAAGACTTTAGTGTTGCGGGGAAACGAAAGGGGTTTAATTCAGAAGTAAGTCATAATGGTATAAAGGCTGATGATAATCTTCCTACAGAGGAAACTCGTGGTAAGTTATATATGTGGATGAAAGAGGTTGTTGAAATTACAAGACCTAAAATTTTTATTGCGGAAAATGTGAAAGGATTAACGAATTTAGGACAAGTAAAAGACATCATACAACAAGATTTTGCAAGTATTGGAGGAAATGGTTATTTGGTTTTAACTCCACAAGTATTACATTCAGGTAGATATGGAGTTTCTCAAAGTCGTGAAAGGGTTATTTTTATAGGTTTGAGAAAAGATGCTTTAAGTGAGCATGCTTATAACGAACTAATAAAAGATATTCCGTTTTCGGAATCATCTCCATATCCACCTGCAACGCATTATCTTGAAAAAGATTGTACTTTATTTGAGGATAATTCGCTCTACTTAAAACCTTTTGTTCAATCAAGAAATGTATTATGTGATTTGCTTGAGCCAGAAGAAACTGATGATTTATCTCAAATGAATTATTCAAAAGCTAAATATATTAAAGGATTACAAGGTTGTACGGAAGTCAAATTAAATAAATTAGCACCAACAATTCGTTCTGAACATCATGGAAATATTGAATATAGAAGGTTATCAAAAGAACATGGTGGAGTTAATTATGAAGAAATAGAAAAAGGTTTAAAAGAAAGAAGACTAACATTAAGAGAATGTGCAAGAATACAAACATTCCCCGATGATTATAATTTTGTTTTAAAAAAGGAAAGAGGATATAAAGTGAGTCCTTCTAATGGTTACAAATTAGTAGGAAATGCGGTTCCCCCTCTTTTAGCTTATCATATAGCAAAACGAATTGAAAAAAATTGGGATTACTATTTTTCAGAAAAAGAATAGATTTAATTCTATCCTTTTTTTATATTCTTCTTTATTTTATTATATAACATATCTATTAATTGAGGATTCTTCTTAATCTTTTCCAATAAATAGAGTGTGTACATTCTTATGGTGTTATTAAACCACTTCTCTGATTTTCGTGAATCTTTCATGATTGTATCTAACCATTCATCACAAAGGACTTTTTCCCAATTATCTAAAATCTTTGATTTGTTTACTTCAGATTGCTCATTAATCTTGTACTTTAAAACTCCATTTATCATTGTCCTATTGTGCTTATTCCATTTTTTCAAAGTATCAAAACCAATAATAGGTCTTGGACTTCTATCGGGAAATGGAAGTCTATCTGTGATGGAATTTATATAAAAGCCACATGCTACTTTAATAGTTTCTTTATCGTGTTTTATAAATATAACCCATTCGAACGGTAATATTTGTTGTACACTTGAGCCTGGTATTTGATTAGTCTTGGTCGTTTTTAATTTTATTGAAACGAAATCTATTTTATTGTTTCCATTGTCAACTTTAACATACAAATCAGGATTAGTATAAACAGATTTTTTTGTAGCTGATATTTCATGTTTCATTGAAGCTGTCAATTCATTGGGTAACAAAACTCTAGATATGTTATGATTTAATAACGAATCAATGTTTATTTCATGTACATTATTCGTTTTTTCAATTATGAGTTTCTTTATTGTACCATGTCTTATAGTATTATTGGAAGATATATATTTTTTAAAAAAATTTTTATCTCTTCATCTGTATTTGCTTCCTCTGATTGAAATTTAATCGAATCTAGCCCCTTACAGTCTATATTTAAATCTGATTCTAATTGATAAAAATAAACAAATAAAAAATCATTCAATGTATCCATAATAAAAGTGTGTTTTTATAAATAAAATACTTTTTGTTGGATAAACATAAAAAATATTCACTTTTGTGCTATTTCTGTATTATTATAGAGTGGAAATGCACACACTACTTACCATTTTTTCTCTAACCATTATCTTCAGCCTACTGTACGCATTTACCTCTACATAAGTTTGTTCCTTATAATTCCATATTGTGCCATACTCAGCATCTCAAGGAGCATTCTTTACTAACTTTTTACATTGTTTATGTTGATTATCAAATAATTATACGGGTGTTTATATTTCTTTTCATAATAATCTTTATCTATCTTATCTTGGTTTTCATTGCTTCACTGTTACTGAAAACTATCCAATAAAATAATAGCAAGGGAAAAATAACTTATCTATATTAATGTTTAGGATAAGGAATAGGAGAGGCCACTTTGAGTAGTTGCGAAAAAGGGTAAGTCGTGAAAATCTCGTATCTTTGCGCATTGTCTAAAAGTAGAAAATAATGCCATTAAATTTACAAAAGAACTTACCGGCAATAGAGTTGTTGAAAAAGGAGCACATTTTTGTGATGGATTCATTACGTGCAGCCAAGCAAGATATTCGTCCATTAAAAGTGGTTGTGCTGAATTTGATGCCTTTGAAAATAACGACAGAGACTGATTTAGTTCGTCTTTTAAGCAATACGCCATTACAAGTAGAGCTTGATTTTATGAAGATCAAAGGACATACACCTAAAAACACACCCATAGAACATATGCGTGAGTTTTACAAGGACTTTGATCAGATTTCAGGAGATTGTTATGACGGTATGATTGTGACAGGTGCGCCGGTAGAACAGATGCCATTTGAGGAGGTTACGTATTGGAAAGAAATAGAGCAGATCTTTGATTGGGCACGTACGCATGTAACCTCTACGCTCTATATATGTTGGGCAGCTCAGGCCGGATTATATCATTTCTTTGGTGTTCCAAAGTATGATTTGCCCACAAAGATGTTTGGTGTTTTTCGTCATACACTAAGAGATCCTTTTGTCCCAATCTTTAGGGGGTTTGATGATGAATTTTATGTACCTCACAGTCGTCATACAGAGGTACGTCGTGAAGATATATTAAAAGTTCCAGAGTTGACATTGCTGTCAGAAAGTGAGGAATCAGGAGTATATATGGTAATGGCTCGTGGAGGTAGAGAGTTCTTTATTACAGGGCATTCGGAATATTCTCCATATACGTTGCATGATGAATATATGCGCGATTTAGGCAAAGGGTTGCCTATAAGTGTGCCAGGCAATTACTATCAAGGTGATGATCCCTCAAATGGCCCGTTAGTTCGTTGGCGAGGACATGCCAATTTGTTATTCACAAATTGGCTTAACTATTATGTGTATCAAGAGACTCCCTATCGTCGGGAGGATATTAAAAATTTAGGAAATTTATAAGTTATGAGAAAGGGACCTCATCCTATCGAACTGCTCTCTCCCGCAAAAGACTTGACTTGTGGAATAGAGGCGATAAATCATGGTGCAGATGCGGTATATATTGGCGCTCCCAAGTTTGGCGCTCGTGCTGCCGCAGGTAATACACTTGATGATATTAAAGCTCTTTGTGACTATGCGCATCTTTATTCAGCTCATATTTATGTCGCGTTAAATACAATTCTTAAAGAGGAGGAATTGCCTGAGGCGGAGAAAATTATTTGGCAGCTTTATGAAGCCGGAGCAGACGCTTTGATCGTACAAGATATGGGTATCACTCAGTTGAATTTACCCCCTATACCATTACACGCTAGTACACAGACGGACAATCGTACCCCGGAAAAAGTGCGTTTTTTGCAAGATTCAGGTTTCTCTCAAGTCGTATTGGCAAGGGAATTATCGTTAAATCAAATACGAACCATTGCGGAACAAACAACGGTGCCGTTAGAGGTTTTTGTGCATGGCGCATTGTGTGTAAGTTATAGTGGACAATGTTATTTAAGTGCCGCATTAAGTGGCCGTAGCGCAAATCGAGGAGAATGTGCTCAATATTGTCGTTTGCCATATAGTTTGATTGACGCCGATGGAAAAGAGATTGTTTCGGGGAAACATTTATTGTCGTTGAAAGACATGAATCGGGGCGATAATTTAGAGGAGTTGTTGGATGCGGGAGTTTCTTCGTTGAAGATAGAAGGCCGATTAAAAGATGTGGCTTATGTGAAGAATGTAACAGCTTGGTATCGAAAGAAATTAGACGCTGTCTTTGCTCGTCGCCCAGAATATTGTCGTTCTTCTGCGGGACATAGCCACTACACATTTGAGCCGATGGCAGAGAAGAGCTTTAACAGAGGTTTTACTTCATTTTATTTACATGGACGCATAAAGGATGTCACAAGTTTTGATACGCCGAAGTCTTTAGGAGAGCCCGTTGGTGTTGTAAAAGAGTTAAAAGGAAATTCTTTTACGGTAGCGGGACTGAAGCAGCTGAACAATGGTGACGGATTGACTTTCTTTAATGATCGTGGAGAATTAGAAGGCTTTCGGGTTAATAAGGTGGAGGCTAATCGAGTGTTTACCTTAGACAGACCCGCTATTCGTCCGAAGATGGCATTGTATCGAAATTTTGATCAAGAATTTGAGCGCTTACTTTCTAAACCTTCAGCAGAGCGTAAGCTATTTGTCCAAATGGAGTTTTTAGATAATGAGTTTGGTTTTACGCTTTGTGTGACAGATGAGACAGGAGCTCGTGTGATGATTACTCGTCCTTTCTCAAAAGAAATCGCTAAACGTGATCAAATAGAGAATATTCGTACGCAGTTGTCTAAGTTAGGAAATACGCTATTTGAAATTTCTGCGATAGACATCTCTTTATCAGATCAATGGTTTGTTCCTTCTTCTTTACTTGCGGATATGCGTCGAGAAGCGGTGGAAAAATTGATAACAACAAGGCGTATTCGCTATCATCGGGAAGTGGCTAGGTTACCGAAGTCAAATAAGGATAATATGAGTGTCAATCCATTTCCTTTTAAGCAGTTGACATATTTAGGAAATGTATCGAATAGCAAAGCTCGTACTTTTTATGCGGATCATGGAGTGCAACAGATAGAGGATGCTTTTGAATTGTCGCCTCGAAAAGATGTACCATTGATGTTTACAAAACATTGTTTACGTTACAGTATGGGGTGGTGCCCTAATTATCAGAAGAAAGTGTCTCCTTACAAAGAACCCTATTATTTACGTTATAAAGATACGCTTCTTCGTTTGCGCTTTGATTGCAAGAACTGCCAAATGTTGATATATGCGCAAGAATAGAGATGTATTTTATTTGAACGAGACACTTTCGGAAAAATATGCGTGAATACGAAACTATAAATCAAGGAAGATGAATTGAAAGGTTATTATTTTTCTAACGTATAGTCTTATCTGTTAGTTGTACCTCTTTATTAGAGGTACAAAGCAGGAAATATGCAACTCCTTTCACTTATCGGAACGGCTACATATTGGATAAGAAAGGTAAAATCATAGGTAACTATGCCAATGGGCATATATTCGATAAAAGACGGAGCATCAAAGGATTTTACTCTAATGGATTCATATACGACAGGAATCACAATATCATAGGTAATTACAACAATGGATTTGTAACGTTTAAGGAGAAATAAACAAGCTTCCGGCGTAGTAATTTGCCCAAAGGCTTCGTGCATCTGCACATACCACAGTGTTACCAATCAGGAATGAGTATCCGTAGTATCTGTTCTTCTCTCTTGATTTCACGTAATACAGTTAAACAGTATCTTCATATATATTATATATGAAGATATGGGTATAGAACAGGAACGCCAGTTAAAAATGGACGAGCAGCATCTGCATGAGTTTTTCGGTACTGATACTGAAATGTCATAATTTCCGACAATCCCAAATCTGCCGTGACAAAGCCAGGAGGGATTGACCCTGTAATAAATCATTATGGCTGTGTTGTCTTTTCGACAAGAGATAGAAGCCGATTCATGTATTTTTGCGCTTTGTCTGTCTCTTCTGCTTTAGGACTCCAAGGTGCCAGATTCTCTTCAGCTAATGGAGCGTATGGCCCTTGTTTGATCTCATAAATAACAGTTCCTGATTCAAGGACTAAAAGCCCATGCCAAATGCCTGCGGGAATTTCAGCGCCGTAAACACCTTCTTTTGGAGAAAAGATCTGTAGTTTAGTAACATTTCCTTGCTCATCAAAAAGAAAGACAGCTACTTTTCCTCTTAACAGCAGAAATATTTCATCTTTTGCAGGATTAAGGTGCCTATGTGGGCGTAGATAGGTGCCTGGCTCCATTGCATTCAATAGGCGGTTGATAGGATCATCCAATTGTTCATGAAAATTATAATTCATACGAAGTCGAGGGGACTTCATGGCCTTTGCTTGTGTCTCGTTCAATAATTGTTCATCTATGATTTTCATGGTCTCACATATATTTTGGGAACGAATGTACAAATTTTCTGTTAAGGAATAGTCCATAAATTCTTATATTTGCCACCTAAAAACAAAAATAAACAGAAATAAGACATGAAAGCGAGGCTTATATATATATATTCTCTATTTTGCATAGTGCTATGCTTCGCTTGCTCTTCAGAATCGAAAGAGAAGAAATATATTATTGGTGTATCGCAATGCTCCATGACAGATATTTGGCGTCAGGCGATGTTGAGTGATATGCAAGTAGAAGTTTCAAATCATCCGGAAATAAAACTTGATATTCGGGATGCGGCACAAAACAACGAGACTCAGATTAAGCAGATCAAGGAATTCATAAAGAAGAAGGTCGATCTGCTAATTATCTCTCCCAATGAATCCGCTCCATTGACTCCTATAGCTGAAGAGGCTTATAAAGCAGGAATCCCAACAATTATTTTAGATAGAAAAATCAATAGTGATCAATATACAACTTATATAGGTGCGGATAATTATGAGATCGGACGCTCTATCGGAATGTATATGAGCTCTTGGCTAAAAGAGAAGTGTACATTGTTAGAGGTTTGGGGGCGTAAAGGCTCTTCTTCTGCAGCGGAAAGGCATCAGGGTTTTATGGATGCCATACCTAAGGATCGGAATATTCATATTAAGGAGATTAATGGAAACTG
This sequence comes from uncultured Parabacteroides sp., assembly GCA_963560035.1. Taxonomy (GTDB): domain Bacteria; phylum Bacteroidota; class Bacteroidia; order Bacteroidales; family Tannerellaceae; genus Parabacteroides. The sequence continues at coordinate 40,261 of CAUWMZ010000013.1, forward strand.
GTCAAGAGATGAGGTGCGTTCTAAAGTCATGAAATTGGATTCGATAGAAGATTTAGATGTCGTATTCGCGCATAATGATATGATGGCTTTAGGTGTGCGGGATGCTATTGAGCAGAGGGATTCTACATTGGCTCATCGGATACGTTTTATTGGTGTAGACGGTCTGTTAGGAAGCGGTTTAGGAGTGGAGGCTGTAGCGCAAGGTAAATTAGATGCCTCTTTTTATTATCCGACAGGTGGAGCGGTCGCTATTCGTGTGGCATGTCAGATATTAAAAGGAGAGAACTACGCTAAGCGTTATCTCTTAAGTACGGCAATGATTGATAAGAGCAATGCGCAGACATTATATATACAATCAGAACGTTTAGTGGAATACCAAAGGCAAATAGAGAAGCAACGTTCTTATCTGCTTCAATTGTTGTCTCGTTATAATTTGGTATATGCGGCGATGATTATCATATTGGTGTTAGCTATATTGTTAGGTGGATCTGTCGTTTATACAGTATATATAAATAGAAAAATTCGGCAAAAAAATTATTTGTTGAAAGAAAAGAATTTGCAGGTACAGCGTCAAAAGGAAGAATTGTCTGTCGCGAACAAAAGAATAGAACAGGTCACGACGCAAAAATTGCAATTTTTCACGAATGTGTCCCATGAGATTAAAACGCCTTTGACCTTGATATTGGGTCCGTTGGCGAAGATGGATCAAGATGCGCCTTCGGGAGCGTTCGCAGATGATATTCGTATCGTAAAGAAAAATGCGGAACGCTTAAAACGTGTGATAGATCAGTTGTTGGATTTCAGGAAGATAGAGGATCATAAGATGGCATTGAGAGTGAGCTGTGTGGACTTGGTGAGTTTTATTGATGAGGTGAAATCTTATTTTGATAATCTGGCTCAGAGTAAACAAATAGAATACAGCTTTCAGCATGAAAATAGTTCTCTTTCCGTTTGGATAGATACGGATAAGATGGAAAAAGTATTAGCGAATCTTTTATCTAATGCTTTTAAATTCACACCAGAGCATGGTAAGATCACTATCCATTTGTGGGAAGAAGAATCAAATGTTCTTTTTTCAGTGGAAGACAATGGAGAAGGTATTCCTCCGGAGGACTTGTCCGCAGTATTTGAACGTTTTTTTACCGATGGACAGAGTTATGCCTCTGGTACAGGTATTGGTTTACATTTGACCAGGGAATTTGTGCAAATGCATAAAGGCTCTATTCATGTGGAAAGCGAACATGGTAAACGTACCATCTTTACGGTGTCTATACCAAAGGGTAAATCTCATTTTGATGAATCATGCGTATTCTTATCTAATGCGACAGAGCTTTCTTCTGGTGTAGCGGATTTAGATTTGTCAAGTATCAAAGAGTCATTGAATAGACGTTATGATTATACAGTCTTGATTGTTGAAGATGATCGTGATATTCAAGATTATTTGCGACATGAACTATCTGCTAATTTTAATGTGTTATTGGCAGAGAATGGAATTGTCGCTTTAGATATTTTGATGAAAGAGTCTATCTCTTTAGTGGTGACCGATGTTATGATGCCGGAAATGAATGGTTTTGAACTTTGCAGGCGTATAAAATCTGATATGGCATTGTCCCACATTCCTGTGATTTTATTGACCGCATTGTCTGATGATAGCCAAAGACTTTATGGATTTGATGGTGGGGCGGATGAGTATATCCAAAAGCCATTTCAAGTTGAATTCCTGAAAATGCGTATTATAAAATTGTTAGAAGAGCGCAAGCGTATGCGGGAAATCTTCTTAAGTGAGGCGCAATCTCCATCAGGACCATCATTTGAGACGATGGCAAAGGCCGAAGGAATGGATGATGTCTTCATGAAGAAGTTTATTGCTTTGATGGAGGAAAATTATGCAGATCCTGATTTCAGCATCGAGAAAGGGAGTGAAAAGCTTGGCCTCTCTCGTGTACATCTATATCGTAAGGTGAAAGAGTTGGCGGGTGTTACACCAACAGATTTTTTACGTAACTTCCGTTTAAAGAAAGCTGGTGTATTATTGCGTCAGCGTTCAGCGACAATCAGTGAAGTGGCTTATGCCACAGGTTTTAGTTCACCGGCCTATTTTTCCAAGTGTTTTAAGGCTATTTATAATATAACACCATCCGAGTTTATCGATTCCTTGACGGAACGATAGGAATATTATTTAGGGTGTTTAGTTCACGGTGCTCTATTTTGGGTGCCGTTTTTTATTTTACTTATTCTGTCTCTGTTGAGATAGTCTTGTATGAGGAGGAGTGACAGTTCACTTTTGCTTATACATATGTTACATCCTTGTAACATATGTATAAGCGTATTGAAAATAAATTGTTTATGTAACTAGCATGATGAATTATGTAGCGACAGTTATCGTTCGTTGTTCATAGACTAAATACATTTGCGGTGTCAATACGGACGAAGTTGTTTTGAATAGAAATAGAAAAACTATTGAACAGATGACAGAGTTAAGACGCAAGCCGATAGTCGTAGGCATAGGAGAGTTGTTGTGGGATATGCTCCCTTCTGGGAAAAAGGTGGGAGGGGCTCCTATAAACTTTGTCTATCATGCCTCTCGTTTAGGAGCGGAAGGATATGCTATTAGTGCGGTTGGTGACGATGAGTTGGGTCATGAAATATTAAATGAGCTTGACAAAAATCATATACAACATTTAATAGAGAAAGTTCCTTATCCGACAGGTACGGTGGATGTGGAGTTAAACGATGGCATTCCTGTCTATTCAATAAGAGAACGTGTCGCATGGGATCATATAGTGGCTACATCAAATGCGATTGATTTAGCAGAGAAAGCTGACGCTATTTGTTTTGGCACATTAGCCCAACGTTCTCGTCAGTCGAGAGAGACCATTCAGGCTATCTCGTCATTCGCTCCGAAAGACGCTTATCGTTTGTTTGATATTAATCTCCGTCAACACTATTACAGTAAGGAGTTAATAGAAGAGTCTTTGTACTTGGCGAATGTATTAAAGGTAAACGATGAGGAATTTATAACATTAAGAGATCTGTTTGGCCTGTCAGGAACAGAGCGGGAAGTTGCCCTATGGTTTATTGAGCGTTATGGACTACGGATGTTTGTCTTGACAGCGGGTGCATCACATAGTACGATTTATACGAAAGAAGAAGTTTCAACATTACCTACTCCAGCGGTTGAGGTAATTGATACGGTTGGTGCCGGCGATTCTTTTTCTGGAGCTTTGATCATTTCCCTTTTAAAGGGATTTACGTTGGGTGAGGCACATCAGTATGCTATAAAAACAGCCGCTTTTGTTTGTTCAAAAGCGGGAGCATGGACAGCTTATGACGAATAGTTTTATTCTATATCATCATTATGTGTTTAGATTTTTTTGAGTTTGTTTCGTTTTAGATAGATATTAGAATAGTAAGGTAAAAAGATTTTTAGGTGAAAAACAAAAAGAAAAAGTAGACAAAAAGGAAAAAGATGGTTTTGTTTTTAGGTTAAGATTAGATTGGTACAAGAATAGCCTGGCTGATAGAAGTCGGGCTATTTTTATTTTACATTATTTATAAAGCGTGGATTACTCTATCGTATAGAGTTGTTTGATTCACTCAATAAAAAACAATCCCGATGATCGCTTCTTAAGTATCATCGGGATTGTTTTTAAGGCAAAAGCCTTTTATTATTTTAACGAGTATTATTAATAAGCTCTTTCAAGCAACCAAGCGTCTTGGAAATTAGGAGCGTATTTAGCTTTGATAGCATCACGGCTATCGGCAGCGTCAGCTTTTTCATCGAAGCTAGCGACAATAACACGTAGCATACCTTGCTCGTTTTCTCCAAGTACGGCATGATAGCCATCGTTTTGCATGCGTTCTTTCAATGCGTAAGCATTTGTTTTGTTCTTGAAGCTACCAACGACAACGCTGAATCTCTTCAATCGGCTAGCGTCTTCGCCCTGTGCGGCGTTAATTCTTTCTGTACGAGTAGCTGCCGTAGAGGTTCTGGGCTTGGATACGGGAGCGACTTCTACTTCTTCTTCTTGTTCTACAACCTCAACAGGAGCTGTTGATTCTTTTTCTTTGGCCTGTTCGTAAGCAGCCTTGTACGCGCTCTGTTTGGGTTTACATGAGCCGAGTGCTAATACCATACATACAGCGGCTCCAAATAACCAAATCTTATTCATACTATTCAGTTCTTTTAATTAGTGACGCAAAGATATAAATATATTTAGTACTTTCGCATTCAAAATGTAATATATTATAACAGTATGAATAAATCTATCGGAACAATGATTATGGCGACTTCTTTATTGCTTGGCGCTTGTGACTTGACTACAGGCGAGGCGAATAAGTTGGCTGAAAGTGCGGGTCTGATTGGAAAGTCAGATATAAAGATACAAGATGGGCGGATGACCCCGGAAGCGTTGTGGGCTATGGGTCGTATTGGTGGCATGAATGTCTCGTCCGATGGTAGAAAGGTCGTGTATACAGTGGCATATTATAGTGTGCCTGAGAATAAGAGCAACCGCGAGGTTTTTGTGATGAATGCGGATGGCTCGGATAATAAGCAGATCTCTCGAACTAATTTTGCGGAAAATGGTGCGGTATGGATTAAGGGTGGTACTAAGATAGCGTTTTTGAGCAATGAGAGTGGTAGTAGTCAACTTTGGGAGATGAATGCGGATGGTACGGATCGTAAACAGCTGTCTCATTTTGATAAGGACGTGGAGGGATTCGCTTTCTCTCCGGACGAGACGAAGGTGTTGTTTATTTCTCAGGTAAAGACTGTGAAAAGTACGGCTGACAAATATCCTGATTTAGATAAAGCGTCTGGTGTTATCATTACAGATTTAATGTATAAGCATTGGGATGAATGGGTAACTACCGCTCCACATCCTTTTGTGGCAGATTTTGATGGAAAGACTGTTGGAGAGCCTTTTGATATTATGGAAGGTGAACCTTTCGAAAGTCCAATGAAACCTTTTGGAGGCATAGAGCAGCTGGCTTGGAATACAACTTCCGATAAAGTCGCTTATACAAGTCGTAAGAAAGTGGGTAAAGAGTATGCCATTTCCACTAATTCTGATATTTATGTGTATGATTTGAAGACTAAGCAAACGGTTAATATGACAGAGGGAAATATGGGTTATGACACTAACCCGACATATTCTCCTGATGGAAAGAGCATCGCTTGGTTAAGCATGGAACGTGATGGCTATGAGGCAGATCAGAATCGATTGATGGTGATGAACTTGGAGACCGGAGAGAAAAGTTTCGTAAGTAAAGATTTCGATTCGAATGTTGATTCTTATTGCTGGAGCTCAGATTGCAAGAGCATCTATTTTACAGGCGTATGGCATGGAGAGTCACAGATTTATCAAATAGATCTTACGGATAATAATAAGATTACTCCTTTGACAGAGGGAATGCATGATTATTCCGCAGTCGCTTTATTGGGTGATAAGTTAATAGCCCAACGTCATTCGATGAGTATGGGAGATGAGATTTATTCGGTTGATTTAGCGGGCGATCATAAGGTGGCGCAATTGACATTTGAAAATAAACATATCTATGATCAGTTGACTATGGGTAAGGTTGAAGAACGTTGGATGAAGACGACTGATGGCAAGCAAATGTTGACATGGGTTATCTATCCTCCTAAATTTGATCCGAACAAAAAGTATCCTACATTGTTATTTTGTGAGGGAGGCCCACAAAGTCCCGTTAGCCAATTTTGGTCTTATCGTTGGAACTTCCAGATTATGGCAGCTAATGATTATATCATTGTAGCGCCAAATCGTAGAGGTTTGCCCGGCTTCGGTATGGAATGGAACGAGGCTGTCAGTGGTGATTATGGTGGACAGTGCATGAAGGATTATTTTACTGCTATAGATGAGGTTGCCAAAGAACCATACGTGGATAAAGATCATTTAGGATGTGTAGGCGCAAGCTTTGGTGGATTCTCTGTTTATTGGTTGGCAGGTCATCACAATAAGCGCTTTAAGGCATTTATTGCTCATGATGGTATCTTTAATATAGAAATGCAATATTTAGAGACAGAAGAGATGTGGTTCGCCAATTGGGATATGGGCGGTGCTTATTGGGAAAAGCAGAATGCCACAGCCCAACGTACATTTGCTAATTCTCCCCATAAGTTTGTTGATAAGTGGGATACACCGATACTTTGTATTCATGGCGAGAAAGATTATAGGATATTAGCTAATCAGGCAATGGCGGCATTTAATGCAGCTGTGCTTCGTGGAGTGCCTGCAGAGCTGTTGATTTACCCGGATGAGAACCATTGGGTATTGAAACCTCAAAATGGGGTCCTATGGCAACGTACATTCTTTGAATGGTTGGATAAATGGTTGAAAAATTAGAGATTAAAGGATTTATATTTTAAAGAGAATAGATCTCTTTAATTACTAAAAAGGATATGATATAGTTTTTGTCAATTGCTGCATAGAATTAATCTATTGCGTATTTTTAGTGAAATAAAATCGATTGGTTACCTTTGCAGCATAAAACCAATAAAAATTTGCGATATATGAAAAAGAAATGGATTTGCACAGTATGTGGTTATGTACACGAAGGTGATGAGGCTCCTGATTTTTGCCCTCAATGTAAACAGCCTAAGAGCAAGTTTAAAGAGTTAGTAGAGACAGAAGGTGCGCTAAAATTTGTAGACGAGCACGTAGTAGGCGTAGCTAAAGGTGTAGACCCTGTTATTCTAGAAGGTTTGAATGCTCACTTCAAAGGCGAATGCTCTGAAGTAGGTATGTATTTGGCTATGAGTCGTCAAGCAGATCGCGAGGGTTATCCTGAAGTAGCAGAGGCTTTCAAGCGTTACGCTTGGGAAGAGGCTGAGCATGCAGCTAAGTTCGCTGAACTTTTAGGAGACTTGGTTTGGGATACGAAGACTAACTTGAAAAAGCGTATGGAAGCTGAAGCTGGCGCTTGCGAGGATAAGAAACGTATCGCTACTTTGGCAAAGCAACAAAACTTAGACGCTATCCATGACACAGTTCACGAGATGTGTAAGGATGAAGCTCGTCATGGTAAAGGTTTCGAAGGTTTATACAATCGCTATTTCAAGTAATTAGTGTTATTGTATAAGTTTCATAAGAAGGTGTGTTATCGATAAGGTGACGCACCTTTCTTGTATAAAAAAATTTTTTTGTTGTTGAGCGAATAACGAAGTCTATTTTTATCTATTTTTGCACTACTTGATTATAAGGAAAGATGCCGGAGTGGTCGAACGGGCCGCACTCGAAATGCGGTGAACGGGTAACTGTTCCCTGGGTTCGAATCCCTGTCTCTCCGCAATAAACGCTGAAAATCAGCAAATTGCAAAATAAACACCCAGTTTTACACCCAAGAATGTAAAACTGGGTGTTTTTATATTATTTAAGATTTATATAACGATAAAGTCCATAAAGATTTCATAAGATGTAGATTTCTTTATGGACTTTATTGGATATTTTTTGAATAGTAAATCAGTATCTGTTCAGAATTCCTGAATCTTTGTCTTTATTCTGCATCTTCAGTTTCACACCAGATTTGGACTTGCCGAATGAGAAGTTGTAAACAAGATTTATATACACCATATTGGCATTGTTGATGATTCTTTCGGTTTCTGTACGTTGCAGAAGCGGTGTTCTTGATACGGATGTTGTCTGTTTCCATGAATCATAGAACGGGTATCTAATGCCTCCGGTGATGGTCAGGTTCTTGGCAGGCTTGTAGGACAGTTCTACCGATGCCATACTTGGTATGTTTTTCGTCGTCTGTCCGATAAGGGATTTCTTCTGAGTCTGGTAGAACAGCTGCAATCCCCATTTATTGTATGCAAGGTATATTGACGGAATGATAGAATAGCCCGTATGGTTCCACTGTGAATCGCCCAGTCTGTTTATCTGATGGAACACTTCTGAATACAGTCTCAGTCTGAGTATATTGTTTGAAAACGGATACCACTGCAGAAACAGGCTGGCTTTCATGTTCTGGGCGTTGTCCATATTGCCGAATGTTCCAATGACGTTTGCTTGGTATGGACATCTAAAAATGAAAGAAGAATTTAGTTGGTTTTCTTCTTTACCTCTTATAGGGGTGATAACATTCAGTTGGGCGATTGCCTTTTTTGAGTATTCTTTTCAAATTCCAGCCAACCGAATAGGCTTTATTGGGAATGGCGGTCCATTTATTTTGACGCAATTGAAAGTAATTCAAGAAGTTATAACCTTGGTTATTTTCACCATCTTTACTACTGTATTTTTTAAGGGAGAAGCCTTGCAATGGAATCACATCGTTGCGTTCCTCTGCTTGATATTGGCTGTTTACTTCGTATTCTTGAAATAGGGAGATGGGTGCTTCGTATCACTACATTTCATTTACCGCAAAAAAGGGGTACATTTGCGGTGCAATGTTTTACAAATGTTTTACGATATGGCAACTTTTAAAGCAATAGTCCTCAATCATCACAAAAAAGAGGATGGAACATGGAATATAAAAATACGTGTTACTCATAACAGGTTGAGTAGATACATATCAACTCCGTTCTATGTTGATAAGTCAGACATGACCCGTGCTCTGAAACTGAAAAACCAAAAGTATATAGATGCTACGGATGATATGATACGCAAGTATCGAAGTATATGTGACCGATTTGGGGAAAGAATTTCTCAGATGAGCGTTGATGAAGTTCTGAATGCTATCACTTCGGAGTCCTCGGACGGGAAGTTTGACCTTGATATTGTAGCGTATGCCCGGAATTACATTAAACAACTTGATTCATCAGACCATGTTGGTACTGCAAATGCTTATAGAGTATCCATTAACAGCCTTGTTCGTTTTGTCGGTAGGGAATCGGTCAGCATACATGAAGTAACAGTGAAATTTCTCAATGATTGGATAAGGTGGATTGTAGATAATCAGATAGGCAACAATTCAAAAGGTGGTGTGCGTGCTCCTAATTTATATATAGCGCAACTCCGGGCAATTCACAACAGGGCAAAGAAGGAGTTTAATGATGAGGATGCTGGTATTATTAGAATACCAAATTCTCCATTTCGGTACGTTGAGCTGCCAAAGCCACAGCTTACAAGAAAAAGAGCAATATCAGTAGATTCACTACGTAAATTGGCGAATTTACCTTATACGAAAATTAAGCAATTGGGCACTAACAGATTTAATGTAGCCAAAGATGTATTCATGCTATCTTTTGCTCTTCTGGGCATGAATGCCGTGGACCTGTATAACTGCACTGACTACAAAGATGGAAGATTAACGTACAAGCGAACAAAGACAAGAGATAGACGAGCAGACCATGCAGAAATATCCATCAAGGTAGAGCCGGAGTATCAAGCGTTATTCGATAAGTATAGGGATGATTCCGGGGAAAGGTGGAATACATTGTTTTTTCTTTGCCAATTTGGGAAAGGGATGTATCTTTGTGGTGCAAAACATTCACAACTCAAGGCGAGAGATCGCCAACTTATTAGCCTGTTGTTTTTTTTAGCCGAATAGGCAAGCAACAAGTATGATTTTTTCAACCCTATAAGGTTTCGACCCCCGTGCGGAGCGTTAATGCGCCCGCAGCCTTGAGTTCAAGTGTTTTGCAGCGGGAAAGCGGAACCTTTCTCCTTTTTCCCTTTTTACAAACTTATATATCGTTTCATTTTAATTGCAAAGTAAGAATGAGAACTAGCACAATGAAAGCGGGATACGTACCGATTTGATAAACTTATAAAATCATAGAAAAACATATAGAATCCTATAATTTAT
>CAUWMZ010000014.1:0-46765 GCA_963560035.1 uncultured Parabacteroides sp.
AAAATTTGAATTACTGTTACTTCCCACCCTCTTTATTGGGGGTGGGAAACTTTAAGAAGTTATGCAATGAGGGCAAAGTTGTTAAAAACATTGTGTATTCTGGGTCTGATTATGCTTTTTCAAGGCGTACAGGCACAGAATTTTTCTTTAAAGACGAATGCGCTTTATTGGGCTACATTAACGCCAAACTTAAGTGGGGAGATAAAGATAGGGGAGCGTTTAACGACCGATTTGCAAGCCGCTTATCGTCCTTGGAGTGGAGGTCATGATTGGAAATTACGTTTTTGGTTAGCGCAACCTGAATTGCGTTATTGGTTTTGTGAGTCTTTTGAGGGACATTTCATAGGCGTACATGTTCATGGCGCCCAATACTACGGACAGATGAACGAGAAAATCTATGATGGTTATTTAGCGGGCGCCGGTCTGACTTATGGCTATCAATGGATCCTTTCGCCACATTGGAATTTAGAGGCGTTGTTGGGTGCCGGTTATGCCTATCTCTGGTATAAGCAGCGTCCGGATTTGCCTTGTAAAAAGTGTGGTCAAGATAAGCATAAGAACTATTTCGGACCTACTAAAGTAGCTGTTAGTTTGTGTTATTTCTTTTAAATCGAAAGGTATGAAAAGATTATATAGCTGTAGCTTAGGTGTGATGTTGATGGCTGTCGTTTTAGGCGGATGTGCCTCTGCCCGTAAACATCCATCGGTGACGATAGAGCCTGTGATGACTCTTTCTGCAGACACGGCTTCGATGGTGGACTTAGATTTGAATATTTGTGTTCCGAAGGGTACGTTGTCTAAGCGTAATCGTTTGATTGTTGTTCCTCAGTTAATGCGCCATGATAGTGTGTTGGCGGAGTTTCGTCCGGTAGCGTTAGACGCTCCTGTTTATGTGCGGAAGTTGAGACGTAAGCAAGTGCTTGACGCTTTTGTGGATTCTTTGTCCGATTATGCGGTGAAGGTGAATCGAGGCGAGGATTTGGTTATCCATTATAAAGAGAGGGTTGAGATACCAAAGCATGTGTCTAATGCGAAGATAGTAGCGGTGATCACTTCTGATGGTTGTGCTGAATGTGGTGTGGTTGATTCGGTTGATATGGCCTATTTGTCATCTGCGACGGATTTAATGGAGCGTCCGGAGAAAGCGTTACGTCTTTGTTGGATTGAGCCGGAGTTTGTGATTCGTCCGAAAGTGATGGCAGATAGTGGCGAGGCGCATTTGCAATTTGCTATAAATCGTTTCGATATTGATTTGTCGGAGGAGCATAATAGGAAAGAGCTGAACGCTATGTTATCTACTTTGAGTAAGATAGTTAGAGATTCGCTTGCGACACTTAATGGAGTGAAGATATATGGCATGTCATCTGCGGATGGCTCGTTTGCGCATAACAATCGTTTGGCGGCCGATCGTGCGGCTGCGGCTAAAAAGTGGTTAGTCGATCAATTGGCTTTAAATCGTTCGGTTGCGGATCGTTTTGAGGTTGGTTCAAGGCCTGAGGGATGGCAACCTGTATTAGACGCTATGCGTGCCGCTGGGAGCGCTGATACATTGGATGTGCAGAATATCTTGAGAAAATATAGTGCGGAAAATGATGATATGGCTGAATATTATATTCGTCGTCTTCCTTGTTGGAATGAGATAAAGAGTCATTATCTGCAGAAAGCTCGTAAGGTCATTTATGAATATACTTATACATTAAAGAGCTTTACGACTGATGAAGAGTTGTTGCGTATGTATGATAAGCGTCCGGATGCTTTCAATGAGGATGAACTATTGAGAGTGTCAACATTGAAAAAAACAACAGAGGCAAAGGTGGAGGTTTATCGCACTTTGTTGCATTATTTCCCGCAGTCGCAGACAGCCGCTAATAATTTGGCGGTATTGTTGCTGAAAGAGGAAAAGAGTGCGGAGGCTGATTCTTTGTTAAGCTCATTGAAAGATTATACACCAGAAGTATTGAATACGTTGGCGGCGGTTTATGTTTATCGGCATGATTATGAAAAGGCGGTAGAGTTGTTGGAGACTCATATCGATTTGCCGGAGGCTCGCTATAATTTAGGGTTGCTGAAAGCGGAGATGAGGCAACTTGACGACGCTTATCGGTTATTGAGGAATTATAACGATGTGAATGCAGCTGTAGTGTCATTGAGCGTGAATGAGGTGGAACAGGCTTTGAGACAGATGAGTAATTGTAAGGAGTCTGGATCGAGAGCTGAGTATGTGCGAGCTGTCATATACGCTCGCATGAAGGAGAAACAGTTAATGTTAGATCATTTACGTCAAGCGATAATGGATGTGACTTTACGTGAGAGAGCCGTAGAGGATGTGGATTTCAAAGATTATTGGGAAGATTCGGCTTTCGTGGATATGGTGAAAGGAGGAAGAGACTGATATGAAATCTATAAGGTTGTTTGGCTGGATGATGTTATTGTCTTTTGTATTGACTGGGTGTATCCGTGAAGAATTGAAAGAGTGTCCGCCTTTAAAGATCGTATTGGAGGTAGAAGATAAGAACTATTTCAATATTGACGAGGCTGAAAAGCTAGGGTTGATGAAACGTGTTGACGAAAATTTGCCTTTTGCCAGTTATGTGCATACTCTGCATTATGTGATTAGTGATGAAAAAGGTACAATTATAAAGGAGCAAGTAAATACTCCGGTGGAAGGTGATGATAAGACTTTGGAGATCGCTTTGCCGGCTTCGTTGCCTTATGGCCGTTATGTCATCACTGCATGGGGTAATTTAAAGAGTGATGAGGCGCTTCAAAATGAATTGGCTGATTTTTTGGATTTGGAAGCTGATGGTGCAGCCTTGCAGGATGTCTATATGGTGAGTGATACGATTGATTATCGATATGGTAACGAGGAGTATCATTTGGGTATGAGGCGTACAAAAGGAAACTTGGTAGTGCAGGCGTTGGATGTGCCTGATTTGATCAATTTCTCAACAAAGAAGCTGAAGGGTGTTTTGAGTCGAGTTGATAATAGTTGGCATTATTCGGAATCTATGACTAAAGCGACTCAAACAAATTGGAGTGTGTCTTGCGATATTGTAACAAAAACATTAGTCGGTCCATCGCTTCGTGAGAATGGAACGACATTGAGGATTCGTTTTTTTGTTCAGGAAGATGGGGAAAATGAACTTCCAGGGGGTGTTATACAACCTGATGATGCGGAGATAACATTGTATCGTAATGAGATAACGATTTTGCGGTATATCTATGATCCGGATAAGGGATCGTTCAAAATATATGTATATGTGAACGACTTATGGCAAGAGGTTCATAGTATGGAAATAGATTAGATTAATGATATAATTATTTGTTAAAAACTTAATTTTAAGATGAAAAAGCATTATGTGTTAGGAATGGCATTGATTGCGTCTTTGGCATTCTGTTCTTGCTCAAACGATTCGGATTTGGAGCAAGGTGGTATTAATGGTTCCGAATTGGCGGAACAAGATGGTCAAGTTTTGTCGTTATGTGTGGATAATGGTGGCGATGGTTTGACTACTCGTGCGGGTCGTCCCTTGTTGAGCTCTCAAGCTAAGCAACAGATCAATCATATTGATTTGTATGTGGTTGATAAAAATACAACGAAGCTTGTGTTAAAGAAAACGGTTGGTGCGGATGAGTGGGTCAACGCTTCTGATTATTCGAATGCGTCTGGACACGGCAAGCAAATTGAGATTGCTTTCAGAAAGTCTTTAAGCCAAGATTTAAAGGCTAGTGCAGAGGGTGTGGATTACACGATTTATGCGGTAGGATATGAGACTCCTGCAGATGCTTATACTACGATTGTTGATATCAGCGACGCTCCTGCAACTACAACAGAAGGTGTTGCTTTTGATAAAACTAAATTATTTGCTTTGTTGAATGAATCTAGTGCGGCTGATGAGATCTTTGCCGGTGAAGTTGCGGTTTCTGCTATTACTGTCGATAAGAACAGCGTATTGGTTCCAACAGCGAAGAAAGAGGCTTATAAAACTGATAAAAAGAAGATTGTTCCGGCATTGGTATTGAATCGTCAGGTAGCTGGTGTTACGGGATATTTTACGAATCTTCCTGCAAAGGTTGGTGATCAAATGCCTGCTAAGTTGCGCTTAATCGCTTCAAACAAGTCTGATAAATTGCATTTTTCAAGCTTGGTATCGGGAGAGACTGATAACAATACAGCTGCTGCTGCCACAAATATTGTCAATGGTGATCAATCTAAGGCTTTAACTGCTGATTTGTCTTATGCTGCTTCTGCTAATAAGGGATTTAAGGTTTATGAGATTGATTTAAAAGAGTTCTTCCCTCAGTTGAAAGCAGACAAGAATTTTGTTGATTTGGACTTAGATAAAGATGGTTATGTAGGTTTCAAAGATGCTCAATTCTATGTATATGGAAAAACGCCTTCTGAAAAAGAGCTGGAAAATTGGGCAAAGGATGTGGAAGGAAATACAACCACTACGGTTATGGATGGTGAATATAAGGGAAAGACAAAAGCTTTGTCTGGATTTTGGAAGAACCCAAATGATAAAAAACAACGTTTGGTTGCAGGTTCAATTTATGCGGGCAACTTCTTGATCCCATTTGCTTTAAAGAACAATACGAATACATTCGAACTTCAATTATTGGATGCTAAAGGAAACACATTGAAGAGCTGGAATATTCAAGTTCCTGCGACAACGACAGCCGGTGCTTTTGCGGAAGGAATAAGTACTGCTTTCGTGCAAGATGCAAGTGCTTTAGTATATAATGTTTATCGTAATCACTTGTATAGCATGGGTCTTAAGGCCAGTGATCTAGACAAACCGCTACCAGGTGAAAAGCCTGATCCTGATCCAGAGCATCCGCAGAAACCGGTAGTGCCGAAACCTAATCCTGATCCACAGCCGGGTCAAGGTGGTGGTGACAACACAACTGATAAACCGGAGGATTTGAGTAAAGGTGAAGATTTGTTGATCAACGTAAATGATAATTGGGAAATTGTCCATGATATGATTATAGACTGATTCTTTTAAAAACGAGCAATCACCACGTCTTGAAGGGGTGGTGATTGCCTATATTTTCTATATGAAACTAATACCAGCAATATGTATACCATAGTGAACAAAATGATGAATGGAGTACGAATTGTAGCAAAGATGTTTGTTGCTGTTCTTGCGTTGAATGCTTGTAGTTCTGATACATTTTTGGATACGGATTTAGAAATGTCGGGTGATGATGAGCAAACACTGGTAATCAACTTGTCAACAGGGGGTGACAGATTGACTACTCGTGCCGGAAGACCTCTACAAAGCTCGGCGGCAGGGCAAGACATAAATCATGTTTCTCTATATGTGTTGAATACGGATGGTATAGTTCTTCAAAAACAGCTGGATGAAAGAGCTTGGTCTCAAGCGTTGGATTATAAAAACGGAAAACAGCTGGAAGTCGTTTTTCGAGCTTCTGAAGGTGAACGTTTGCCAGAGGGTGATTATACATTTTATGCGCTGGGTTTTACGTTGAATGGTGATTATCAGTTTCAGATAGATCCGTTGCGTGAGGTTAATGCCATAAATGGTGAAAGCTTTGATCCGAATATGCTTATTCGGATCAAAGCAGAGGAGTTCGAGAAACGTTTTGCCGCATTGTTGAAAGAAGACAAAACGGATGGAGAGGAGATTTTTGCGGGAAAGGCTAATATAACGGCGAAAGGGGACAAATTATTCAAGACTGCACCTAATGGAGGTGCCTCTTCTGATGGAGCTCTGATGGTATTGAATCGTCAACTTGCCGGTGTTATGGGCTATTTTACGAATATTCCGGCTGAAATAAATGGCATTGCGCCAACACATCTTCGTCTGATTGCCTCAAATAAGAATAATCAAGTGAATTTTATCAACTTGTTGATGGGTGAGACAGAGCAGCAAGCGAAACCTTCTTTTGTCGTGAATGGATCATTATCCGGGCATCCGACTTATCCTCAAGTGGACTACTTTGAGAACGATAAGATGCAGGGATATGTAGTCTTTAAGATCCTTTTGGCGGACTTTTTCCCAATGATGAAAGCGGGAAAGAGTTTTGCGGATTGTGATTTGAATAAAGATGGTTTTGTGGGTTATGAGGATGCGGCGGTTCTAAATGCGCCATCAGATTTTTGAGTGAACTCGCACTCAACAAAAGATTATCCGCAATCGTTGGTGAAAGGTTCTGTTTTTGATAGTCATTTTGTGATTCCTTTTCGCTGGAGAGAGATGTATCCAACATTTGAATTGCAGCTGTTGGGGACAGATGAATTTGGAGGTGATATTTATTTGAAATCATGGAATATCAAGATTTCCAAAGATCAGTTAAATCCCGAAAAACCACTTGGTTCGACATCGACAGGTGTGATTGTCGTAATGAAAGGGGATAAATCGACAACTTGTTTTAATGTTTACCGAAATCATTTCTATGCTTTAGGTAAAAAGACATCGGATGGTGATGGACAAATGTTGAATAAACCGACTGAGAGTGATCAGCCATTAGACTTGAGTCGAAGTATGGAATTGGTCGTTTCTATTTATAAGCAGTGGAGTGGAAGCGAACAAATGCAAATCAGATAATAGAAGAAGAGAGATAAAAGAAACATATCGATCATGAAACATCTATTTTATATCACATTGAGCATATTGACACTTTTCGTCTCTTGTAGAGATGAGATGTGGGATGATTATTTGGATAAGGAGGGCTCTACCTCTATCATGGCTAAAGAGGCTACGAATTCGGCAGATAATTCGGGGTTGATTTTGTTAAATGATGGTACATGGAAAGCCACAAGACGAGTGCCTCTGACTGGGGTAGGACGTATGATTGGCAATATGAGTCCGGGATTGGTGAGTGTGATCAATGGCTCGAAGGGATTGGGCTGTATTGTTGATGATGATTTGACGAATAAGGCTTCTATGTCAGGGGCTGTCTCTGCGAATGCTATTTTTGGACAGATCGTAAGTGTCAAGGATTTATATCGTACATATAGTGGTGGACAGCAGGCCGGATTTGTTTATGAGGTCGATAATAGTGGATTGTTGACAGCGGATGTGTTGAAGTTGTTTACGTTGACGCTATATAATAATGGAAAGTTATTGAAAACCTTCAATCTTTCTGAGTCTGGTGAAGTGTTGGGCTTGAATTTGATCAACGTCTCTACTGCGGATGGTCAGTCACAACAGGCTTTGTCTGTTGATGTTCCTGTGGATATGAATTTTGATGAGATCGCTTTTGGTGTAGGTGGTGTGGATGCCGCAGTTTTGGAGGCTTTGCATATTTATTATGCTTTTGTTGGAGAGACTCCGATACGGACAACGGTGAAAGGTACTCCTAATGCTTATGCTAATGCTTCTATTTATAAGGGCGTAGAGTGGTCTAATTGGGCATTGCAAGAGCAGCTGGTGGATAGTGATCCGAATAATGGTCCTGTCATAGAGTTGTTGGGAGGATTGTTGAATGGGTTAGGTGGCGGTTTTCGTACGACAATCAATTTTGGAGAACCGATACCGGCTGGTTCTGAGGTGGGATTTGTCTATTCAACGGGTAATCTATTGAATTTAGGGGTAGGTAACACTATAAAAATGTCTACTTATAATGAGAATCCGGATAATGGCGCGTTTCATAAAGCGGATCCTCCAATAGAAGAATATACGGTTGGTAGTGTCTTGGGCGCTTCTTTGATAGGTGGAGGAAAAGGCGCCAATAGTTTCGTGGCAACAAAATCGTTTCAGAATATACATTTATTTATTATCGGATTGAACGTAAAGCTTGGTGCGATCCAATATCATTATGCTTATACTCGTGCGAAGACTGATATTGATGTTACCTCTTATTTCAATTTCCCGGAGTCGATGACGGTGACTACGAGTGGTTGTCAGATCGTGCAGCCTGAACAGGGTACGCTTACTGTACAGATAACTGATCAGCCTTCTCAAGCTAATGCTTCTTATTTAGCGGATAAAGGTCGTTTGAGTGGTATGACGGTTGATGGGGACTATCGGATAACATTTAATTATTCATTGAATGGAAAGAGTTTTACGCAGCATGCGGTAATTCATAAGACATCAGACTCTAAAGATGCGGCGAGTGGCTGTAATACATTGGTGACCAAAGGTAGCATTACGTCTGGTACTGATGGTGGTAATTTATTGTGTTTGATATGTGGAACCGCAAAAAATCCGGAATATTTATTGGATGGGAATGTAAATACATGCATGGTGCATTATGGAGCGTTGGAATTGATAGAAAACAATAATATTGTAACAGTAAATAAAATTCAACTTGCTGATACGACAATGTTGGCGCAGGGGTATAATGCGGGATTTATCGTGCAGGTGAGCAAAGAGCTTCTGAACTTGAACGCATTGAATTATCTATACGTTGATTTATATAAAAACGGACAGAAGTTAAAGCGTCAAGTGTCGGGAACGCGTCCTACTATTGATTTGGGTTTGTTAAATGGTGATCAAGGAAAGATGCGTGTGGGTGTAACAGTGCCAGCCGGAACTCCGGCTTTTGACGAGATCCGTTTGTATAATGCCGGTATTGCGGCTTTGAATTTTAATACGCTTCGTTTGTATGGTATCTTTTATGAACCTAATGGAACATCTTGTGCTCGAAATGGTGTATCTGAGGCATGTATGGAGTTATTGACGCCTGCCAACTCTGGCGCTTCCATTAATTATGAGCAGACTTCATTTAAAGGGCTTGCGGGTGTGGCGCAGGGTATGTATTCGTTGGATAATATTATGGATGATGACAAGGAAACTTTTGCTACGCTTCCTTTAACAAGTGTCGCGGGGGGAATGTCTTTGTCTATTAAGTTTAATGAGATGCCCGCCAATCAATGGGTCGGTTTAATGATACAGAATATGGGGGCTGTGGCGGATGTGAAACTTTTGCAGGCTTTGGTCTTTTCTGCTTATGATAAGGGACGGAAAGTGTGTAGTACGGTGGATGACAAAGAGTTGTTAAATCTATCAGTCGTTAGCCATGGGGATAAGTCTTTTTTGGAATTGATGCCGGATCAGCCATTTGATGAGATTCGTTTGACGAATGCTGGTGTGGTAGGTGCATTGGAGCAGTTAAAGGTTTATGGCGCTTATATTCGTGTAGACTTGGATAGGGATGGAATACCGGATTGTGGTGAAGGACAAGGGACAGATGTGAGTGATGATAAGATATTCCCAGTGGTGAAAGAGGTACATGTGTGTGAAGGTAATGAGGTCGCTATTCCGGTTTCCGGTGGAAAAGCAGGGGATTATAAGTTGTCTCTTCGAAGATATGAGGATGAGATGTTGACAAATAAAATCTCAGAGGAAGAAAGGACTGTTTCTTATAATGGTCAAGGGGTTATCTTTTTAGGCAAAGGATTGGCAAAGAGTGTATATTTGATCGATTTCTCTTTGCCCGGAGAAACAAGTCCTTATTATACTAATTTGAAGGTATTCGTTCATCCGAGACAGACCACTTGGCTGGGAGTGGAAAATTCTGATTGGAATCATTGGAGGAATTGGAAGGAAGGTGCGCCGTGGAAATGTTCAGATGTGGTTGTTCCTGCCGGATGTCAACACTATCCTATTCTGAAAAGAGGAGAGAAAAATGTATGTGCACGTATTCAATTTGGATCGAACGCTCAAGGTGAGATGGGCGAAGTGGTAAATACGCAATATTTGGATTATAGTTCGGCTTGGGTTGATTTGGCGTTAAAGGGTGGAGACTATCACCTGCTAGCCGCTCCGTTAAAAGCTACTTATACGGGTGATGTGTTCGCTAAAGAGAGTTATAGGGGTGCTGCTGATGAGGCTATCGCATATCAAGATGCTTGGAAGATATATACAAATCCTGCCGATCTGGTTGGAGATTTCCGTTTTAATCCACAGGTTTATCAATACACTTTCGGAGGTATAGTTAATAACATGACAGAAAGTGGTATGGAGGAGTTGAGGCCTGGTTCGAAAGATTGGACACCGGCATTTAACTTGGTGGCTGAGTCATATTTGATGGGATGCGCTTATTTGGTACGGATGGGTGAGGAGCCTGTCTCGAATGTATATCGTATCCGTTGGCCAAAGCGATATGAGATGTATGATTATTATGATTTACAAACTCATGAGAGCATAGCGGGTCGAAAAGAACAGGTAGATCGTATACAGGCAGGACGCTTTTGTTATGAGGATGCTAATGGAAATGTGAATTTCCCCTTGCGTATAATTCGTAAGAACGATCGTCCGGGTGATCTTTTTCTGTTTGGTAATCCTTTTATGGCCCATTTGAGTGTACAAAAATTCTTTGACGCTAATGTGGGGGTTGGTGAAGTTAGGGTATTAAGAAATAATAAATATGTTGTTTGGCATCGAGGAGAAAAAGGACAGATTAATCCGATGGAGGGCTTCTTTATAAAACTGAGATCGCCCTATTCTGAACGCAATCGTTATCAATATTATATTCATTTAACGGAAGATATGCTAGAACAAAAAACGATGTAACGAACTGATGTGAGAGGAAAGAGATATGAAAAAGAGTGTATTGTTTGGATTCTTTTGGTTATGGGCATTTTGTTTTATTGCTTGTAATGATGAGGAGATAGAGAAAATCGAGGCAACAGAGGGAGAGGGTAATATCGAGTTATCGATCGCTATGGCTGGAGATTTTGAATTGGATACTCGTTCTGCTTTAGTGAGCTCGGAACCAATGCATCATATCGAACATCTATATGCTTATTTGTTCGCTGCTCCGGATGGTGTTGACTTGAGTGTGGATAATGCTACTTGTGTGTATGAGGAGGAGTTACCATGGAAAGCGTCGGAAGAGGCTTTGAGCGTTTTTCGTTGTAAGTTGAAGGCGGGTGCTTATCAAGCGATCGAGCAAAATAATCCTTCGCATAAAACTGATCCGCGTTTTTTGGTGATGGTCGTTGGTGTTGATAATAATAAGGATACTTACACATTCCCGGTAAAAGAGGCAAAGGATCATTTAGGAATGACCGGGAAAAAACTATCTGATGTGAAGTTTGAGTTAGCTGGTGATCCTCAGTTGATGTCTTATACGGAGCTTTTTGCCGGATATACTCGTTTTTCTTCGAAAGAGACGTTGATCTCGGTCAATATTAAACGAAGAGTGGCGGGTGTGTTGTGTTATTTGAAAGATATTCCGGCTATTGTGAATAACTATCATATCATCGGGGTGCAGTTGCATTGTACGGGTGGATTGAATCGAATGGCTATGTTAAAGCCAAAGGCTGATTTCAGTGGTTTTGAGGATTTGACGCAAGATCAAAAAGATCCTAATAATACGTTAGTGGTAGAGGCGAATCTGAAAGAGATGGGTGCTGAAGCTGACGAGAACAATCAATTGCTTTATATTCCGCCTATTCAGGAGGAGGGTGTGCTGAAGACGCTCCCGAACACGCTTTTGATGGGTGCCTATATGCTTCCTATAAAGGAGGGGGCGCAATTTACGATTCGTTTGGTTGGCGAAGAGCGTGATTCGGATGGTAATGTAACGGGGCAGCCGCATGTGTTTACTGAAAAGGAGACGGATGGTTTTTTTGTGGTGAAGAATAACGAGGCTCAATCTAATTATTCTTTGCGACCGGATTTTATTTATAATATAGGACTTAAACCTTATGCGACAGATGTGGATTATGATGATCCGATGAGCTTGAAGGGGAAACCTATTGTTGTGACACCTAAGCCATGGACTTCGAAAGATGTGTTAGTTGATTTCTCAAATGTACAAATGGGTATTTCGTTAAGTACGGGTCATGCTTCTGCTTTTAAATATGATTGTATTGCGGAAACTTATCCTTTGCAAGTGAAAGCGTTAAGCGCCGATTATGAAAATGCCGCTTGGACGTTGACGTCTTCGGTGGATTGGTTGTTGTTCTTGAATGAGAAAGGGGAGAAAGTTTCTGTTTTGAA
Source organism: uncultured Parabacteroides sp. (assembly GCA_963560035.1). Taxonomy (GTDB): domain Bacteria; phylum Bacteroidota; class Bacteroidia; order Bacteroidales; family Tannerellaceae; genus Parabacteroides. Next base: position 11,922 of record CAUWMZ010000014.1, read on the forward strand.
GGGCGTGGGTGATCAAGCGATTCAGATGTGCTTAAGCGATTATATTAACGCAAACTCTGAAAAAGTGAGTGTGCCGGACGAGGATTACCGAGTGGCGTTGCTTACGTTGAATGTGGATGGAGCGCCTTTGAAAACTACAGCGACTGTGCGTCAATGGAATGCGTTGATCGTGAAGACTTGTGATGAAAAACACAATAGAATTTGGAAGATCGCTTTTAGGCGGTTGGATAATGGTGCCTCTTTTAATGAAAATGGTACGATGAATGTGGATGCTGTTTCTACTTATGAATGGGGATATGAGTATGTTTTTCCCACTTCTATTTTTGATGGGGGTATAGGTAATGATACGGGTGATGATGGCCTGTCTAATTATGAGAGTATGAAACGAGAATCAGGAATGTTAATAAATAAACAACATTGGCCTAAGAGTGTGGTTAATTTGGCTCATAAAGAGGATTGGTTTGTGCCGGCTCGTATAGAATTACATGCGCTGCTGGTTCAAATGGGTAACGTGAAATCGGCTAATTTGGGTGAGGATGTTAAACGTTGGAGTTCTACTGCGGTTTTAGGTGTCAATTATTGGAGTTATGTCAGTGATCGATCTATTATAGGTAAAGCTAATTGGTGGGATGAGAAGAGTGCTTATGAAGCAGCGCGAGATCTTAAATGTCGTGCGCGCTTGGCTCATAAAATTCCGGAGAGTCCCGCTATGCTTAATTGAATGTGGATGTTGTTTTGGTAATAAGATAATATAAAGACAATGAAAAAGATAATGTCTATCTTATCGCTCTTGCTTGTGTGGAGTATCTGTGGTTGTTCAGATCCGTTGGAGGAGGAGTGTACGAATGTGGCGGGTGGTGATGGTAATATTCGTGTGATTTTTTCCGCTCCGGATATGCCTGTCATACAAACTCGCTCTATGGATGATAAGGCCGCGAATGGTATAGAGAGTGTAACGTTATTTGTTTTTCAAAACGAAAACAAGGCGGTTTATAAAAAAATATATCAATATTTTGATAAAGAAACGGCAACAGTGAGCATGTTCTTGACTAATGGCAAGTATAAATTGTGTGCTGTTTGCAATTGGAGTAATCCGGAGCAACTTTATGAGCAAGTGCGAACATGGGATGATCTGCAACAAGTTGAGTTGCAATTGCAGAATCCGGATGATGCTTTTATGGGTAAATATGTGATGTATGGTGTTGAGGAGGTAACAGTCGACGCAAATACGGCAAGTGTGAGTGTCCCTGTCACAAGGGTGGCCTCATTGCATGATTTTACGATTCGTTTTATACCGACAAATTCAGCGGAACAATTTCAAGTAACGGAAGTTTGGATCAATAATATACCAAAAGGTAGTTGGTTGGTGCCGCGACCAGATCCTGCGAGTTATGTGGATGGTGCCGAGAATGATTGGTGTTATCAGACAGTGGCGGATAACATGGCAAATCGTTATTTCTCTAAAAGTAGATTATCGATAGAGGAGCAAGCGGTGGATTCGAAGGTCGAGCCTCATACGCAATGGAAATATACGACATCTTGTTCTTTGTTGGAAAATAGAAGAGGCGGGTTGCCTGTAGAGAAGACTAGTAATGGGCTTGAATATAATGATAAGTATTGGAAAAATTCAAAAGCGTTGGCTCAGGCGAACGATGTGGAGCGACTGTCTGCCATTAGGCAATATAACAAACGCCATCATGCGTTGAATGAAAAAGAGGTTGATGGAAGGTTGAAGTTCGCCTATGCTACTTATATGACAATAAAGGGCATTTATCAAGATGCTTCAGGAACATCGGAAGCGGTCTATTACATCTATTTGGGAGAGGATAGTTATAAGGATTATAATGTGAAGCGTAATTATAACTACAAGACAACAATAGATATTAAATCACTGACAACGGTTGATACCCGTGTGGAGTTTAATTCGTTGGAAGAGATAAAGCTCTCTTTGCCGGACGAGGTGTTGGATGCGCATTGTGGGGTCGTGAAGGCCGTATTGTTCTCGCCCGACGCTTGGGAAGTATGGGTGGAGAATCCCGATCAAACGCCATGGCTTGAGTTGTCCGGTAATTCGGTTTATAAGAATGGGCAAGTAGGGGCTTTTCAAAAAGATCAAGAGGTTTATCCTTGTTATAAAATGACAGGGGAGACGGAAACTTTACGTAATATATATGTGCATGTAGATGAGTATATCCCGGATTTGACAGATCCGATGAAGAACACAACGACTCGAATGCGCACCGGGCGGATCGCTTTTCGAAAGAAGGGTAGCTCGATCGTGAAGCATGTGACCGTTCAACAATATCCGGCACAATTAGCGGTATTGCATATAAAGTATGATGTGCATACGATGAAAGAGGTGCGTGATACGTTTTATATTGAGCGTAAATTAGAGAAGAAATATATGCCTTGGGGATTGGATAGTTATTGGAGTTTTATAACGGACGATTTGATAGCCTCCGGATTATGGGATGGCTTATCTAATACGAGAAAACTTTATCAAGTGGCTCTCTTTGGTGATAAATGGGGCGTAGAGCCCGGCTATCCGAAGGATAAATACCCGAATGGTATTCCCGCTGATTGTGCGTTGGGCTATGTTGTTTATAAAAATAGGGATAGAGATGGTAATGGCGTGGTGGACAGGGATGAGATCATGTGGTATTTCCCGGCACGAAAAGAGATGCAATTGCTTTATGATGCATTGAATAAAGGAACGGTGAATTTTGATGGTGCGAATAGTATCTTTCATTGTTCGACTCCTTCTTCAGCTGATCCGGGCGGTATAACTGTTGGCTTTTCTTACTATGTGAATATGGCAAATGGCAAGTATGGTATCGGTCAGCGAAATCGTAAGTATAATGTCCTGGCGTTGCGCCGTAAACACAATGAATGGTCCGGACCTGATGCGGGAGACGCTAAGTTTACGGCTACGATAGAGACGGGATGGACAGATGAAGAAGTAATTATGCCTAAGAAGTAAATGATTATGAAATATATGCGAAACGGTTTATATGGATGGATGCTGGCAGTTGCCTTTTTACTGGGCTTATCTGCTTGCGCAAATGATTCGTTAGAAGAGCTGTCAACGGATGGAGCGAAGGTCGCTGATGGGACGATGAGTTTCCAATTGACTCAGGAGGGGAATGTTTTGCCGGGCCATTCTAAGATGAGGGCTTATATAGCAGAGCGTTCGCTCGATCAGCAATCTGCTGCGGATGGCGCTTTGTATTGCGCTAAAGAGAATCGTCTTTTTTTGAATGGTTCGGAGTTTCAAGCGAAGAATTTGAAAATGCAATGGTATAAGTTTACCTTTTTGCGAGTTCCGGATGGTATATCTGTTTTGGTTGGGCAGGAGCGTTTTCAAGTGAAAGGTGATGAGTTGTTTTCTGATTTGCGTAGTTCCGCTACGGATGAGGAGAAAAATACGAGCAATTTTTCTCGGCTGTTGATAGATTATACCGATCTATTGCTTTTGCAAGAGAAAGACCATGCGAGTTCTTTGAATTATGATCTTCATATCTATCGTGGAGGAGTAGAGCGTTGGATGAAGCGTCCGGGAAAAGAGGGTGAGGCTATACCGGAGGAAAAGGTGACTTTACGCCGGATCACGGGTGAGCTGTCTTTAAATATGGGTATTCTACCGAATCAGTTTGAGCATCGAGTATCAGAGATATTGATCACGGCGAAGGTTCCTATTCGTGTTTTTGTCTCAGATAATCAGATGGATGATGAGGAGAGTCAGGTGTTGCTTGATGATGTGACAACAGAGGAGCGAACTTATGTTTATAAGGTGCCGGAGAAATATAGTGATCCGAAAGCGACTGAGCCATGTCGGATGAAAATGGTTTTATTGCCTTGTGCCTTGGAGGGGAAGATAACGGTTAAGTTTACGGATTCTTCTACTCCGGAGGTATATACCATTAAGGCAGATGCGGATATTCCAACAGTTCAGATAAAACCGAACGTTCGTACCTCTTTGCTCTTCAATGGTATGTTTAAGGGTGAATTTGAAGTGCGTTATGCCGGGTTTGATGGAAGTGTGGTCGATGTGGCACCGGATCAATGGAATGGTGGTTGGCCTGTTGAAAAAATGGTCGTGAGATAAGCTATGAAAGGAGAAAAGATGAAAAGTTTATACAGACAAACTTATAAAGGAATAGGTCGTTTGATGATGGCCAGTCTATGCGTCGCGTTAGTGGCGTGTGGTGAGGACGAGACAATCGCCTCGCTGGAAGAAGAGCAAACCGAGGTCTCCGCATTAACTCCGGAATCATTTATTGTAGAATATGCGCTGTCTGAAGGGGAGTCTACACGTGCCGCTCTCTTGGAGAATTTACCTGCCAATAAGCGAATACGTTCTTTACGTTATCTATTATATGACTCGGATGGTATGTTGAGGAAGGAGCGTGAGATTTCGGATATAAATGAGCAGACTCAATGGCCCCTTACGCGCGATAATATGACATGGGCTCAGCGTGAGGCTTTGAAAGATACGTTGATCTCAACGAATGTCTATACGGCCATTTTTATTGCGAATGTTACGGAAGATTTGCTTAAAGAGAAAAAACAGTTGCGTAGCTTTAGGCTGTGTTTACCGAATGAGGCTTTTCGGGATGATAATATGATTTATTTATGGAAAGAGAAGATTTGTTATGAAAAGCCTCAAGGGGCTGCGGATACGGAAGACACTCGAAAGCATCCTTTAACGAAGCAGATCTTATTGCGACGGATATTGTCTCGTATTGATGTCTCTCAGATCTCTTTGTCTGACGATTTGATCAAGCAGGCGTTGAGTGTGGATTATCGTGTGAGAATGAAAGAGTCTTTGCAAAAAGAAATGGGGGAGTTGACCGATCTTGTGCAAGCTAAGTTGGCGAATCAGTTCTCTAGTTCGCTTTGTAAAACGTTGAGAGCGAAACTTACGGATGATGTAAAGTTGGAAAATATAATTGATCAGGCGTATGGATCTTATCAAGATAAGATCGTAGAGATTGTAAAGAAAGAAGAGGCGTATTTAAAGCGGACAAAGGAGTGGGGAAGTTATTCAAGTTCGACTTTCCAGATTCAGAACACCTATAATTCTTTTTCGCTAGATACATTAGCCGGTGGTATTGAGGAACCGCAAATAGCGACATCTTCTTATGATATGCAAAGCGGTAAGGCGGTGTGGGTCGGCTTTTCCGCCAATGTCGGCAAGCATTCAACGACAGAAGACACAGAGGGGGTGGTAAAACCGCAATTGTTGACCGGAATACAATTTTATGAAGGGACAACAGCGTCGGAACTTATCTCTTTCGCTACTCCGGCCGATATTAGCAATATTCCAAAGAATGAGCGGAGGGAGTATGTTTGTAATCCGATAGCTTCTATCGCTTCTACTGCATATACAGATACATATTCGTTTACTGTGGATATGTCTCGTTATTATGGTGCGATACAAGCATTTGTTTCTCTGCCTGATTTTGATTATAGCGCTATACCTAATGGGGTAGCGAAAGAGGAGTTTGAGAAAGCGATTACCGAGGCCGTGAACGAGAAAGGTGGTTGGGGTAATTTAGGCTTTACGTCGCCTATAGCGGCTGCCGGAGATTTTAGATATTCGGCGGATTTGACGTTGAAAAAATAGGTTTATTTTTATTTGTAAAGGAGGGGAAAGTCCGGAGATTTATTTAGTTCTGGACTTTCCCTTTTTTATCGTGCATGAACGATATTTATACGTGTTTATATATTATTGATTATTAGCTTTTTAAATGAATAGTTAATCACTATTCAAGTGAATAGCTAGCGAGTAGGGGTAGTGAATAGTTATTCACTTAGGAAGTGAATAACTATTCACTCAAAAAGCCATTAATTGATGTTGTTTTCATCTGAAAATAAGCGGTATAAAAAAACGCGAAGGTCTCTTCTTGACCTTCGCGTTTTTTTATGTAGTCAAATATCAGACTGATTAATTCTGCTCTTTTAAGATGACATCATGCGCACCTCCTTCAACGATACTTGTTGAAGAGACAAGCGTGATCTTCGCATGCTGTTGCAACTCCTGAATAGAGATAGAACCGCAACTGCACATTGTGGCGATCATCTTACCTAAAGTGACATCCAAGTTGTCTTTTAGCTTACCTGCATAAGGAACGTAGCTATCAACACCTTCCTCAAACTTCAAAGCCTCGTTGCCACCCATATCGTAACGTTGCCAGTTTTTCGCGCGGTTAGAACCTTCACCCCAGTATTCCTTCACGAAGTTATTACCGATCTTCAACTTCTTCGTAGGAGATTCGTCAAAGCGAGCGAAATAGCGACCCATCATTAAGAAGTCCGCACCCATAGCCAAGGCAAGTACCATGTGATAATCATGGACTAAACCACCGTCACTACAGATAGGAATATACACGCCGTTTTTCTTGAAATACTCATCACGTGCTTTAGCGACATCGATTAAAGCGGTAGCCTGTCCTCGTCCGATACCCTTTTGTTCACGGGTGATACATATAGAACCACCACCGATACCAACTTTGATAAAGTCAGCACCCGCGTCAGCTAAATAATTGAATCCCTCTTGGTCTACAACATTACCTGCGCCTACCAATACCTTATCCCCATAGGTATCTTTGATCCAGCGTAAGGTGTCGTATTGCCATTCAGAATATCCATCAGAAGAGTCTATACAAACCACATCAACACCCGCTTCAACCAAAGCCGGTACACGTTCCTTGTAGTCGCGCGTATTGATACCTGCGCCCACAAGTAAAGTTTTATCAGCGCCAGACAACTCTTTCGGGTTCTCGCGGTGGCTGTCATAGTCTTTGCGGAATACGAAATATTGCAAATTTTGATCCTTGTCGATGATAGGTAAAGTATTTAGTTTGTGCTCCCAAATGATTTGGTTAGCGTCTTTTAGGCTGATGCCTACCTCACCAACGATAAGCTTAGAGAACGGAGTCATGAAATCTTTAACTTTCATGTCCATAGGGTCTTTACCTTCGCGGTAATCACGGCTAGTCACCATTCCTAATAATTTGCCGTTAGGAGTACCATCGGCAGTAACACCAATAGTAGAATGTTCCGTGCGGCGAACCAAATCCAATACATCTTTTAATGTATTTTCGGGCGTAAGATTCGAGTCACTGATGACGAATCCAGCTTTGAATTTTTTCACTTTGCGAACCATTTCAGCTTGGCTTGCGATAGATTGTGAGCCGAAGATGAAAGAAAGACCTCCGTTACGCGCCAATTCGATAGCCAATTGAGGGCCTGATACGGATTGCATGATCGCTGAGACGAAAGGAATGTTTAGCTCGATAGCAGATTTTTCGCCGGCCTTGAATTTTACAAGCGGCGTTTTCAAAGAAACGTTTGCGGGAATACATTCTTTGGTGGTCAAACCGGGAATAAGTAAATACTCACCAAATGTTCTCGATACATCGTTTAAGTAGATTGCCATAAGATTATATATTTACAGGATGAGTTTTTTTATTGTGCAAAAGTAGCGATTTCTATCCAAATATTGAGCGAAAAAGTGAATGAATTATTTCAAAATGATAGAAAGGGGGTAATTTACCTACGTGGTGTCGTTTTGTTATTCGCTCTCTTTTCGAGAGTCTTGCCTTGTCGCTCACTCCCCATTCTTAACGCTATTGTTACATAAATGTAACATTCATGTCCGGGAATCATGGCTATTTTTGTAGCAAAATATTAAACGCTATGAAGTCGAAAGGGGAAGTCTCTGCTTCACGTTACGTTGAACGTGATATTAGTTGGATGTATTTTAACCAGCGCATCTTGTTGGAGGCCGCAAAAAAGAATGTCCCGCTGTTGGAACGGTTGTCATTCTTGGGTATTTATTCCAATAATCTTGATGAATTCTTCAGGGTACGTGTAGCGACTCTGAGCCGTATCATTGAGTGTGAAGATAGAGCAGTCCGGAAAGAGAAAGAAAACGCTGAACAAGTATTAAAACGCATCAACCAGTTGAACGCTGCTTATACTCATCAGTTTGAGGAAACTTTTCAAGATATCGTAAAAGATTTAGCTGAACAGGGTATCAATATCGTTAATGAGCAGCAGCTGACGGATGTGCAAAAGTCTTTTATCCATCAGTTTTACCAAAACAATTTGAATGGCTCTACTTTCCCTTATTATTTATCTGAGATGAAGCAATTAGGCGAGTTGGCCGATTCGGATATTTATTTGGCTATTCGTCTGACAAGACGCAGTGGCTCTCAGAAACACATGGATTATGCGTTGATTGAGATGCCTGTCAATGAGTTTGGCCGATTTGTTCGTTTGCCGGATGATGAGGGCAAGATCTGCTTGATGTTTTTGGATGATGTGATCCGGTATTGCTTGCCTTTTATCTTTGTAGGCATGGAATATGATCAATATGAGGCTTATACATTTAAATTTACGAAAGATGCGGAGATGGAGATTGATCCGGAAGTGCGCAGTGGCGTGATGGAGAAAGTCTCTAAAGGTATCAAGAGTCGTAAGCGCGGTAACCCGATCCGTTTGGTGTATGATGCAAGTATGCCTAAAGATTTATTGAAGTTGATAGCGACAAAACTGAACATTGATAAATTGGATACACGTGTTGCCGGTGGCCGTTATCATAACCTCAAAGATTTGATGCGTTTCCCTGATTGTGGCCGTAAAGACTTGAAGTTCTTACCTCAGCCTCCTTTGTTTAAGCCAGAGATGGAAGAGGGTAGTATTTTAAATAATATTCGCGAGAAAGATCGTTATTTGCATTATCCTTATCACAGCTTCTCAAGCTATTTGCGTGTGTTGCGTGAGGCGGCGATCAGTAAGGATGTGAAGTGCGTAAAGACAACCCTTTATCGCCTGGCGAAAGATTCACGTGTCGTAAAAGCGTTGATTTGTGCGGCGAAAAATGGAAAGAATGTTACAGTAGTGATTGAATTGTTGGCTCGTTTTGATGAAGCCTCAAATATAGATTGGTCTAAAAAAATGCAAGATGCCGGAATCCATGTGATATTTGGTGTTGAGGGATTGAAAATTCATTCTAAATTGACATATATAGGATCAACGAAGGGTGATGTTGTGTGTGTTAGTACTGGCAATTTTCATGAGGGAAATGCCAAGGCTTATACGGATATAACAATGATGACAGCGCGTAAGCCGTTGGTGCGCGAAGTGAATGCCGTGTTTGATTTCATAGAGAAGCCCTATTCTCCGAAACCTTTCCGCCATTTGCTTGTTTCGCCTAATGATATGCGCAGGAAAGTGATCACGATGTTGAATCGTGAGATAAAATTCGCTAAAGCGGGTAAAGAAGCTTATTTAATGGCGAAGATTAATCATATTACGGATAAGGAATTGGTGAAGAAACTTTATGAGGCATCGGCAGCCGGCGTTCGTATCGACTTATTGGTGAGAGGAAATTGTTCTTTGGTGACAGGTATTCCGGGTGTGAGCGATACGATTCATATCTGTGGTATTATTGATCGTTATTTGGAGCACTCTCGTATCTTGATTTTTGGAAATGGAGGAGAAGAGCGTTATTTCTTAGGCTCAGCGGACTGGATGACTCGTAATTTGGATAATCGAATCGAGGTCATGGCGCCTGTGTATGATACGGAAATACAAAAAGATTTAAGGCGTATCATTGAGTTTGGCTTGAAAGACACTATGCAGGGACGAATTGTGGATGGAACAGGACGCAATTTACCTTGGACAACGGACGACAACATTCCATTCCGTTCACAAGAGGCTTTATATACCTGTTATAAGAATGAGCTATATAAGGATAAGTAATAATTGAATAATGGATAAAGTGAATTATGCGGCGATTGATATTGGTTCAAATGCCGTTAGATTGTTGATCAAAAGTGTGAATGAAGACGCGAATGATGAGTTGTTTACGAAGGTATTGCTTTTGCGTGTCCCATTGCGTTTGGGTGATGATGCGTTTTCCAATGGAGCTATTTCGGATAGCAAAGCAAGGAAGTTGCTTCGTTTGATAAAGGCTTTTCGTCATTTGATGAAGATTTATGATGTGGTGGATTATCGAGCATGCGCTACTTCCGCTATGCGTGACGCGAAGAATAGCGATGATATCACTTCACGAATTTATAGAAAAACGGGTATCAGAATTGAGGTTATCGGAGGACAAGAGGAGGCTCGTATTGTCTATGATAACCATATAGAAAATCTGTTAAGCCGTGAGAAAAATTATATATATGTAGATGTTGGAGGCGGTAGTACGGAGATCAGTTTTATCTCAAAAGGAGAATTGAAAACTTCGAAATCTTATAATGTCGGAACGGTACGTATGTTGAAAGGCTCCGTGAAAGAAGAGGATTATAATGCATTGCGTCAGGATATAGAGGCTATCGCTAAAGATTATCAAGATTTGATATTGATAGGTTCTGGCGGTAATATCAATAAATTGTTTCGTTTGGCGGAAGACAAGGATAAGAAAGCATCGATCCTTCCTGTTGAATCGCTGAATAAACTATGCGCTTCATTAAAGCAATATACGCCCGAAGAGCGGAGGAAGTCGTTTAAACTGAAACCTGACCGTGCGGAGGTGATAGTTCCTGCTGCGGATATCTATTTGGAGGTTGCTCGTTGCGCTCAATCCCAGATAATATGGGTGCCGACAATCGGTCTGGCGGATGGTATCATAGACAGTCTGTACGCTAAAAGGCTGGAGCGTAAATAAGAATGAGATCTTAAGGTAAAACTTTTCTTATATAAACAGGTCGGACACTCGTGAATGATTCATAGAGTGTTCGACCTGTTTTTTGATAAGTATACCATTCTTCTATTTTAAGGTTTTACTTGTTTATCTGTAAAATAGTCCACCATACGCAAAATGGCTTTGCTGCAAGCGGGACAGAAAGGTGCATAGTCTCGCATCATGCAATGATCCATGGGGCGATAGATGCCTTTAGCGAGGTAACCTCCACCTTCGAAGACTCCTATATTATCTTTATGTGTGTTGTCAAGTGGTGTAGGGACAGGCGTATTTGCGGGTAATAGATCTTTCCATTTCAAATCAAAGTTTACCAAGGTCGTAATATTAGGCTCCCAAGGTTCCATTTTTAAGTTATAAAAATCTTGATAGCCCACTTCCGTATTGAAATACTCATCAGCTAATCCGCCGAAGCTATGCCCGAACTCATGAACAAAAATATTTAGCGTATGTTGGTTGTCCGCTGTTCCCATCGCATAGAAGTTATACATGCCGCCTCCACCATATTTTTCTGTGTTTACAAGGATAAAGATAGCGTCGCACGGAAGATTCCAGACAGCGTCACGGATTGATTTCATGTCTGCTGTAGTCAGATATCGATCGACACCAAAGGTGAAGTAACCGGAGTTTAACGCAGTGTTCTTGAAAATGCCATTTCCGGATATATCAGTTCCCGAATCTTCAGATTCAGTACCTACGGCCCATACATTAAATGCGTCTTTACATTGGTCGAAAGGCGCTGTTTTAAAAAGAGCCTCAGTAAAACGTCGCACGTCTGCCTCAAACTTACCCAGTTCTTTGGTTGTATAGCCTTCTGCCAAAAAAACAAGATCGACCTTTTGTGAGGGATGGCCCTTTTCTTGTATCTTAAAGACTTTATTTTCCTTGAGCTTGCCTCGGTCAATAAAGATGCTCTTGGGGTCAATATCTTGTCTCATAAGAGGATGAAATCGCATATCTTTTTTATCACGGGCAGAAATCTCGATGACAACAGGAGCGATAGGGTAAGGGACAGACACACTGTTGGTCCACGATTGCGTTTCTTTCTTAGCTTCTTCGGTGCTCCTCCATTCTTCAAATAACGTGTTGAATCCTTTAGAGTAGATCAATTCTCCGCTCGCTTTATCGTAGACGTTGACGAAATAGCCTCCATATCCAAATGGATCGATTAAGTTATTGACAGGTCCGCCCCAAATAGGTTCTTCACGCAGTCGCTCTAAAGCGGCCGCTTGAAAATCTTTATTTCCACTCAAGGCAAAGTCAATACGTAAACTTTTATTTGTGAAATACTTGTTGAAAGATGTTTGTGCCATGCCGGTAAAACAGCAAAAGATGGCCATTAAAAATAAGGTTATTCTCGTTCTCATTAGATATAGAGTTTATTAGATGATAGATGATCACATACGCAAATGTATAGTATTTTTCATAGAATTGCCAAGCATTTTGAAAAGCCTTTCTAGCGGGAGTCAATCGTGTTTTTACATAAAGAAAGAGGATATGCCGCAGTGAAGCGATTCACAAAGGCATATCCTCTTTCTTATTCATCGGGCATTGTTAACCCGATTGTTTTCAGTCGTGTTTCGGATTATTTAATTTCAATAACCTTTTCGCTTTTCTTAGCTTCTTCTTCTGTCATCTTAGGGATACAGATGTTCAAGACGCCATTTTCGACTTTAGCCTCAATTCTATCTCTCTCAACATTCTCAGGCAAAACCAAGGTTTGTTCGAATTTACTATAAGAGAATTCACGTCTCAAATAGTGACCTTCTTTCTTATCCTCTTTTTTGTCCTCTTTTTTCTCCATTGTAACGACCAGGTTATTGTTGTCATCAATACGGATGCAAAAATCATCTTTAGTCATACCCGGAGCGGCTACCTCTACGTGATATTCTTTATCAGATTCCATCACATTGATAGCTGGAGCTGTAGAATTCGCTTTTACCATCCAGTCATTGTCAAACAAATCATTGAATACATACGGTAACCAATTTTGATTTCTTCTCATCGGTGTCATAATACAGTCCTCCAATTATAAGTTATACATTTTATTAATTATCAAATTCTCTTTGAATCCGTCTTTTTTAATTCTGAATTCGCCTATCATTCTTCAAATGATGTGCCAGATCGGGATCACTTGCGTTAACTCAGATAAAAGAAAGCGAACAAGGCTAAACGAATGTACGTATCGCTTGTTTATTAAAACATTCGTGAAAAAAAGACGAGATCAGAATCTTGTAGTGGTGGTATTTGAGGCTTATGGCAAGCAGGTGGAAATATTGGCACGAATATGGAGCTTTTGGCATAAATAGGTAAAGATTGGCGTAAAAAATAGCGCAAAGAGTGTGTTGCCTGTGGAAAAAGGGGGTATCTTTCTATATCGCACGATAGATTGCCGAGGTTGGTATGCCGAGCGAGAATACTTTTATATATTTGTGATTATTATCAAAAAGAGCGTGTAATGAAAAGATTTTGCCAGACATTAGATTTAAAAGACAATGAAGAGCAAATAAGAGCCTATCGTTATTGGCATTCGCCAGAGCATATATGGAAAGAGATTCCCGAGGGAATACGTGCTGTCGGTATTTTAAATATGGAGATTTATCTTTTGGGTACCCGTCTGTTTATGATTGTGGAAACGGCGGACGATTTCGATTGGGATGAGGCATTTGGGCGTTTGGCGAAGATGGATCGACAGGCCGAATGGGAAGCATTTGTCGGTAAATATCAGAAAGCGGTTATCGGCAGTAGCTCTTCGGAGAAATGGCAGCTGATGGATTGCATATTCCGATTGTCAGATATAAAATAGGAATCTATATGAATAAGCCGCATAGATTATTGTTTGTTGCCGCCCCGAAAGGTGGTTCTTATCTGTTTCCCTATTTCTTAATCACAAGTTTATTCCTGTTGTGGGGTATGGCGCATGGTTTGCTGGATGTGTTAAACAAGCATTTTCAATGTGTTTTTACCATGAGTAAAGCGGAGAGCGGTTTTGTTCAGTTTTCTACCTATATTGCCTATTTCTTGATGGCGTTGCCTGCGGGAGCCTTGATACGTCGACAAGGCTATCGCAAGGGAATAATTTTAGGATTATTACTGTTTGCGATAGGGGCGTTTGGTTTTATTCCTGCAGCATTGACCAATTCGCCGTTATCATTTATGATAGCTCTATTTGTGCTTGCTTGTGGACTTTGTATGTTAGAGACTGCGGCCAATCCCTATTCTTCCATGTTAGGTCCTGCTGAATATGCGGCTTGTCGTTTGAATTTATCACAATCATTTAATGGTTTAGGTTGGATTTTAGGACCATGGTTAGGGGGGCAGTTAATTTTTGCCGCATCAGACAACGATGAGATGGTTCTCGTTAAACCCTATATATACATAGGTATCACGGTCTTATTGGTCATGTTTTTTTTCTTTTTTATTAAATTGCCGGATATTAATTCAGCGAAAAAAGAAAACCAAGAAATTGAGACATCGATTTCATTGTGGCATCATTCTCGATTTGTACACGCTTTTATCGCTCAGTTTTGCTATTGTGCGGCGCAGACAGGAATCTTTAGCTTTTTTATTAACTATGTGACAGAGTTAGATTCATCGATAGATAATTTGAGAGCTTCTCGTATTTTAGCCTTTGGCGGAATGGCCCTGTTTATGTTAGGACGTTTGTCAGGTAGTGCGTTAATGCGTTGGTTCACTCCCGGAAAGTTGTTGTCATTTCACGCCTTCTTGAGCTCTTGCTGTATGTTGTTGGTTATTGCCTCAGTAGGACACATATCACTTTTTGCGCTCTATCTCTCTTTTTTCTTTATGTCTGTTATGTTTCCGACAATCTTTGCGTTAGGATTAGAAGGTTTAGGAAGAGAGACTCAAAAAGCCTCTTCCTATTTGATTATGAGTGTTGTTGGAGGAGCAGTTAGTCCGTTAGCCATGGGTTGTCTTGGTGATATGACAATGGCTCATGGTTTCATTATACCATTGTTGTCATTCCTCTACATACTCTATTTTGCGATACGTTGTGAGATAGCAAAGAAATAAAAAGTCAGGAATCGTATCAGTTTTGGCATAGATACAATTCCTGACATATAAATAAATATATTCAAGTTTCGAATTTCGGTATTAAGGATTGAATTGGCGCAAGGTAATATACCGCATCACTAATCGGCTTGTCAAGCAGGTGGTTATCCGTGATGACCACAAAAATAGTAAATTGCCAAAGGTTCTGATATCTGATATGATACTGATCTTCCCTAGACAGGCATGCACAAGGAATCCATCGGCAAGATATTCTTCCATGTGCATCGGAAGTGTATCTTGATTCTTCACTCTACGGGGTGATGGGTAAGATTGAGGGCAAGGAGCAGGGACTGACTTTAGTACAATGGAATGTCCGTTATGAACGTCAACGTGACAAGGATTCCCATATCTCCAAACGTAAGAACGAGTATTTCGTAGGCAAGGGAGCAAGCTGCTGGAAATGGTGAAAGGTGCGATACAAAACAAAATACCATGTATGCAAGGAGGGTTGGGGCAAACTATCCGCCAAAGTCATCCTCACTAAGCTCAAGAGTGCCAAAGAGGTGAAACATAGTTGATGATATTTGCCATTATGTTGAAACTGACGTCGTCCTTGGAAAGCGTGCTGTAAAACTTCTCTTCTGCAGACATGAGTCTTGATTTCATGCGTGCCTATGAGATTTATGCCATGCGTTGGAGCATTGAGGTGTTCTTTTCCGACAGCAAGCGTATACTGGGACTAGTGGATTGACGGTGGTAGAAAAAATATAGGCGATTATAATAGAGCTAGATGCTGTTGTAGCGGAACTTATCGAGGTTGATTTTGAAGTGTTGACATTACAGGTTATTAATAGTGACAAGATGTTGGCAGCTCACAAAGCATACGTTCTAACGGCATGAAATCTAAATCAGAAACATTGAGAAATGTATATCTTCTCAGATTCGGTAGTTTCATCATCAAAAGATGTGCTGAGAAGGCAGGGCGCAATATCGGCCAGAATACAACCCTGATTATTCTGGCACACGACATTTCGACTTTCAAGCCTTCCAAGAAGTTTTCAAAAAAGCTGTGTTAAAAGTCTATTGCGGAGAACAACGAAACGAATTATTTTCTAATCTTCTAGCAGTTGCCTGGAATTTTATATGACTATGCAGATAAAACAATATATGGTGGTAATAGCAAAGATAATAAATATAAAATGCAAACGTTTGGTCAATACGATCAGTGTCCAAATAGATACTATTAAAAAGAAGGAGGTTTGTTTATGAAAGCATTATATTTTCTAATTTATACAATGTTTTGTATAAATTCGATGGCACAACAAGCTAATTTCAAAGCATTAAGTGGCCAAGAAAAAGAGCAATATTTAATATCATTATCAAGTGATGTTATTAAACTTTTAGGTCCAGGTTACTATAGAAATGTTACTCCTACTATTACAGAAGAAAAATTTGAAAATAGTGATAATAGGTTAGAAATCAGTCGAAATGTTGGACGTGTATATTATGAAGTAACATATGGTTATGACAATAGCGAAGAATCATTAGATTTTCCATTTTCAGCAAAAGTAAGCATTTGGAAAGATTCAGGTGAACCATTTGAGGTTATCTTTGGCAATGGCTATGGACGAAATTTCTTCTTCATCACATATGATGATATTTTAAAAAGGAAATCTATAATGGAACCTGTTCCATATGAACAAGTGAAAACCCAAAAAGCAAAATTTACAATACAACATCATTAATTTTTGAGACGCTAAGGAATGGTCATTACAATCAGAATTTAAAAGTATATCCAAATGTTAGACGAAAATAACTATTATAAAAAATGGAAATATGGCGTAAGTCTTACGCCATATTTTCTAATAAGGGATTATGGTATGAAGTTAAAATTAGTGTTTATCCCCATAATTTTATTTTTAATTACTTCTTGTGAAAAAATAATGAACAGACTTATTCATTTCACTTAGATCGTTATTATGAGGTTATGCTTGGTGATACATTAAAGCTGTTGATAGATAATCAAAAAAATTATCGAATATATACAGATGACAATGATACGATTGTAGATTTTTATGAGCAAAATGGCTCTGTTTATTTAATAGGAAAAAAAGAAGGAAATGCTAAATTTTATGTGATAAAATATTCGACTGAAAGAGATACAATGTCAATCAATGTTATCCCTCCTTATATTACTGTAAGTCTTGAATCTTTTGATGAAATAAACAATATTGGATTACAAGAAGTTCCGAATCCAACTTTTGTGATAGTTGCTAATACTAAACGAGATTGTTATGTTCTTGGTTTTATCAATTCTACGTTTAGTTATATAGATTCTCCATTCTATATGGGAACTTATAGTATATCTTTAGATGGAAAAACTATTTCTATGGACTTAGCAGTCGATAGCGATAGTTTAAAGTATACGTTTCTGTTGTATTCAAAACATATGATGGAATTTTTAAAAGAAATGCCTAATATAGAAGATAAGCCTCGCTTCTCTTGTAGCATAAAAATGAAGGATTTAATAACTAATAAGGAAGTAAATCATACAGTTTTTAGATTTAAATATGGTAAAATTCCTTACGGTCTAATTCGATGTAATTAACAATAATGTCGTGTGTTTTTTTACTCACCAAAATACCGGAAAATTATGAACATGTAGAAAAAGTTTTTTATATTACATATTTATTAATAATCTGATTAAAAAATCAACATTTAACTATTTCGAAAGGCTTTTATCCTCTAAATAAATTAGTGATAGGTTTCTTGTTACTTCCGGAAAAAGTGATTCCCTTCGCTTCTGGGAAAACCTGTTTGCAGGTTGATAGTTTACTATCAACTTTGAACGCATTCGGCTAAAGTTGGTGCGCTCTCTGAGGAGGCAAGTGGTAAGCCCCCTGCCAACCCCCTGCCGCCTGTAATCCAGTCCGTACGACCATGGCGAAGACATCCGTCCACATCAAGGCCTGCGACACCGCAGGATCCGAGCTGCACAACAAGTGAGAACGGCAGCTCTCCTACATCCGTCAGGAGCTGACGCATCTCAATGAATCATACAGCTATACCGGGCAAAGCCTGGCCGCAGAGCTGAAGCGCATTCAGCGGGACAAGCAATGGGTGGAATGGATGGAAAAAACAACTGAAGCCAATGCCGGACGCTGGAGAAACAGGTTCTTTTCCCTCTGGCCGTATGCAGCGGTTGCCATCGAGTCGATTGTCAAGCGGTGCACCACGATGATCCATTCCTTCACAACTGCACACATCGCTTCCATCGAGAAGGCATTGCGTAACGCCCGGTCGATGGAGGGACGGAAGAAATACGCCAAAGACCTCTGGAACATGGCCAAAGACGAGATGCCGGGCATCACTTTAAAGACATGGATACAGGAGGGAAAGAAAGACTTGGATCTGCCGGGCACAGAATCGGGGAATGCACCAGTAACGGCACAAAACAGCAATTATTTAACTAAAGACAAGACGATGTTACGTGACCATTCCAACCAAGCCTCGTTTTCCTTTCTCCACTTCGCATTCTCCTCAAAATGAGATGAAGAAATACTTTCATGTTTTTTTAAAAGTCTATAGCTCTACACATATTCAATCCTCCTTGTTTAAATCAGCGAAACTATCTGTGTCAAAAACTCCATTAGCCTTAAGAAAAGCCTTGCATCTATTCAGTTTGTCCAATTCCATAGCTGTATGCTCCTTATCCTGCATCAAATATGTGAGCTTTATAGCCCCACCCGTAACCACATAAACATTGGCTTCAAGACGGATGGCATATATCTGTAACCAGCTTGCGTGCTTATCCCTGTTCCAATTACGAGTTTTTCTTCTTGTCAATTCCACACATATTGCATCTGTAACATCAAGAGGCATAAGCAAACCTTCCAAAATTTCAGTATAAGGAAACTCTAAAATAAGTTCCTTCAGTTCATCTGCATCCTCAAATGTGTCCCGTATGGTTTCCGAAACTTATTTTAATATAAAGTCTTTAGAGTTAAGCTCCAAGAACTTTTTTGAATCGGCAAATAAACTCGGAAGCTTCTTCTATAGTTAGGCACAGAGGCGGAAGTAAGCGGATCGTGTTTGTTCCAGCGACACCGGTGAATACCTTCTCCTCAAACAGCAACTTACTGCGTACCTCCTTGATTGACTCCTCGAATTCTATACCAATCATCAAGCCTCGTCCGCGAATCTCTTTAATACCCGGTAATTCATTCAACTCATCTAAGAGAAATGCGCCGACTTTAGAGGCGTTATCTATTAAATGTTCATTTTTCATAATATCTAAAACTGCGATAGCGGCTGCGCACGCAAGATGATTACCACCAAATGTCGTGCCCAACATGCCATATACCGGTTTGAATGCAGGGCTAATCATCAGTCCACCCATTGGAAAACCATTGGCGATGCCTTTAGCGACAGTGATCAAATCTGGTTTAATCCCCGCATATTGATGAGCGAAGAACTTACCACTTCGTCCGTAACCCGATTGAATCTCATCTACGATCAAGCAAACGTTGTAAGCGGTACAAAGTTCACGAAGTTTACGCATGAATTCATCCGTTGGAAGTTGAATACCCCCAACACCTTGAATACCTTCTATAATAACAGAAGAGACATCACCTTTCTTTAATTCAACTTCAATGGCATCAGAGTCGTTTAGCGGTAAATAAGTTACGGCTAAACCCTCATTAACAGGAGCTATTATCTTAGGATTATCCGTGACGCGAACTGCGGCAGAAGTACGACCATGGAACGCATGTTTAAAAGCGATCACACGTTTTTTGCCATTATGAAAAGATGCCAACTTTAAAGCGTTCTCGTTAGCTTCAGCCCCGGAGTTAATCAAAAACAGAGAATAGTCATCGTAGCCAGAAGCCTTCCCTAGCTTGTCGGCTAATTTTTGTTGTAAACTGTTGACGACAGAGTTAGAGTAAAAGCCCAGTTTATTAACCTGTTCGGTGATAGCTTTCACATAGGTTGGATGACTATGTCCTACAGAGATTACTGCGTGTCCGCCATAAAGATCGAGATATTCGTTACCTTCGTTATCCCATACGTGACAACCTTTACCTTTTACGATCTCAATATTAAATAATGGATATACGTCAAATAGTTTCATATGCTTGTGATGACCGGTAGCAAGTGATCATGCTTGAAAGTGTAGCCACTTGCCCAAGTCTTGTTTTTAAGTTAAATAATCAGTCAATCCACTTCTCTGTTATATAAAGGAGAGGGAGTAGTGTTAAAAAGCGGAAGGCTTCAAGTGTAATCCAACCGTTTCTTCTAGTCCAAACATTAAGTTCATATTGTGTACCGCTTGCCCACTAGCACCTTTAAGTAAATTGTCAATCATAGAGATAATCAGTAACTTATCTTCGATTCGTTCAAGATGGATCAAACATTTATTAGTGTTGACAACTTGCTTCAAGTCCGGGTTCTTGTCTGTTATAAACGTAAAGTTATGGTCGCTATAATATTCCTCATAAATTCTTTTAATTTCAGAGATATCAATCTTGCAAGTCAAATAAGTCGTGGCGAATATACCACGAGAGAAATTGCCTCGCATAGGAATGAAGTTGATGCGATCTGAATAACTTCTTTGTAGCTGTCCTAAACTTTGGTTGATCTCTGCCAAATGTTGATGCGTAAAAGGCTTATAAATAGAGATATTGTCATTACGCCAACTAAAGTGTGAGGTAGGAGAAGGCTTTACACCCGCACCCGTTGATCCGGTGATGGCATTCACATGAATATCAGAATTCAACATTAATTGTTTTGCCAGCGGAAGCAACCCCAATTGAATACAGGTCGCGAAGCATCCAGGATTGGCGATATGATGCGCTTGACAAATCTTGCGACGATTCAATTCAGGAAGACCATAGACAAAATCATGTTCCGGACTTTCGATACGATAATCCATGCTCAAGTCAATAATACGAACATGATCGGGAATCACATGACTATCCATAAACTTCTTCGTGTCGCCATGAGCTGTGCAGAAGAATAATAGGTCAATGCTGTCTAGGGGTAGTTCATCCGTGAACACCAAGTCAGTCTCTCCAAACAAGCCAGAATGTACATCGGTTACCTTATTACCCGCATTACTACTACTGTTGATAAAGATAATTTCCGCATCTGGATGATTAAGAAGCAGGCGTATCAGCTCACCTGCTGTATAACCTGCTCCCCCAATAATTCCGCACTTAATCATATCTCTTCATCTTTATGGTTCGCATAATAAACTCGTAATGGAGTAGAAAGCACTTTGATGAAGCCTTTAGCGTCATCAGCGGTCCATCCTTTTTGCATTTCGCCATATTCACCAAACTTTGTTTTCACTAAATCATCTTCAGACTCAACACCGACTGTAGAGAAAGAAAGCGGACGAAGCTCTAGAATAGCAGTACCGTTGACATTACGTTGAGATTCATTAAGCATAGCTTCAATATCACGCATGACAGGCTCTAGATATTGGCTCTCATGTAGGAACATTCCATACCAGTTCGCCACTTGATCTTTCCAATATTGTTGCCATTTACTTAAAGTATATTTTTCCAAGAAGCGATGCGCTCCAATAATTAACATCGGAGCGGCAGCCTCAAATCCTACTCGACCTTTAATACCGATGATTGTATCGCCTACGTGCATATCTCTTCCAATGCCATAAGCAGAACCAATCTCTTCGATTTTTTGTATAGCTGCGATCTTATCCTCAAATACCTCACCATTGACAGCGTGCACTTCTCCATGTTTGAATTCGATGCGCAACTGTTCGCTGCCTTTTTTCGTTACCTGTTTTAAATAAGCGCTTTCCGGTAGTCCTTGAGCGGAGTCAAGTATTTCACCTCCACAGATGGATGTACCCCAAAGGCCGACATTGTATGAATATTTAAGCTTTGTGAAGTCTGCGACGAAGCCATGCTCTTTCAAGTAGTTGATTTCGAAGTCACGACTTAAAGCCATATCACGAGTAAGCGTAATGATCTCCACATTAGGAGCCATAACCAAGAAAGTCATATCAAAACGTATTTGGTCGTTGCCAGCACCAGTAGAGCCGTGGGCGATAGCGTCAGCACCAATCTCGTTGGCATAACGTGCGATGGCAAGCGCTTGGAAGATACGTTCAGAGCTGACAGATATGGGATAAGTGCCATTACGCAACACGTTGCCAAAGACCATATATTTCAAGCTCTTCTCATAATATTCTTTTGTGACGTCAAGTGTTACATATTGGGTAGCGCCCAATTTATAGGCATTCTCTTCATTTTGTTTTAACTGCTCATCGCTGAAGCCACCCGTATTAGCACATGCCGCATAAACCTCATATCCTTTTTCTTTGGCCAAATACATGACCGTAAAAGAAGTATCTAATCCGCCACTAAAAGCTACTACTACTTTCTTTTTCATTGTATATTAGTTTTTTATATTTCTTATTTATAAATATATTATTTATTCAACGAGTTGTTTTTAGCCTCTCGTTCCGCACGATGAGGATCAGCCGGATCAAACAACATGGCGGTACAGATACAATATTTTCTGCCGGTACGCTCTAATATATCATGGTTGATACAACCGTTGCATCCTCTCCAAAAAGCTTCATCATCAGTTAGATTAGCGAATGTTACAGGAACATATCCCAGCTCCGTGTTCATTTTCATGACGGCCGCTCCAGAAGTCAAGCTGAATATTTTAGCTTTAGGCCATCTCATTCGAGCCAATTGAAAGGTCATGTCCTTTATTTTTTTAGCGATACCTAATCCGCGGAATTTAGGATGAACGATCAATCCGGATGTTGTCACATACTGTTTGTTTCCCCAAGATTCAATATAGCTGAATCCGGCGAACTCATTACCCGCTAACGCTATCACCGCTTTACCCTCTTTCATTTTTTGCGCTACATATTCATGTGTACGTTTAGTGATGCCAGTGCCTCTGTCTTTAGCCGCGGATTCAATCGTCTCAAGAATAGTGTCGACATATACCTCATGAGAGGCTTCCGCAATCATTACGTCTATTTCTACTTCTTTTTCCATCTTATTGTTTTTCCTTATTTCCCCTATTATAAAAAACGTGATAAAACAGCTATCACTCTCTCTTGACTTATGCCATTGCGGGGAATCACCAAGATCGTGTCATCTCCGGCGATGGTGGCCAAAATCTCGTTGTAAGCATGGTTGTCTATATCAGAGGCGATACCCATGGCATATCCAGGCCGTGTCCGTAAGACCGCCAAGTTGCCGGAAAATTCGATATTGGGTTTTTCAGTATCCTCAAGATTTGTGTTTTCGCTGACATTTTCTTCGGGCAGGCGATAGACATAGTCGCCTTGACCATCGTGTACCTTGGCTACTTTCAGTTGCTTGATGTCGCGGGATAACGTAGCTTGTGTAACAGAAAAACCTTTACTTTCCAGTCCTTTTTGCAGTTCCTCTTGATTACTTATTCGCATTGTCCGTATTATGCCGCAAATCGCTTCTAATCGTTCCTTTTTTGTACTCATATTGTATAATTATGCAAAACACGGTGCAAATATAATGAGTATAATTGAATATTTATGCAGTTATGTATATTTTATTCATAAAAAATGCACGAAATTTTTATCTTTAGAAAGGAAAGTATTATGCCGTATGTTAGTTTATTCTCAAAGATTGTATATTTGCGTTTATAGAATTAAGAGAAGAAGTGTTCATTTTAATAGAAAAGAGATGAAAAAGACTGCAAGTTTATTATTGGCTCTATTGTTATTAGTGGGTTGTTCCAGTGTTCCATTGACGGGGAGGAAGCAGGTTTTGTTGGTTTCAGATCAAGAGGTGCTTTCCTCTAGTTTGACCCAATATAATAATTATATAAAAAGTGCCGCAAAATCTACAAGTAAAGATAAGAGCGCTATGGTTGCTCGTGTAGGAAAGCGTATAGCCGCCGCGACGGAGCAATATCTGCGTATGAACGGATTAGAGAGTGAGTTGAAAAACTTCTCTTGGGAATTTAATCTGGTGAAAGATCCTCAAGTGAACGCATTCTGTATGCCAGGGGGGAAGATTGTTGTTTATGAAGGCTTATTACCTTTAGTCGCTTCAGATGATGAGTTGGCGGTTGTAATTGGACACGAGGTAGCCCATGCGGTGGCGAAGCATAGCAACGAGCGAATGAGTCAGCAGCTGATGGCTCAATATGGAGCTGCTCTTTTAGGCGCGGCGGTGAGCAATAAAAGTGCGGCTGTGCAAAAAGCCGCATCAGCAGTCTATGGTATAGGTGCTCAATATGGAGTGATGTTACCATTCTCTCGTAAACATGAGTCGGAAGCGGATTATATGGGATTGGTCTTTATGACAATGGCTGGTTATAATCCGGATGTAGCCGTGAATTTCTGGGAAAAAATGTCGGCTGGTAAGAGTGGTTCAACTCCTGAGTTTATGAGTACGCACCCCGGTGACTCGACACGTATAGCGGAAATAGAGCGAGCCTTGCCGGAGATTAAGGCGAAATATAAGAAGTGAGATTTATTAAAAAAGAATAGGCGTTGACTATATTAAAGACAACGCCTATTCTTTTTAAGCATATAATAAGTGGAGAAAAAGAAATTACTCTTCAATGATAATCCCCATTTTTTTCATAAGAAAACAGGCATTCATGTTTTGTGCGACTCCTTCTCTCAGTCGGTAGGAGAAAGAAAGTTCATTATCTTTGATATCTGCCTCAAAGCGGAAGTTGCGAATTTCTCCGGGAAACTCATCCTCTAAAGATCCTAGCACTAGATCGTGTGTGGCGATGATGCCGCAAGTGCGATAGTTTACCAGCTGTTTCATCAAGGCCAAAGATCCTTTTTGTTTATCGATAGAGTTAGTTCCTTTTAATATCTCATCCAAGATAATGAATAGCTGTTCTCCTTTTTGTAATTTTTCGATAATCATTCGTAAGCGTTTTAACTCAGCGAAGAAATAAGATTCGTTGCTCGCTAACGAATCGGATGTGCGCAAACTAGTGACCATGCTTGCCGGGTAGACCGTGAGAGAATCAGCGCATACCGGTGCTCCTACACAAGCCAATAGATAATTGATTCCCACCGTTCGGAGGTAGGTGCTTTTACCGGCCATGTTAGCCCCTGTTATAATTAAGAATGATGGGTTGTGAGTAATATTAATGTCGTTTTTTACGCACACTTTTCGGTTGATCAACGGATGCCCTAACGCTTTTCCTTTCATTTGGAAATAATGATCTGCTATTTCCGGATACACATATTCAGAATGGTTGAATGCGAAGCTGCCTAAAGAACAGAGTGCGTCAATATGCGCTAAAGCATCGAACCATAATTGGGATTTATCGGCATATGCTTGTATCCAGCGTTCCAATGCGATGGTATGCCTAATATCCCTTAGGTAAAGAATGTTAAAAATAATTCCGGCAAGACTATAACGTTGATCTAGTCCGCCGATATAGCCGGAAAGTCGTTTAATAGCATCTGAGGCCGTTTCTTGTTTATTTTTCAAAGACGATTGACTCTGTATTAATTCTTCCGCATGAAAAGTTTGTGTCTCAATGATAGAAAGTAGTTTTGCGTATCGTTTGAGAATATTCTCCATTTTATTGACGGAAGCGTAAAGCCGATTGATCTTTTTTGTTTGAGAATAAGCGATCACGAGTATGATGAGGAAATAGAGGTTGAGGATAGACCCACTTATGAGATCCAAGGCGTAAGCGCAACCCAGTCCAATCCATCCTATAGGAACGATCCAAATCAAGACTTTCCATATATTTTTATCGTAAAAGTAAGAATAGGCCTTTTTTGGCATGCCGCTTATCGCTTGCGGATTATTTCCTGTTCGCTCTTCTTTTTCAGAACGGATAGAGCCATTAACGTGAAAGTCTTGCCTAAAGTCAGGAAGAGTGGAAAGCTCTTTGATGGCGTTTTGTCGTCCAATGATATTTTTCTTATTGTTAAGGGGCTGTGTGAACCAGTTAATGAGAGTCTCTCTGCCAAAAGTGGTGACAGTACGGTTGATGGATTGGAAAAGGGATCGTTGTCCGAATAGATCCAGATCCAGACTAAAAGGATGTTCTCCCGTTATTTTATTCGTTGCGCCATCAAATGCGCTGAAATCATACTCTAACGCTTTTAATTCATCTAAGTTCAAGCGAATCCATCGTTCGACATATAGCTTACGCGAGTACATTATATTATGTCTCCACATAAGCAGAAAGAAAGGGATCGCATACATAAGGAGAATACAAGTAAGCCATTGCCAGTTTTCGTTTCGGTAAAACCATACAGAGCAGATAGCACCGGTAACAAGTAGTAGGCGAATAGTGCCCATGAGGTGTATGCTTTTTTTTAGTTTGCCAAGGCGCTCTGTGCCCGCATCTATGTTCTTCTTGTAATAATTTTCAGTCGATTCCATATTGCGAATATAAATAAAAAATGAACAAATCTATAAGTCGTTGGTTGTCTTTATGGATATTCGTAGTTGAAAAGACGATAAATTTTGTTTTTTATGCCATAAAAAAAGGTATGTTTCCTATATATTTGCGAGCAAGTGAAAATTTAAGATAGTTATGAAAAAAAATGTTATACTCTTGCTGCTTTTATGGGCATGCCAAATACTAAACGCTCAAGTTTTGGTGACAGATCCGAAAGAAACCTACAATGCGGATAGTGTTCGTGCGGTATTGGATAAGGCCTCTTATTTTACCCTTTTTAAGGATAATTATTTTATAGGAGGCCTTCCGATAGGAAATAAGCCAACCTCTCGAAATTCGGACGTTAAGTTTCAATTGAGTATAGCCCAGCGACTGACAAAAAGTAAGTTGCCGTTTGACACATATTTGTTTCTGCAATATACACAAAAGGCCTTTTGGAATGTGTTTCAAGAGTCATTGCCGATGCGAGATTTGAATTTCAATCCTGGTATAGGTTTAGGGCACTTAATCATTCATAAGAATAAATATATAGGTAAAGGCTACTTGATGATAGAGCATGAGTCTAATGGTAAAGACAGTATATATTCACGTAGTTGGAATAAAATAACGCTAGCGGCAGCAGTCTTGTTAAATAAGAATTGGGAGGTGCAATTTAAGGGTTGGATACCAATTGTAGACGGGAAGGAGAATAAGGATATTCTGAAATATAACGGAATTTTTCAGCTTGCGGCGAACTTCCGTACAAACAATAAGCGTTTCAATTGTGGAGTGATATTGACAAAGCGTAAAACATGGTTTAGTTTCAATACACAGGTGGAGTTGAGTTATAAGTTTCATAATAATGAGAATCAATATTTCTTTTTGCAATACTACAACGGTTATGGAGAAAATTTGCTTGAATATAATCGGTTCAAAAGTATGCTACGTATAGGCTTTGTGATTAAGCCGCAAGATTTCAGTATTTATTAAAAAATCTTTTCGCCATTAAAAGTTATTATTTTTACATTTGTGGCGTTTTTAATCAAAAAATAAATTATGTTAATGATAATGGTTGTCGTGTTCCTGGTGGGTTATTTGATGATCGTTTTGGAACATCCGTTGAAGATGAATAAGGCGGGCACAGCGTTGCTTGTCGGTACCTCTTTGTGGGTTATGTATACCTATGCAGCACCTCAATTCATACCAAAAGTATCGGCCGATGAGTTTGGAATGTTTCTGCAATCTTTCCCGGCGTTAAGCTCTTTAAGCTTTGAGGAACAATGTACTAAGTTCGTAGTAGATCACCAAGTGCTCGATAGCATAGGAGAGATTTCGGAGACATTGATCTTCTTGATAGGAGCGATGATAACCGTAGAATTGATAGATGCTCACGGAGGATTTACTTTTATTACGGGACATATCAACACGAAGGAGAAAAGAAAGCTTTTGGCATTGATTGCGACTATTACATTTTTTATGTCTGCCGTATTGGATAACTTGACAACATCTATTGTTATGATCATGTTGATACGCAAACTAATAGGCAACTATCGAGAGCGCTGGGTGTTTGGTTCCATTATTATTATCGCCGCGAATAGTGGAGGCGCATGGTCTCCAATCGGAGACGTGACGACGATTATGCTTTGGGTGCGTGGTAATATATCAACATCATCAACCATACCCCATTTGATTCTTCCAAGTATCGTATCTGCATTAGTCCCGACATTAATCGCTATGAGATTCTTACATGGCGAGGTGACACCTCCGTTAACTCTTTCTCAAGACGAAAAGGGTAATGAGCTATTGAATCGATTGAAAAACAGAGAGAAATTATCCATTTTGATTATAGGTGTATTATGTCTGTTGTTTGTGCCGGTATTTAAAACGATCACTCATCTACCTCCTTTTGTGGGGATTTTGATGGGTGTTGGAATCTTGTGGCTTTACACGGAAGTTATGTATGCCCGTGCGCATATAGATGAGACATTAAAGCTGCGTTTGTCAAAAGTGGTTCATCGTATAGATGGAGCGACATTATTGTTTTTCTTAGGAATATTGTTGGCGGTAGATGCCTTACGTTGCAGTGGCGTTTTATCCGATTTTGCCGTGTGGTTAGATAGTACGGTTGGAAATGTATTTGCCGTGAACTTGATCATAGGAGCGTTATCATCAATAGTGGATAATGTACCTTTGGTCGCAGGAGCGATAGGAATGTATCCGATTGCGACAGATGCGATGGTGGCGGCCGCTTCTGATCCAGTTTATTTAGCTAGCTTTATGCAAGATGGAGTTTTTTGGCAGTTCTTGGCATATTGTGCAGGAGTAGGTGGAAGTATGTTAATCATAGGTTCAGCCGCAGGTGTTGTGGTGATGGGTTTAGAGCGGATCAATTTTATCTGGTATTTTAAGAATATCTCATTGTTAGCTCTTTGTGGTTATGTGGCAGGCGCATGCGTTTATATACTTCAGACATTCATTTTTTAGCATATAGTATATGTTACTAATAGCGGATAGTGGCTCTACGAAAACTGAATGGTGTCTGGTTGGTGAAGGAAAGACGATTCGTACGATAAAGACAGCAGGGACTAATCCCTACTTTCAGACATCAGAAGAGATAGTCCGTGAGATTCATGAGTCTCTTTTACCTCAGTTGGGACAAGAGCGAATAGAGGCGGTCTATTTCTATGGGGCAGGTTGTGCATTTCAAGAGAAAAATGAGATAGTCAGACAAGCGATAGCATCAGGCATAAATGCGCCGATAGAGGTAGAGAGTGACTTGATGGCTGCGGCCCGTTCTCTTTGTGGATATCATTCCGGAATAGCATGTATTTTGGGAACAGGATCGAACTCATGTCTATATAATGGACATGCTATTGTGGAGCATATCTCTCCATTAGGCTTTATTTTGGGCGATGAGGGGAGTGGAGCGGCATTAGGAAAAACATTGGTAGGAGATTGTTTGAAGCGACAGCTGCCCGCATTTTTGGTGCGGCGTTTCATGGAGCGTTTTGAGTTGACTCCCGCTTTATTATTAGAGCGAGTCTATAAACGTCCTTTCCCGAATCGTTTTTTGGCTAGTCTGTCGGTTTTCCTTTTAGAGAACATAGAAGAAGAATCGATACATGCGCTGGTGTTGAATAACTTCAAGCAGTTTTTTATCCGCAATGTGAAGTCTTATACAAATTGCGATGAATATCCGATTCATTTTGTTGGCTCTATCGCTTATTATTATCAGTCTGTATTGAAAGAGGCTGCCGACTCATTAGGGTTAAGAGTGGGTGTAGTGGAACAAGCGCCTATGGCCGGATTGATACGCTATCATTTTATGGACCATGAAATAAAAGATTGAAATTATTATGACTTTTCAAAAAATAACAGAATCAGAGTCTTTATATCATGATTTGGAAAATCTCTCAGTCCGAGAGTTGCTTGGTGATATCAATAATGAAGATCAAAAAGTAGCGATTGCTGTCGGCAGAGAGATACCTAAAATAGAGTCTCTTGTCGTTCGTTTGGTAGAACGTATGCGAAAGGGAGGACGATTGTTTTATATAGGAGCAGGAACAAGTGGGCGTCTTGGCGTTTTAGACGCTTCAGAGATTCCTCCCACATTTGGAATGCCAAATACATTGGTAATTGGATTAATAGCGGGAGGAGATCAAGCGTTGAGGAATCCTGTTGAGTCGGCAGAAGATGATTGGGATAAAGCATGGGAAGAGTTGCAAGCTTATCATATCCATAAGATGGATACATTGGTTGGTATTGCCGCATCGGGAACAACACCTTATGTGATAGGAGCTTTAAGGAAGGCTCGAGCAGAGGGGTTGTTGACGGCTTCTATCTCATGTAATCCAGATTCACCTATGGCGGAAGCTGCAGAGATAGCTATAGAGCCAGTTGTGGGGCCTGAGTTTGTTACAGGTAGCACACGAATGAAAAGTGGTACGGCTCAAAAGATGGTGCTTAATATGATAACTACCACTACTATGATTAAAATGGGACGGGTGCAGGGAAATCGAATGGTAAATATGCAGCTGACCAATCAAAAGTTGGTGGATCGAGGAACACGTATGATCATGGAAGAATTAGGCTTAGATTATGAGCAAAGTAAGCATCTGTTGTTGTTGCATGGTTCCGTGCGTAAGGCTATTGATTCTTGCCGACATGATTAAAGTTTTACTATATTCGCGCATCAAACTATTTTAATAATCCAATAATGAATTTTCTCACTAAATTATTTAAAAGAAACGCTCCGCAATCCGAGGAGACAACAAAGGGTTCAGTAGAGGAGTTCGTTTCCCTTGTTCGTGTATATTATCAAGCTGTAATGGCGGTAAACTTGGGTATTACGAATTTGAATATATTAGCTGATATGGCATTATTCAAACGAATGCTGAAGATCCCGACACAAAACAATAAGCTAGGTGTCGCAGAAAAATCTCGTGTCCGTAAGATCCTAATGGAAGATTATGGGCTAAAAGAGGAGTTCTTTAAAGAGATAGACGCATCAGTTAAAAGGAATTGCCGTAATCAAAATGATATTAAGGGCTATTTTTTCATGTTCCAGGGATTTTGTAATGACTTGTTTAATCTGCTTGGTAATTTGATGCAATGGAAATTCCGTTTTTCTTTACTGTTTAAAAAGTTGTTATATAATATGACAATGAAGACTGTGCATGAGATCTTGACTCAATCAGAGTGGAAAGATGTTAGTGTGCAGAAAGCTGCTTGGAGCGTGCGAAAGTATGCGGAAAAGCTAGGATATTCGGAGCAGTGGATTACGGACTTTGTATATAATGTAGTCTTGTTGGCTCGTGAAGATCAAAAGAAAGAACTAAAGGAAAATAAAAAATGACCTTAGAGAGGCATCCTTTTCCTCCGTTTGTGCCCAAAGATCCACAAATGTTATTTTTGGGCACATTTCCACCACAACCCAAGCGTTGGAAAATGGAATTCTATTATCCCAATTGGAATAATGATTTTTGGCGAGTTTGTGGTGTGATCTTTTATGGGGATAGGGATCGGTTTTGCGATGTGGATAATAAGTGTTTTAAACTAGATGATATTGTAGAGTTTTTGACCGCTAGGCATATCGCTATTTATGATACGGCGATGGAGGTGGAGCGTTTGAAGGATAATGCCTCTGATAAGTATTTGGATATTTGTCGCCCGATAGATTTGGATTCCTTTTTAGCTACTTATCCAACACTTAGTGTGTTGGTTTCAACCGGAGAGAAAGCGGCCTCGGTGGTAGCCTCTCTTACGGGAACAGAAATACCCACTATGGGACAAAAAGTCTCGTTTGAATATGCGGGACGAATTATATGGCATTTTCGTATGCCATCAACATCAAGAGCGTACCCATTGGCACTAGAGAAAAAAGCAGAGCTGTATGCCCGTGTATTTCAAAAAAACACTCAAAATACTCCCGATTAATATTATTTATCAAGCTGATGTGTCTTTATGTGAAAATTAGAGAAAAATATGGCTCACATGAAAATAATAGAAGACTGATATGGTACATTTTGTACACAAGATTGAACTTACGAGAAATTTTGTAAGAAAGATGAATGCTAAAAAGAAGTAGCTTATACTATAAAGAATTATAATTGAAACTGAACCGGGTTACAATGCATTTTTCTCTACTTAAATCTAATATTTTTTGATAGGTCAATCAGGTGTATAATAGAGGGTCAATCGACTTTATATTTTCCAGGTGTCCATGAATTTATCCAGAAAGAGGCGCACGGCCATTATTGCAAAATCTAAAAAGGTTAATGACACTTTGGCCTTTTTGACACGATGACACTTTGAGGTGCTATAAATTTGATATGCTTTTCTCAAAGCCAAGCCTTGTGGTATTAATTGCCGAAGTTGTATTAACTGGGAGATTTATAACCATACTGCGCTTGGCTGTATAATTGAGATAATTACTGACATGAAGTTCTGCTATTGCATTAATCCACCTTCAATAAAGAAAACCACCTCATTTAATTGTTGTTTATTCTTTACAGGATCTTTATAAACAGCCGGAATATGTAACACTTTATCTTGAATAAGATTATCCATTAAATACCACATGACTTCATGATACAAAATAACCATTGCTGTTTTTTCTTCACTTATATCATATTGAGTCGCTATATTGCTACAATTGTTTTTTAATTCTGAAGAAATGGAGTCAACTAATTTTTCAATAATTTGATGAAAACTATCTTGCTGTTTTTTTATGATAGGAAATAGAATGTCTCCGTTATTGTTTGTCAAGCCGTATGGAATGAGTTTAGAGATAAGTTGCGGATTATGTATTTTCCCATATTTGGATATTTCATTTGCACTATCATTCATTGTTTTAGCGCTTGGTGAAACTTCACTATCAAGATAGGTTAGTATTAAATTCATATCACCGAAACCATTTGTCCCGAATTTCAGGTCTTTGCGTGGCTCATATAAAACCCAGTAACAACCGCTCCAACCAGCATGGTTATTTATATCATCAAAGAGAACCAGCTTTGTCCACATTCTGCCATCCAAAAGATATGAAAAGACCAATGAGAGTGCATTGTTTTCAAATCCCATGTCTTTTATTGTATGTACAAGAGAAACAAAATCATTCTTAGTTTTTGAATACATAGATTTTGCAATCTCCTTACTAAGATTTCTCAAAGAGTTGGTCTGTCCTTTATCAAGAATAGGAATGGTACATTTCCATTTTCCTTTTTCTCTATTAATCGGCCCTCCTACTTCCAGCAATAACAATTGGCTATCAGAACATTTTATTCCCATATTACGAAGCTCGCTTTGAGTATGTGGCTTGCGTAAATTATAAAGTATTTCCCAATTATTATCTGTAAGGACATAGTCTTCCGGTTGATGTCCACTCACAGCAACGAATTGAGTTGCTTCCCACTCATTATAAGGCCTAATAACAGTCTGAGCTTGAATCGTCGTTAGTATAAATGATAAAGAAGCTACAACAAGAAATGAATGTTTGAAAATATTCTTCATGATAAAACGTCCTGTATTTTTTGATTTTGTTTATTGAGTAGATGTATTTTGCCATTAGTTGGTAACAAAGATAGGATAAAGAGGATTAATAGGTATCCTGCTTTACTATTTTTTATATGAAATAAAAAAAGTTTCATGAAGATGTCGTTGAAAAACAGATCATTGTAGATTTCTCAAGATTTCCTTTTTTAGTCTGCTTTTAAGACTTTATGTGCATGAACACTATGATGTTGGTTTATTAATCTATATTTGTTGAATCCCATGATAAAATAGCCTTGATTGATATGGATGCGTCAGAACAAAAGTTTGCAGAACTTCGGTATATTGTTTTAGAGAATCAGGTCATGAAAATATCAGTGTGCAAGTAACTGGAATAAAGTGATAACGAAGTTTTAAAGACTATGGATATAGGAAGTGAATTATCCGTTGTTTGTGGTAATAGCATATCTTATAACCAAGATTCTTATAAGCAGTTCGTTTTCCTTTAAACGTCCTCTTTCGCAAAGCGAAACAGCGATTTATTGCTTAACAAATCCTGCAAGCCTAAATTGACTAAAAAGGGATAGTTTTCCAGCTTGTCTTTCAAATTTTTACCAAGGTGTGATAGACGAAGATACTTGTTTCCCTCTTGTTGTTAGTCTCTTTGCTTGCTGATACCATGGTCGTGGCAACTTTGCGTATTGGGATGACCGGTCAATAGTGGCGAGCGTTCAACATACAAGGGTGCCATGCGCTTTGTGTTCGAGTTATTTAAGTCTTAGGATAGTCTTGTATATAGGTTCGGAGTTCTGAAGGCTGACGGTTATCAAGATAAGATTTTTTGTGTGCAGTTTTTGGTACATGGGGAATACAAACTTTGTGCACAAAGGAACGGAAATCTATGATACTTGGTGTTTATAGTAAATCGAATCGTGAGCCATCGGATTACTGTAAGGTCTGAAAAAGTAGACAATCTGGGAAAATCCCGAAAAGTGGTCGACAGCTATACGGGGAGGCGAAAGCCTATTTTGCATACAGAGCCAAGCAAGTTGTACCCTTGTCATTACAAAACGAGTTTGTCCTCACAAGGGTAACTTGCCGATTGCTGCGCAACGGAGCGAATAAATTCGCTGTTTCGCTTCGCGAAAGAGGGAGAATCAATGAATGTTGAATCTGTAAACTTAATTCTTTGGGGACTTCGGTCCTACGATGCAATGAACGGATAAAAGACAGCTTGATAAACCGGATGTCATCCGTTCAAAGTTCTGCCTATATTTGTTTCAGCAGATAATGATTCAAGTTCTTTTATGTTAGATGGAACATTGGATTCCGGGCAGATGAACCGGTGTTTGCCGTATTGAACGTAGAGCGTAAGCTGATCAATTGAGGTTGTGGCAGACAAGATAAGGAAATGGAGCAATTAGGAAATGCCTGGATATGGAATGGGAATATCATGATGAAAGGAAGCTATGGTTCATACTCTATTAGAATAATGAACAGAATTCTTCCGGTCGGTGGTTTGTTTGTTCAGAGGAAGTGAATACAAGCGTCATTGGAAAAGAAAAGGTCAAAGGGGCAAAAAGTTCAATAAGGTCAAAGTGTCATCGTGTCATTGGGATTTTTGAAAAGTCATAGGATGGGGGAGAAGTCAATGTGAGTTGGGTAATTTGTAAGTATTCGGCCAACTACAGGTATTAAACCTTTATATACAACAATAGCGACT
>CAUWMZ010000015.1:0-42976 GCA_963560035.1 uncultured Parabacteroides sp.
ACGACCCCGAGATTACAAATCACGTGCTCTGGCCAACTGAGCTAAAGAGGCAATACTTCTCTAAAAGCAGCCGTTTCGTCACCATGGCGAAACGGCTGCAAATTTAGATATTATTTCTTACATACCAAATTTATCTACCGTTTTTTTTATTTGGCTCTGTTTTTTTCTTTGAATTTGACTAATTGCTTTTCCAGTGCTTCAACGCAATCATCTACCGCCTCTTCAAAAGTATCACTAACTTTATCAGCGAAACATTCTCCATTCTTGATAGACAACTTCATACTAACCTGCTTATTATTGGCAGTCTCCGGCTTAACCACCTTCAATACGACTTCAGCCATTAATATACCATCAAAATATTGTTCCAATTTTGAAACTTTCTTTTGAATAAACGCCTCTAACTGCGCAGATGCGTCAAAATGGATAGCCTGAATTCTAACGTCCATAATAACCTCCTCTTTTTTTGCTCTTGGATGAGCATGATACACTTTTTTTAATTCCTCAAAAGATGTATGTGTATAAACACTGGTAGAAGCCAAACTACTATGACCTAAAAGATCTTTTACTGCATTCAACCCCGCCCCATTGTTTAGCATACTTGTAGCAAAAGAATGTCGCAAAACATGTGGACTACGCTTGCTTAACATTGGAATTGCAGACAATTGTTTCTTTACAACATAATAAACAATCCCCGCAGACAAAGGCTCTCCATTTTTTCGAACAAAAAAACAATCGCCTTCTCTAGCTTGACCAAACTCTTGATCTCGAGTTTTCTCATAAGCCTGCATTAAGTCTTTCAGACCTTTAGCAAAAGGAATCAATCTTTGTTTATTTCGCTTTCCTGTAACCTTCAACAGCATCGCATCATAGTCGATATCCACATTTCGTATTCCTACCAACTCCGAACGACGTATCCCTGTATCGTATAACATCTCCAAAATAGCTCGATTCCTTATTCCTTCAAAATCATCTCCAAATCCATCTCCATCCAATAATTGCTCCAAATCTTCATCCTTAATAAAATAAGGTAGACGCTTTTTATTTTTAGGACCATTTATCAATCTCAACGGATTAACAGACACAACGTTCTGCTTCATGAGATACTTAAAAAAAGATTTCAAAGAGCTTAACTTCCGATTAACCGACGATGGGGAATATTTGGCATTCATCAAACAAACGAGCCAACTTCTCACCAAACTTGAATCGATTTCATCAGGGTTAAATGCACCTTCTTGATGTTCCTCTACATACATCTTAAACTGATTCAAATCTTCCGCATACGATTCAACCGTATAATCAGAATAATTTCTCTCAAATCTAAGATAATTTAAAAACCCATCAATTAGCATCTTCTCATTGCATCAACATTCATGCAACGAAAATATGAATAAGAATTCAAAAAAACAATATCAAGAAGTAGAATTATTCTTCTATCTGTTGCAAATGTTGCACGTAGACAGCACGCATAATCTGTTTTCTCTTCGTAACAGATGGCTTTTCAAAAGCTTGACGATTTCTCAACTCTTTCACAACACCTGTTTTCTCGAATTTTCTTTTAAACTTCTTAAGCGCTTTCTCAATGTTTTCGCCTTCTTTTAATGGAACTACGATCATAATTTTTTAATTGTTATATTATTTAATTATTTATATCCCTAAATTGAGCGGCAAAATTACTGATAGTTTCGTTATTAGCAAAACTTTCAACCATTATTTTTATAAAAGATTCCTTCCTCTGTTATTATTGCCGAAATCAACTTGTGAGAAGTTATATCAAATGCTGGATTATATACTTTTACATCCTTAGGAGCCATTCGGTGAGAATACCACATTTCCGTGATTTCTTCAGGGGAACGTTCTTCTATAATAATAGAATCGCCATCGGGACAAGCATAATCTATTGTAGATGTAGGACCCAAAACATAAAATGGCACTTTATAATATTGCGCCAAAATAGCAAGAGAGGATGTTCCTATTTTATTTGCCACATCTCCATTTACGGCGATTCGATCACATCCAACCAATATTGCTTGCACCAAACCTTTCCGCATAACTAATGAAGCCATATTATCACAAATCAATGTAACATCCACCCCTACTCTATTTAACTCATAAGCTGTCAAACGTGCTCCTTGTAACAATGGACGTGTTTCATCTGCAAAAACCTTAAAAGCATATCCTCTTTCTTGTCCCAAATAAATAGGAGCCAATGCTGTTCCATATTCAGAAACCGCCAAATGCCCAGCATTACAATGTGTCAAAATCCCCATACCTGGACGCAACAATCTTAAACAATTCTCTCCTATTTGACGACACGCCAATGCATCCTCCTCCCTAATAGCAATAGCTTCTTTATACAATCTTGCCTTCCATTCTTCTACTGTACCGGATGGATAATCTTTCAAGACTTTCTCCATTCGCGCCAATGCTGATCCCAAATTAACAGCAGTAGGACGGGCACTATTCAAATACGCTTTCATTTTTTCAAACTCTGATAGAAAAAATGATCTATCCAGTGTATTTATTCGCAAAGAACAAACATATATTCCATAAGCTGCCGCAATTCCTATTGCTGGAGCTCCTCTTACTCTCAATTTATAAATAGCCTCCCATATTTCCTCTAGTGTAGATAAGGTTATATACACCTCCTTTTCTGGCAAGCATGTCTGATCTAATATAATCACATTCTTAGCCTCTTGATCAAAACACACGGTTTTCAAATCCAATAAAGACTGTATCATATCTTAATTTTTATTATCAATAATAATGCACCGATCTTATAAAAGCATCTATAACAACACCCTCTGCTGTAACCATAATAGTTCCTATTATTACACCAGCTTTAACACCTCGAACATTTTTCACATAAAAAACCTGATTGTTGAGCACCCTCATCAAAATTTTCGGGCGAGACACTTCCTGCCTTCACCAATTTAGACAGACAAAAACTATGTTCTAATAGCAAAGCCTGCAAAACACCTCTCTTATCTTTCACTAACAACATCAAATAACGTTCAAAGACGTA
The DNA here is from genome assembly GCA_963560035.1 of uncultured Parabacteroides sp. Taxonomy (GTDB): domain Bacteria; phylum Bacteroidota; class Bacteroidia; order Bacteroidales; family Tannerellaceae; genus Parabacteroides. The sequence goes on from CAUWMZ010000015.1 coordinate 3,023, forward strand.
ATGGCATATCGTCTTCCACAAGATCCCTCACTTTCACATTTATCTGTTGAGATGCAATTGTATTCATTTTTTTGCAAATCCATCTTTAGAAATCGCCTCAAAACAAAAATTATCTATAGGAGATGGAGTTGTAACTAATTTCACATGAGGAGCGATAAAAGCCGTTGTCTTGAGCGCATTCTCTTGTTCTTTTCCTTTCCGAGCACACTCTCTATCAGATATTTCTTTTTGAGCATAAGGTACCATCTCATCATCGATAATCATCGCATATCGTTTCCAATCCACATATATAGGCTCACCTAACTTATTACAAACAGTAATGGTCACAGGGGCATTCTCTCCCCAAAAGCAATACGACACAAGAGCCGTATCATTTTCTTGCACAAAATCAACAGACTCATTTTGATAACCAAACTTATCGCTCGAACTTAACATCGAATAATAAATATGATGAACATGAACTTAAACCCAATGTCAACCATACCGCAACTAATATTTTATACAAGCGCTACATTAATAACCTTTTTTTTCGCAAAACTAATAAATTATTTAACGTTCCATCTTTAATCCTCTTAATAAAAAAAACGAATGTTCAAAACTGCTTTTTTACTATGATTTATGAAACCAACCAACTATTGACAAGACTATTAAATACCTTTCGCTAAAGATTATAGCAATCAACACCTCAACAACAACTAACCTTATAAAAAAAGAGTCAACAAGATTTACACCGCACATCATTTCCCTTTTTCCCTAAGGGTATTAAAAAACAATTGCGATTTCCTATCATTTTCATTGTGAAACTGTATAATTATTCTACCTTTGCCTACTAGAATTAACCATTTTGATAGAGAACATTACTAATACCATTTAATAAACAACTAATATTATGGCAGAACTAAAAGAAAAACTTTTCTCAGAATTCGCTCCTATATCTACTGAAGAGTGGATGGCGAAGATAACGGCCGACCTTAAAGGTGTCCCGTTTGAGAAAAAGCTTGTTTGGAAGACAGGCGAGGGATTCAACGTAAATCCTTTCTATCGTGCAGAAGACATTAAAGGTTTGAAAACGACAGACTCTCTTCCCGGTGAGTTTCCTTATGTTCGCGGAACAAAAAAGGATAATAACTGGAAAGTACGCCAAAACCTCGAGGTTTGCTGCTTTAAAAGCGCTAACGAAAAAGCATGCGACCTACTAACCAAAGGAATAACCTCCTTAGGATTCATTATTAAAGGCGAAGATGTAACTGAAGAAAATATCGCCACTTTGTTAACCGGCATTTGCCCTACCTCCGTAGAACTAAACTTTAAAACATGCAATTGCAAAGCCGCTAAACTTATTGATATTCTAGCAAATTATTTCAAGTCTAAAGGTATTGACGCAAATAAATGCTACGGCTCCGTAAATTATGACGTATTAAAAAAACCTTTGATAAAAGGTCAAGAAAACAAAGAATGGATCGAAAACGCAACTGCTGTGCTCAAAGCAGGACAAGCGTTACCAAACTTCCGAGTATTAGCCGTCAACGCATTTTTATTAAATAACGCAGGAGCTTTCATTACGCAAGAATTAGGATGCGCTTTAGCATGGGGTAATGAATTAATGGCAAAACTTACAGATGCAGGCTTCTCCGCAGATGATGTCGCAAATAATATCAAATTTAATTTTGGCATCAGCTCTAACTACTTCATGGAGATCGCTAAATTCCGTGCTGCTCGCTGGCTATGGGCTGAAATTGTCGCCGCATACAAACCTGCATGCGAATGTGCTTGCAAAATGCATATACATGCACAAACTTCAGAATGGAACATGACTATTTACGATGCTCACGTAAATTTATTGCGCTCGCAAACCGAGACAATGTCTGCCGCTATCGCAGGAGTTGACTCTATCACAGTCCGCCCATTTGATAAAGCCTTTGAAACACCTGATGATTTCTCTGAACGTATTGCTCGCAACCAGCAATTATTATTGAAAGAAGAATGCCATTTCGATAAGGTAGTAGACCCTTCTGCAGGTTCTTATTACATAGAAGTGCTAACCAACTCTTTAGCTGATGTTGCATGGAAATTATTCTTAGACATCGAAGAGAAAGGCGGTTTCTCTGAGTTAGCGAACAATGGAGAAATACAAAAGGCTATAAATGCCTCTAATGAAACTCGTAAAAAGAACGTTGCAACTCGCCGAGAAATATTATTAGGCTCTAACCAATATCCTAATTTCACAGAAGTAGCCGCTGGAAAAATCAAAGAAACAACCTCTTGCAACTGTAATGGCCATTGTGAGGAATCTACAATTACCGCTCTTGATTTTAGCCGTGGCGCATCTGAGTTTGAAGCATTACGTTTATCTACTGAGCATAGTCGCAAAACACCAAAAGTATTCATGTTAACCATCGGAAACTTAGCTATGCGTTTAGCTCGTTCCCAATTCTCTAGTAATTTCTTCGCTTGCGCAGGATATAAGATTATAGATAACTTAGGCTTCGAAACTGTTAAAGAGGGCGTAGAAGCTGCAGTTAAAGCAGGCGCAGAAATCGTAGTTCTTTGCTCTAGCGATGATGAATACGCAGAATTCGCTCCTGCCGCTTATAAGGAATTAGCAGGACGCGCATTATTTGTTGTTGCTGGCGCACCAGCTTGTGCTGAAGAGCTGAAAGCTCAAGGTATAGATCAATTTATTCATGTAAAGAGCAACGTACTTGAAACATTGAGAGCTTTCAACGCTAAATTAGGAATCGCTTAAGTTTATACAATCATGAGACCAAATTTCAAAAATATAGATATAAAAAATGCCGGATTCGCCGCTCATAATGCTGCGGAATGGGCAAAAGCCAATGGCATTGAAGCCAATTGGAAAACACCCGAACACATCGAGGTGAAACCTGTATATACAAAAGAAGACTTGGAAGGCATGGAGCATTTAAACTATGCCTCCGGTATTCCTCCTTACTTACGTGGACCGTATAGTGCCATGTACGCAATGCGTCCTTGGACTATTCGCCAATATGCAGGATTCTCTACAGCAGAAGAATCAAACGCCTTTTATCGCCGCAACCTAGCTTCTGGACAAAAAGGCTTATCTGTTGCATTTGACTTAGCTACACACCGTGGATATGACGCAGATAATGAACGTGTAGTAGGTGATGTTGGAAAAGCTGGTGTATCTATCTGCTCCGTAGAAAACATGAAAGTATTGTTTGACGGTATTCCTTTGAGTAAAATGTCCGTTTCTATGACAATGAACGGTGCCGTTCTTCCTATTTTAGCATTCTACATTAATGCAGGATTAGAACAAGGTGCTAAACTTGAAGAAATGGCGGGTACTATACAAAATGATATCCTAAAAGAATTCATGGTGCGTAATACATATATCTATCCACCAGAGTTCTCTATGCGTATCATCGCTGATATCTTTGAGTACACTTCTCAAAAAATGCCAAAATTCAATTCTATCTCTATCTCTGGTTATCATATGCAAGAAGCTGGAGCGACTGCTGATATTGAAATGGCTTATACATTATGTGATGGTTTGGAATATCTACGTGCTGGTGTTAATGCAGGTATCGACATTGATAAATTCGCACCTCGTTTGTCTTTCTTTTGGGCTATTGGTGTGAACCACTTCATGGAAATCGCAAAAATGCGTGCGGCTCGTATGTTATGGGCTAAGATTGTTAAAAGCTTTAATGCTCAAAATCCAAAATCTTTAGCTCTACGTACACACTGTCAAACTTCAGGATGGTCTTTGACAGAGCAAGATCCGTTTAATAACGTAGGACGTACTTGTATTGAAGCTATGGCTGCCGCTCTTGGCCACACACAATCTTTGCATACAAACGCATTGGATGAAGCCATCGCTTTACCTACAGATTTCTCCGCTCGTATCGCTCGTAACACTCAAATTTATATTCAAGAGGAAACAAAGATTTGTAAAGAAATTGACCCTTGGGCTGGATCTTACTACATTGAAAGCCTAACAAACGAATTAGTACATAAAGGCTGGGCTTTGATCCAAGAAATTGAGAAAATGGGTGGTATGGCAAAAGCTATTGAGACGGGACTCCCCAAAATGCGTATTGAAGAAGCTGCCGCTCGTACTCAAGCCCGTATCGACTCTAAGCAGCAAACTATTGTCGGCGTAAATAAATATCGTCTAGAGAAAGAAGATCCTATCGATATTCTTGAAATCGATAATACAGCTGTACGTAATGAGCAAATCGAATTATTGAAACAATTACGCGCTAATCGTGATGAGGCTGCTGTTAAGAAAGCACTAGCTGATATTACAGAGTGTGTACGCACAAAGAAAGGAAACTTACTCGACCTTGCTGTAAAAGCCGCTGGTCTACGTGCTTCTTTGGGTGAAATCTCTGACGCTTGCGAAGAGGTTGTAGGTCGTTATAAAGCTATTATTAGAACTATTTCAGGCGTGTATTCATCAGAAACAAAACAAGACGCAGACTTCCAAAAAGCTTGCGAACTTTGCGAACAATTCGCAAAGAAAGAAGGTCGTCAACCTCGTATCATGATTGCAAAAATGGGTCAGGATGGACATGACCGTGGAGCTAAAGTTGTAGCAACAGGTTATGCGGATTGCGGCTTTGATGTCGACATGGGACCCTTGTTCCAAACTCCGGCAGAAGCCGCACGTCAAGCTGTTGAAAATGATGTCCATGTTATGGGCGTTTCTTCACTAGCCGCAGGTCATAAAACTTTAGTTCCGCAAGTAATCGCTGAATTAAAGAAACTGGGCCGTGAAGATATCGTAGTAATCGCTGGTGGTGTTATTCCTGCTCAAGACTATGATTTCTTATATAAAGCTGGTGTAGCCGCAATCTTTGGCCCTGGTACATCTGTCTCTAAAGCAGCTTGCCAAATCCTTGAGATTTTGTTAAGTGAATAATCTGATATGTTACACAATATCACTGCATAATATAAAAAAGCCGAGCAATTGATTTTGCCCGGCTTTTTTATATTTTATAGGGTGGTTTATGTACATTTGTAGCAAATACTACAACTAAATATAATTAATTATGGGAATCGTTATAGGAATTGATGTAGGAGGTAGCACAACTAAAATTGTTGGCATCGAAAACAAAGAAATCAAGAACCCTATGTTCGTTAAAGCCACAGATCCGGTAACCTCCTTATTTGGTGCTTTCGGAAAATATATCTACGACAATAACATACCTCTTCCAAGTATTGAAAAAGTAATTCTTACGGGTGTAGGTAGCGCCTACATAGATCAGCCTTTATACGGCTTACCTACTGCTAAAGCTGACGAATTTTTGGCAAATGGATTAGGAGCTCAATACAATACAGGATTAGAAAATCTACTTGTAGTAAGTATGGGAACCGGTACCTCTTTCGTTAAAGTTGAAGGATCTTCTATACAACATATCGGAGGATTAGGTATTGGAGGCGGCACCATATTAGGTCTATCCAAACTTTTACTTAAAACGCATCATTTTCATCAAATAGCATCTTTAGCTGAGCATGGATCTCTTAATGAAATCGACCTTCATATTAGAGATATCACACCACATCCTCTACCTGGATTACCTTTAGATGTAACTGCTTCTATCTTCGGAAAAACTGACGCTAACGCAAAAGTAGAAGATATTGCATTAGGTATCGTACACATGGTGTTACAAACCATCGGACAAGGTGCTGTATTTGCCTCGCTAAATGGAGATATTAAAAATGTCGTGCTTATTGGAAATCTTACACGCTTACCTCAATGCGCAGACATCTTTCCTCTATTAGAAGATATGTGTGATATTCATTTTATGATACCTGAATATGCTGAATATCGTACTGCCATTGGAGCTGCTCTTTGCTATATCAGAGATCGGGAATATAAAAATATCTAATTCTTATTCCTCTTGTAAAAGCAAAATACATAGGGAATTCGTTTATATCATAATACATTTATAAACGAATTTCCCTCTCTTTTCAAGATAGATTATATCATACCGCCCAAATACTACTACAAAAAATCAGAACTATTCAAAATAAAAAGCGTAAATCATTAGGTCAGCTCAAAACTTTATATAACTTTGCTACATGCTTTGTTTCCTTTCGACAATCTTCGATTTGGAATTAAAAGGGAATCAGGTGAAAATCCCGAACAGTCCCGCTGCTGTGAACCTCTTAACGGATTAAGCATCACACTTACAAGCCACTGTCTTCAACGATGGGAAGGCGCTTAAATACCGGAGGAAAGTCAGAAGACCTGCAAAGCATATATATTTTCGACGGTTTCGAGGAAAAACCGAAGGAGAATTTCCTTTTATGCCGTCTTCACATATTCTTTCCTTCGCATAATTATTCCGCCATAATAATTAGGAAAAGAAGCATGAATCGGCCAAACGGGATGAGCTCCGTTTATAAGATACATGCTTTCTTTGTATTTAATCACACCTCTTTTGATCTTAACTCTACCTGATAAGCTTGCTTTTTATTGAAAAAGTATGTTTATTTGCGATGAATTAATAAAAAACACATATAAAAATATGAAGAAAAAAGTTATGACCCTAATGCTTGCCGTATTGGCTTTCGTAGCGCTACCTGTCAACGCCCAAATCAAATTCGGTATCAAAGGAGGCTTAAACATATCATCCGTACACTTCAATTCTGATCTTGTAAAAGCAGACAACGTTACAGGATTCCAAGTTGGTCCGATGATCGAAGCAGCTCTTCCTCTTCTTGGAACAGGTATTGACGCCGCTATCCTATATTCTCAAAAAGGCCTAGAGACAAAATCTCCTGGAGGCATCAAGACATCTATGAAAACAGACTATATCGATATCCCCGTTAACCTAAAATGGAAATTCGGATTACCTATCGTTAAAGCCTATCTAGCAGCCGGGCCTTATGTAGGTTTCCGTGTTGGTGGTAATAAGTTTTGGGAAATTCCAGGAGCTGTCGCAGACCAAGTAAAAGCTAAAAACTTCAGTATGGGACTTAATTTTGGAGCTGGTGTAGAACTTATAAAACATCTACAGGTTGGTTTCAACTACGGGCTAGGGTTAACTGATAACTTTAGCGTTGGCAACGACAACGACTTCTCTGAAGGTGCAGGTAAAAACAGAGGATGGTCTGTTACTGCTGCCATATTATTTTAAAGAGACATCTTTATTTATTGTCTCTAGTATCATAGCTAACAATCTTGACAAAATAAGATATATTAAAAGGTCGGCCCTTATTGCGTCCGACCTTTTTTCTTACTCCGTTTTTCTTAACGAAATAATATTTAAATGAAATACGCAGATGTCATACTTCCTCTTCCTCTAGAAAACTGCTATACCTACCGTATCCCAGAAAATATGGAGAATATAGTTACTATGGGATGTCGAGTCATCGTCCACTTTGGCAAAAAACGCTATTATACAGCCATTGTCCTAAATGTTCATGATAAACAACCTTCATCTACTTTTGAAATAAAAGATATCTACGCTCTTTTGGATGCTACTCCTATATTGCGTCGACCTCAACTTCGTTTTTGGGAATGGATAGCCTCTTATTATATCTGCAAATTAGGAGATGTATATAAAGCAGCCATTCCTTCCGGACTAAAACTAGAAAGCGAAACAGCTGTCATTTATAATGAGGATTTTGAGGCAACATCAACCTTACGTCCCAACGAACAAGCTGTACTGGATGCTTTTCAAGGGACATTAAAACTCACTCTATCAGAGTTGGAGAAAAACACAGGCCTAAAAAATATAGTTCCCGTAATCTCCTCTCTCATATCAAAAGGTGCCGTAAAAATCAGTGAAGAACTTAAAAAGGGATATACTCCAAAGACTGAGACTTTCGTCAGATTAGCGGAGTGTTACTATGACGAAGATCTCTTAAACAATGCTTTCTCCGAATTGAGACGAGCTAAGAAACAAGAAATGTTATTGATCAGCTTTTTAGATCTCAGTCATGCGCTCAACCCTACATTAACACAAGAATTGTCAAAAAAAGAGTTGCTAGAAAGGAATAAAACTTCGCCCGCTGTACTCAACGCTCTTTTGAAACGAGGCATTTTAGAATGCTATGAAAAGCAGATAGACCGTATTCAAGCATCTGTTTGCCGTACACATGAGCTAAATCCGCTAACTCCAGCTCAGGACAAAGCTTACCAAGAGATACATGAGTCTTTCAAAACAAAAGAAGTATGCCTACTCCATGGAGTAACATCAAGTGGTAAAACTGAAATATACATGAAACTGATCGATGATGTACTTCACATGAATAGGCAAGTGCTGTATTTACTTCCTGAAATAGCAATTACTACACAAATAACAGAACGATTGGCTCATTTCTTCGGAAACAAATTACTGGTTTACCATTCCAAATTTTCAGATAACGAGCGTGTCGAAATATGGAATAAATTATTACACAGCAATGAGCCCATGCTTATATTAGGCGTACGGTCTTCTCTATTTTTACCCTTTTCCAATCTTGGACTCATCATTGTAGACGAAGAACATGAAAATAGCTATAAACAAACGGAGCCCGCTCCTCGTTATCATGCTCGAAACGCCGCTATTGTATTAGCCAATATGCATGGTGGCAAAACTCTACTAGGATCAGCAACTCCCTCCATCGATTCTTACTTTAACGCTTTAACAGGCAAATATGGTTTGGTGGAACTTTTCACTTGCTATGGAGAAAGTCTATTACCTCAGATTATCCCTGTCGACATAAAAGAGCTAAAGAGAAAGAAGATTATGAAAAATTCTCTTTTCTCTCCTATTCTCATTGAAAAAATGCAAGATGCTCTTTCTAAAGAAGAACAAATCATATTATTTCAAAATCGCAGAGGATTCGCTCCTATGATAGAGTGTGTTGATTGTGGCTGGGTACCACATTGCGTAAATTGCGACGTGAGCTTGACCTATCATAAAATACATAATCAACTGGTATGTCACTACTGTGGCTATACTTATCAATTGCCCAAGGTTTGCCCTGAATGTAAAGGGACAAATTTTCAAGCTCAAGGATTTGGAACAGAAAAGGTAGAGGAAGAAATCGCATTACTATTTCCAAATGCGAAAACAGCTCGACTCGATTTGGATACAGCACGTACGCGAGCGGCCTACGAAAGAATTATTTCTGACTTCGAGAGCAGAAAGACTCAAATACTAATTGGCACTCAAATGATCTCAAAAGGACTGGACTTCGAGAATGTTAGTGTTGTAGGCATATTAAACGCTGATAATCTCATGAATTTCCCAGACTTCAGAGCTCATGAACGAGCTTTTCAACTAATGGTACAAGTCAGTGGAAGAGCTGGTAGGCGTCAAAAACAAGGCATCGTCATCTTACAAACTAAACAACCAGATCATCCTTTGATTCAACTAGTACAGCATTTTGCCTATAAAGAGATGGTAAATATACAATTAAGTGAACGCAGTATGTTCCACTATCCACCATATTTTCGCCTCATCCTCATCGTCTTAAGATGCAAGAATAATGAGGTTTTACAAAAAATGGCACATATTTATGCCGAAAAATTAAGAATACGATTAGGACAACGTGTTTTAGGACCTATTACACCTCCTATTACAAGAGTACAAACATTGCATATCAAAAATATTGTTTTAAAAATAGAGATAGCGGCAAGTATTGTCGCTCTTCGAAATGTATTAGAAGAAGTGTTTAACGAAATGGAAAATATAGATCTATTTAAACAGCTTTTAGTGCATTACGATGTCGATCCCGCTTAATAACATTTTGATAACACAATTACTATGAAACAAGAAAAAATACGTTTACTCTTTGTCTGCCTAGGGAATATTTGTCGTTCTCCTTCTGCAGAAGCTGTCATGAAAAAACGTGTTCATGACGCAGGAATGCAACTGCAAATCGAAATTGATTCAGCTGGTATCATAGACTATCATGAAGGGGAACAAGCAGACGCCCGAATGAAAGCTCACGCAATTCGCAGAGGATACAAATTAGAGTCTATATCACGACCTGTACGCAGTTGGGATTTTCAAGAATTTGATCTAATCATTGGCATGGACAACCGAAATATATCTGACTTAAAACATCTTGCCCCTGATTTAGAATCGCTATCAAAGATCCACCAAATAACAGAATTTTCCCAAAATAAGCTATATGACCATATACCTGATCCCTATTATAGTGGAGCTGAAGGTTTTGAGCTTGTATTAGATTTACTGGAAGATGCTTGTGATGGGTTACTTGATTATTGCAACTATATACTATCTAAATAATTATATCTTATTATAATTACAATGATTAAAAATAATTGTATTCATGCCGTTTCTTCCACAACTTAACTACATGAATACAATTATTCTTTATTTTGTCGTAAAAAACTATTGTTTTTTCAAGTCCGGATAACTTATACGAGTATGAAACATTGTTTTCAATTTATCTACAAATACATTTTTAACGCTCTCTACATCTTTAAATGTCAACGGCGCATTTTGCAATAAGCCATCCTCTATTTGACTATCTATTATCTTATTCACCAATCCACTAATACTCTCTTCTGTATGTTCTCTCAAACTACGAGAGGCTGCTTCTACAGAATCTGCCATCATTAAAACCGCAGTCTCTTTTGAGAAAGGATTGGGACCAGGATATGTAAATAACTCATCATCAATTTGTTTATCAGGATATTGATTCTTAAATGAATTATAAAAATATTTTGCCTTTCCACGACCATGGTGTGTACGAATAAAACTAATTACCGCTTTTGGCAACATTGCCTTCTGAGCCATTTTTACACCCTCCGTCACATGGCTAATAATAATTTGCGCACTCTCATCAAACGACAACTTACTATGTGGATTTACGCTTGTTTGATTTTCCGTAAAAAAAATCGGATTACTCATCTTCCCTATATCGTGATAAAGAGCTCCTGTTCGAACCAATTGAGCATTAGCTCCAATTTTAGCAGCCGCTTCTGATGCTAGTATGGAAACTTGCATTGAATGCTGAAAAGTACCCGGACATGTCTCACTCAACTTCTTTAATATCGGATTATTGATATTGGAAAGCTCCACCAATGTGATACTTGAAACATATCCAAATGTCTTTTCTAACATATATACCAAAATATACGTAAACATCAATAATATGAAATTGATACCAAAATATAACATCATCATCCAATTAATCTTATGAAGATTGGCTTCTTGAAATAATGTTAGACTAATATAACAAACCGTATAAGAAAGATATATAAAAAATGCACAACGGATCAGCTGAGAACGTTCACTCAAGTCTTTCAAACTAAATGTAACAACCATACCTGCTATCACTTGCAACAATAAAAACTCATGCGGAAATGGCACCATTAAAGAGCATATCAACACGATTATTAAATGAATAAACAATGCTGTACGAGAATCAAAAAATGTACGAACCACAATAGGTACAATCGCAAAAGGCAAGATATAGACATTAAATAAAGAATATGTCACACAGAACTCCGTCAATATACAACTTACAAAAATGCATAAGATCATAAATAAGACATTTCGTCTATTATGAAAAATCTTTTGGCGAAATGAACGTAGATAAGTCCAAAAACAAAACATCAAACCAAATACCAATATAAATTGTCCAGCTAAAATGATACTCTGTGTCTGCGCTCCTCCTGTCTTCGCTTCATGTATCATCTTTAAAGAGCGTAACACATTATAAGTATGATTATCTATGATCTCACCTCTATCGACAATACGTTCTCCTGCCTGCACCATTCCATTGGCTAAAGACACTCCTTGAAGCATATCCTCTTTCACCTTTTCAGACATATCTGCGGCATAAGAAATATTTTCTTTCAAATAATTATTGATATCACATGATTGCAAGACTGATTTATCTAAACGAGGCGGACAGTTATTGATAATGAACTCATAAGCGGTCTTAACGGTAAACAAGTCACTCACAAAACAAGGCTGGGCGATAGCATTTTCCAACAAATTAATTCGAATAAACTCTTCCTTATTCAACTTATCCTGATCTTGAACAGAAATAATTCCACGCCCATACAGATTTTCCAAACTACTCTCTATATATTTCATATATGAATTTGGAACTTTCTTACTCATTTTATTATAATAATCCGAACGGAACTTGTCTATTTGCCGATGTTTCACCTCTGGATCCACACGAAAATAAGGCTCAAATTTACTTAAGACACTGTCTCGTTCTGCCTGTACCACCTCATCTGTTTTATAAATAGGAAAATCACTAGGAGCCGTAAGCAAACCATAACGCCAAGGCTTCCCCTCGTAAAATTGATAACGAAACTTTCCCTCTCGAGGGAAGAAATAAGCGATCAGTAAAGCTGCGGCGATAAAATAAAGCGTTGTCGGTATATTTATTTTTATCCGTTTCATATAGATTCTTTTTAAAGGCCGAAATATACACAAAATCGTTCACTAACCGAGAAAAAAAGAGTACTTTTGCTGCATTATTATAGAATGTAACTGTTATGACTCAAAGAAAAGTAAGAGTACGTTTTGCGCCCAGTCCTACTGGAGCGCTACATATTGGAGGTGTTCGCACGGCTTTATACAACTATTTATTTGCCAAGCAAAATGGCGGAGATATGATTCTTCGCATAGAAGATACTGATTCTCAAAGATTCGTTCCGGGAGCTGAAGATTATATCATCGAGGCTTTAACTTGGTTAGGAATTAAATTTGATGAGGGTGTTAGCTTTGGTGGAAACTATGGTCCATATCGTCAAAGCGAAAGACGTGATATCTATAAAAAGTACGTTAAGCAATTATTAGACGATGGTCACGCCTACATCGCATTTGATACTCCCGAAGAGTTGGAAGCGAAAAGAAAAGAAATTGCCAATTTCCAATATGATGCATCTACTCGTGGACAAATGCGCAACTCTTTAACACTTTCTAAAGAAGAGGTCGATAACTTAATCAATTCTGGCCATCAATATGTTGTACGCGCTAAAATCGAACCAAATGAAGATGTTCATGTACACGATTTAATTCGTGGTGAAGTCGTGATAAATTCTTCTATTCTGGATGATAAAGTTTTGTACAAATCTGCAGACCAATTACCGACCTACCACTTAGCAAACATCGTTGATGATCACTTAATGGAAGTTACTCATGTTATTCGTGGTGAAGAGTGGCTACCTAGCGCTCCGTTACATGTTTTACTTTATCGTTTCTTTGGTTGGGAAGATACTATGCCTAGCTTCGCCCATCTATCTCTATTACTTAAACCCGAAGGTAACGGAAAATTAAGTAAAAGAGACGGAGATCGCTTAGGATTCCCCGTATTCCCTCTTGAATGGCACGATCCTAAAACAGGCGACATATCTTCTGGATATCGTGAAAGTGGTTATTTCCCTGAGGCTGTCGTTAACTTTTTAGCGCTTCTTGGATGGAATCCCGGAAACGATCAAGAGATTATGAGCATGGACGAGCTAATCCGCTTATTTAATCTTTCTCATTGCAGTAAAAGTGGCGCTCGTTTTGACTATGAAAAGGGCAAATGGTTTAATCATCATTATTTACAAGAGAAAAGCAATGCAGAGATTGCTGATCTTTTCATGCCTATCGTAGAAAGCCATGGGATACAGACTACACACGACTACGTGGAAAAAGTAGTTGGTTTAATGAAAAGTCGAGTAAATTTTGTAAAAGAATTGTGGGATCTTTGTTCTTTCTTCTTTATAGCACCAACAGAATACGACGAGAAAACTCGCAAAAAACGTTGGAAAGAAGATTCTGCTACACAATTAAGTGAGTTTATCGAACAACTACGTGCTCATGAACCGTTTGATGTAGAAAGCACAGAAAATGATTGTAAAGCTTGGATAGAAAGCAAAGGATATCACTTGGGTAACATCATGAATGCAGCTCGCTTAGCTCTTGTTGGCGAAGGTAAGGGACCTGGTATATTCGATATCACAGAAGCTCTTGGAAAAGAAGAGTCTATCAGACGTATTCAAAGAGCTATCGATATTTTAAAATAAAATCTGACGGTTAAAAGTTAACAATAGGATAAATGCCTATTTGTGACTTTTAACCGTTGCTTCTTTTAACTGACAAATCATTCTGATTATGTATAGTATAGCAATTCATCTCTATGCTCTAGTGGTCACTCTCATTGCTCCTTTTCATAGAAAGGCGCGATTAATGCGTCTTGGACAATGGAAAACGAATGCTATTCTTCGTGAAAAAATAGACCGAAACGCTAAATACATTTGGTTTCACGCTTCTTCCCTAGGTGAGTTTGAGCAAGGACGACCTATGATTGAAAAAATCAAAGCAAAATACCCTGAATATAAGATATTGCTAACTTTCTTTTCTCCTTCGGGTTATGAGGTGAGAAAAAACTATCCAGGAGCGGATGTGGTTTGCTATCTGCCTTTTGATACTCCTTACAGAGTTCATAAGTTTTTAAATCTGGCAAATCCCACAATTGCCATATTCATCAAATATGAATTTTGGGGCAACTATTTGCGGGAGCTACATAAACGTAGTATTCCAACTTACATCATCTCTTCGATCTTTAGACCGGATCAACTCTTTTTTAAATGGTATGGAATGTCTTATAGAAAAATACTTTTCTATTTCAACCATTTGTTTGTGCAAGATGAACGTTCTCTTCAACTACTAGCCAAAGTAGGCATTACTAATGCAACCATAGCCGGAGATACACGCTTCGACCGTGTTTTGGACGTGCACAATCAAGCAAAAGAGCTTCCTTTAATCGAACAGTTTATCGCTAACTCTACTAATGACAAACAACCTATCGTTATGGTTGCTGGTAGCTCCTGGCCACAAGATGAGGCTATTTTCATTCCCTATTTTCATGAACATCCGGAAATGAAACTGATCATTGCTCCTCACGAGATTCACGAAGAACATCTGTCAGCCATTGAATCCATGTTAAAACGACCTTCTATCCGTCTTTCTCAAACCAATGAAAGTAATTTAAAAGGAAAAGATTGTCTTATCATCGATAGCTTTGGGTTGCTATCGTCGATCTATAGATATGGACAAATAGCTTATATAGGAGGTGGATTTGGCGCAGGAATACACAACACATTGGAAGCTGCCGTATATGGCATACCAGTCCTATTTGGTCCTAAATTTCAAAAATTTAAAGAAGCAAAAGACCTAATCGCTATTGGTGGAGGTTTCTCTTTAGCTAATGAGCAATCATTCCGCGATAAAATGGACGAGTTACTATCTGACCCTATCGCACTAAAAACAGCAGGTAAAACAGCTGGTGATTTCGTAAAAGATCACGCCGGCGTAACTGATCTAATCATGAGTTTTATTTTTCAAAATAAATAAATCTGACCTATTTTATAAGGTAAACTCGGCTATTCCATTTTAATTCGATAGTCGAGTTTACTTTATAAAAGCCTCGTTGATACTGATGCCATATCACAACAATACCAACGAGGCTTCTATTATGAAATTGTACAATAATTTCCTTAACAAGAAGGATATCAATCCTCATCCGCAAACATCGGATCCCATGCTGGCAAACGGGTTGGCTTTTGCTTCAAAATCTCCTTTACACGATCCGTTATATATTTTTTATTTACAACCAAACGGAACATATATTCGTTAAACCATTCGTCTGTCATAATCACATGACCACCATTAGCACCTGGTCCCCAACTGTTTTCCACCATCCATTTCTTTGGTTTTCCCGCTTGATCTAAATCCACGGCCATTAAAGTCATCGCATGAGAAGAGCCACTCGCAAACGTTTGTACACGTTGTTTCTTATCCATTCCAAATGTCGTGCCCATTAAAGAAGCGTAATCATACATATTTACATCCAACAGACCACGCTCACGATCCATAAATTTACCTACATCACAAGAAAAATACATCATCGTACTATCTTTGATAGAAGTTATCGCCATTTGCTTGATATCTTCGATCGGCAAATTCACATATGTCCAATTCTTTCCATCGTAAACATGACGATCATAATCAATCTCATACAATTTATAATATTCACGAGTTGGATCATTCATCAACATGACATAGTTATTCTTCAAATCATCACCTATATACTCTTGATAAAAAGATTGAGGTGTATATTCTTTAGTTTCAACAGGATTACCTTTCGCATCTTTACGAGTCCATGTGAACCTCATTGGTGGTTCCCCTAAATTCAACACTAACATTCGATAGACTGTGCCCAACATTTCTGTCTTCTTTTTCTCTAGATCAGCAACGGTAGTACCCTTTGTCTCCGACATATCACGTAATTGCAGACCAAACTCTTTAAGCTTTAAACCAATCAAATTACTCATACGCCCCGTGCTATTGCTACTATTGGTTTCGACCATCACATCAGACGGCACCACACCATATTTAGTCAACAAATCTGAAACACCCGTAAACTGACCACCATCACCTATCGGATTTCTGAACAGCCACTGAACCATCTTATCGTCCATTGGTTTCAAGCGTGTGTCTATAATACCCTGCAAGAAAAGATTTGCCTTCTCTAATTGATCCCAGAAAAAACAATAATTTTGAGAGAATTGAAATTCTCCCATTCCAAACTTACTAATAGCTTGGGAACGGAACACATTCAATCCGGTAAAAAGCCAACAACGGCCAGAAGAACGTTGATTTGTAATACCCTTACTCTCTACCTTATCAGAGAAGTACGTATCCAAATTATTTTTACTCTCATTGTTAAGCGCCAATTTATTAATATCATTATTGGCGATAGCATTATGAATCGCTTTATCAGACGGAGTTCCCTTGTAAGCTTGTTTTATTTGCTCTAACATACTCGGAGAAATACCGCCACTACTCTGTTGTTGTCCATGAGCGGAAAGCGTAAGGCCAAAAGCCAATGCCGCAATCCAAAAATTACTCTGTTTCATGATATTTAAATTAATAATAATGATATATAGTGTTATTTCTTACTAGCCCACACGAGACCATCTTGTCGTATGTTCCATATGACTCCTTCCGCATCAGGCAAAGAGATCTCATACATAGATGGTGTCTTATGCAACTGTATATGCTCTGACACCTCATTGGGGCACAACTCAAATGCTTTCAAATCTGCGACCTGATCCGTATAATGTCCAAAAGTTGCCGCATATTCATTTTGCCTATAATAAAGATTTCGTAAAATCCATTTCGTATCCTCCGCTGTATGCTTTACAAATAGTGTTTCTCCTTTACCTGCCACCACATCCGATATCTGTACATAGCCCCAATATTCCGGCATATGAATATTTATCTCTCCAGTTGGAGCCCATACCCAATTATATTCTCGAATCTTTTCTTCTCCTTGTATAGGCACTTTCACATACTTCCCGTCTTTTACATCTGTCGTCCATTCCACACGCGAAAAATTCACACGTATCTGCTCTCCTATCTCGGGCTTCACCTTCCCTCGCTCCACTTGAAAAACAGAAGTCCATGGAATAAACACCTCTGCGCTCCAAGACTTATCCGTATCATTAGGGTTATTTAATGTACCATCTATAGCGACCGCAGATTTCAAACCTGCAAATTCCCAATTATTCAAAACGGTCGGATTATCCCGATATGGACGGGTTAAAAACAAATCCCATTCCGTACCCAAAGCGTTCACCTCATATTCCAAATAATTGTGCGTATCATTAGTAGGATTAAGGAATATCTCAAAATCATTGTCTTGATAAATTACCGCATCATGCTCCTTAATAGTTCCCCATACATGTGGCTCTTCCATCAAAACAGCAAAATACATACCTGTATCATCATAAGTCATCTTCGCCCTAGTACGTAAAAACGGAGCTGGACATTTGTCTCCTTCTATATCCGCGAAATCACTAGTCCATGGAATATCATCCCACTCTTCCTTCGAAAGTTTTCCGTCTATATGTATTAGAGATGGAGCTTTATAACAAACATATGTAGGCGGATCAAACTCCATTCGCGGCTTATAGGTTATATCTACCGTTCTCGTTTCTTCACGTTGCCCGCAAGCACACAAAAGAAATGCAGCCAATGGAGCAGCCAATAAAATTTCTTTTTTCATTCTGTCTATTGTTTAGCTCATTCAACAACACAACCAAATTCTCATATACCTCCTAAAACCAACAGACACCATCCATCCTCTTAAACAAGGACAAATGGTGTCTGCCGCTATTTTTCTTTTAGTCGATATTCATATAATGACTCAGTTGTTACTTTACAGTGACAAATATATTATATGTAAATCAAAAAACAATACAGAAGTAATTATTCTTTATACCACGAAGAATACATATGATAATTTTTAGCGATCTTTTGATTGATTTCTTTAGCTTGTTCCGGATCAACTTTTTTGACAAACTTAGCCGGAACTCCCGCATAAATACTTCCTGGCTCAACAATCGTGTTACTCAACACTACCGAACCTGCCGCGACAATAGCGCCCTCACCAATAACAGCATGATCCAAAACGACCGAGCCCATACCAATCAAAGCACCATTACAAATCTTTGCGCCATGAATCGTCACGTTATGGCCTATAGACACATCATCTCCTATCTCAATCGTTGATTTCTCATAAAGTGTATGTAATACCGAACCATCCTGAACATTCACACCATTACCGATACGAATAGAGTTAACATCACCGCGTAATACCGCTCCAAACCAAATACTGCAACCTTCACCAATCTCAACATCACCAATCAATGTTGCGTTATCTGCCAAGAATGTGTCTTTTCCAACCTTTGGCGTAAAGCCACGAACTGTTTTTATTAATGCCATATCTTCCTCCTTTCAGTTTAAATTTCCGCTGTTTTCTCTTTCAACCAAGCATTTTCCTCCTCATTCAAAAATGGACTAAGCTTTTCATAAACCATCTGATGATATTTATTCAGCCATGCATGTTCTCGAGCAGACAACATCGGAACGATTATCAAACTCGTATCTATATAGCAAAGCGTAAGCGTATCAAAACCCAGGAATTTACCAAACTCTGTTTCACTATCCTCTCGCACCAAAATCATATTCTCTATACGAATGCCATATTCTCCCGCACGATACATCGCCGGTTCATCGCTAATTAACATACCGGGCTTCAATGTAACAGGATTCTCTTCCATACGAATACTTTGTGGACCCTCATGCACATTTAAACAATGCCCTATTCCATGTCCCGTACCATGCAAGAAATTGATACCGGCATCCCACAATGCTTTTCGAGCCAATATATCTATCTGCGAACCACGTGTACCTACCGGGAATTTACTTTTCGCCAAACTAATCGTTCCTTTTAAGACACGTGTATAATCTTTCTTCATCTGCTCTGTCGTATCACCTAAAGCGATCGTACGAGTAATGTCTGTTGTTCCATCTAAATATTGAGCACCTGAATCGATCAACAATAACCCTTCACGTTTTAATGTCGCATCTGTTTCTGGCGTTGCCGCATAGTGAACGACAGCCCCGTGCTCCGCATAACCACATATTGTCTCGAAACTATCCATGATATACTGTGACTGTTCCGCACGTAATGCCGTCAATTTTTCCGCTGCGCTCAACTCTGTTACTTTCTCTCCGCCGGCAAGACTTTTTTCTAACCACATGTAGAATTTTGTCAAGGCTACGCCATCTTTAACTACCGCATTCTTAAAGCCTTTTATCTCTGTCTCATTCTTTATGCTTTTCATATGATTCGCGGGAGAAATGCCTTCCACGATCTTACAACCTTTAGGAATTGCGTCATACAAGGATAAATTTGTCTTATTCATATCCACAAAGACATGACTCTGCTCCGGCAAACGAGATAGATATCTCTGAATCATGGAATACTCCGCAATCGTAACACCTTCCTTTCTCAAGTGCTCAGCTATTTCCGCTGTTAATTTTTCAGGCTTGATAAACAAGACACTCTCTTCTTCTGAAACAAACCCATAACATACCGCAACCGGATTATAGGAGACATCCGTTCCTCGAATATTAAATGTCCAAGCTATCTCATCCAATGCCGCCAAGATTAAACAATCAGCGCCCAAACCGCGCAGTTTATTATTGATCAAATCCAACTTATCGTGTACCGACATACCTGATAATTCTTCTGGCATTTCAAAAATTTGATTGCTTGGAACTTGCGGACGGTCTTTCCATATCTTATCTATTAGATCTGCCGAAGCATCTAACTTTATCTCTTTCCTTCTTAATTTGCTCATCAATATATCCGCATCTGAAGCGCTATATGTCTGACCATCCAACCCGACTGTTTGTCCAGCCTCTAACTCTTGCAACAAAAAATCTGTAATAGAAGGTGTCTCTGGTAACGCCATTTTATACAAATCAACTCCTGTACCTTGCAACTGATCTGCAGCTTGCAAGAAATAACGTGAATCCGTCCACAAACCAGCTTTGCTAGCCGTAACTACTACTGTTCCCGCAGAACCTGTAAAACCAGATATCCATTCTCTTGATTTCCACCTATCCGCAGGATATTCACTCAAATGTGGATCTGAACTCGGAATAATATACGCATCCACATTTTGCTGTTTCATAGCCTCACGTAAGGCCGTAATACGTTCAGAAATATTTGTTTTCATCGTATTTTTTTTAGTCAACATTGATGTTATGGGCAAATATAGAAAAATCTTCGCTTATTTTATCTAAGCTACATGTATCCTATAACAGCAAATTCTAATTATTTTTTCTCTTCCCAAATAGAGAAGTTAAAAAAACAGACTTTCCTTCTCTTAAGAACAAAACCGCATGACTTTTTTCTCCTCATTTCCATTTCTCTTGAAAAGCAACCCTTATAAATCTATGATATAATCTCTAAATACTCTTTTTAACCTTTTCGATACAAATGATCTTATTTTCAAACCATTAATACCTTTATTCAATGATTATATCTAACAGAGAGATATCTTTCCATCCCCAAAAACACTCTTTTTTTTAAAAAAATTAGTTTCAACTATTGCACAACAAAAAAATATACTTACCTTTGCATCGTCAAACAAAAACAATGACACTTAAAAACAACTGGTGGATTCGTCTAACGGTTAGGACACATGCCTCTCACGCATGGAATACGAGTTCGATTCTCGTATCCACTACTTATAAGACTCTGATAAATTTATCAGAGTCTTTTTTTTATCTACACCTTTCACGCGGCGCCACCTTTCACATCAGCAATCTCCATTGTTATCCAACTTCTAGATTTACATAAAACTTTTTAGAAACTTTATCGCCCAAAAACATACTTTTAACCAGACTAATCTGTTATAAGTATAAACAAATCAAAAAACAAAAACATAAAACTACACATCATGACTAAAGGAACCATTGGATTAAACGCAGGCGCTATTTGGAATCTACTCTCCGATGGACAACATTGGAGTTTTGAAGCCCTAAAATTAAGAACAACTCTTTCGGATGCGGAACTATGGGCCGCAATAGGATGGCTTGCGAGAGAGAACAAAATAGAAATTGATGATTCTAGTGACGAGCCCCTATTTTGTCCTGGATCTAACTTCTATTTTTAAACCACACTTATATAAGTGCAGGAAATATAGAATCTGACAATTATGCTCATTGAGCATAATGTCTTGTTTTGCACCTCATCAAACCTATTGATGAGACATTTTATTTTTGATCTCATTCTGACACAAAATCAATTCACCTTCGTTAGATGATCACTAAAAAAGCCCCTTTCCACAAACCCGCAGATTTATAGAAAGGAGCTCTTTTCTTATTATTCGCTCAACTTTATTTCTTAAACAAGTGTTGCACTACCGCACTATCACCATCATTAGGAGCCGGCTGAATGCCTAATATATGAGCGATAATCAGATACAAATTCACATTCGCCATCTGAGGCACCTCTATATGCTTTTTAAATGATGGACCGGCCGCATAAAAAATAGCCTCCATCTCAGGCGTAAAATTATCATAACCATGTGTTCCTCCAAAACGAGGAGTAGACTTCTCCCTAAACTGAACATAAGTACCTATATTCGGAGCGACAACCAAATCTCCTATTCGAGAATTCTTACCATACACATACTTCGCCGGTATCTCTTCACGCTTCCATACCATAATATTGGGGACTGTTTTTAAGATCGCATAAGCACTATCTAAATAGCTCTTCTTCGGATAAAGCAACGTTGGCACGCCCTCTATTACATACTCAAAGCTATCACGAGATAAATAGTCATTCAAATTCACATACTTATCCGGATAATAAGTTGCCATTCCATGGTCAGACAAAACGATAAAATCTATTTTATCAAAAATCTCCAATTGACGAGCATTAGCGAAAAAGCGACCTAGCTCCTTATCCAATCGCTCCACAACCTCCAATGTAGCAGAAGAATCCGGAGATGCTGAATGTCCAATCGCATCGGGCTCCTCCATATACCACATGATTAAATGCGGACGAACTTTCTCGGGCAACTTCAACCAAGAAATCACAGAATCCGCACGAGAAGAAAAAGGAACCGACGAGTCGAACTTTTTCCAAATAGATGGCTGATCACCAGCTACCGGGATCTCACTACCAACCCAATAAAAAGCAGCAGTGCGCACACCTTGACGCTCCGCTGTATTCCAAATAGGCTCTCCTCCAAAAAACTGAGGATCAGTACTACTCATTCGATAAACCGAATCAATCGAAGCATCATAAAAAGAATTATGCACCAAACCATGATGATCCGGATGCAAACCTGTAGCCATACTATAATGATTAGGGAATGTCACACTTGGATAGCATGGACGAAAAGTAGACCGAACACCGACATTTGCCAAAGAATCTAATGTGGGCGTATGAGCCCTTGACGGATAATCTGAACGAAAACCATCCATAGATAAAACCACGACATAGCGATCTTCATGCGATATCCTTTCCTCACAGCCTGTAAACGTCCAGATAAAAACAGATAAAAAACAAACAATTAACAACTTGATTCGACAATTCCTCATAGCTCATTTTATTAAATAATAACGCACAAAGATAATGAACCTCCCTCAATTATTCCATCCGCCACAATTAAGAATTTGTTTCTGCTTAAGCAAAGACAAAACACGAACTCCTATTTTTAACAATCAAACCAATAAACAAATTTGCCAAATATCGGTTATAAGTATAGATTTTACATTCATGAGAAATTTTTCTTATGCCTATATTATAAAATTAACATTTAATTAAAAAAAGCCCTTGCGAACAACAATTCGCCAACAAATAGATAAAATTGCTTCCTGTTTTGATTTTTAAGAGGCGAATTAACTAATAATCATTTCTATCCATTACACCATAATCTGAAAAGACATTTCTAAGATCCATAGAGTATTCATAGAATTGTCACATATTATCCGAAAAATAATCCTAACTTTGCAAAAGATTTTACTACGTTTAATTATTTTAAAATTATGAACAGACATTTACCGACTCTATTTCTTTTGGCAATTCTGAGCCTTTTGTTTGTCCTTCCGGCACAAGCACAGGTAACGACAGCCAGCATGAGTGGAACAGTTATGTTTCAAAATGAGCCAGTCATCGGAGCTACGATTCTCGCAGTTCACGAGCCCTCTGGAACCAACTATGGTACAATTACAAACATGGACGGACGCTTCTCCTTACAAGGTATGCGTACAGGTGGTCCCTACAAAGTCACTGTATCTTATGTAGGATACCGTTCTGCGGTCTACAAAGACATCGCCTTACAATTAGGTGAAACTTACAACTTGAACGTAGAGTTGCAAGAAAACTCAGAGCAATTGGATGAGGTTGTCATCACAGCTTCTCGCTCTAAATTCAGCTCAGAGAAAACAGGTGCTACCACCAATATCTCCGCAGCTCAAATGAAAGAACTTCCTACTATCAACCGTAGCATCTCGGATATCGCTCGTCTTTCTCCGTATGCTTCTGGCATGAGCTTTGCTGGTGGTGACGGACGTTCCACTAATTTCACTGTTGATGGCGCGAACTTCAACAACAACTTCGGTTTAAGTGATGGTCTTCCTGGAGGTGGTAACCCTATCTCTATGGATGCTATCGAAGAGGTACAGGTTGTTATCGCTCCGTTTGATGTTCGTCAGACAAACTTCATCGGTGGTGGTATCAACGCGATTACCAAATCTGGTACGAACACATTCAAAGGTACAGCCTACACTTATCAGTATAACCAAAACATGCGTGGTAACAACATCGATGGTGAAGACCTAGGCGCACGTCCTCAAGATGCTAAACACATCTATGGTGCTACTTTTGGTGGTCCGATCGTTAAGAACAAATTGTTCTTCTTTGCCAATGTTGAATATCAAAAAATACCGACTACAGCCGTAGATTGGCGCGCCAGTGAAGATGGCGAAGCAGATCCTGAAAGATTCATCTCTCGCACAAAAGCTTCTGATATGCAAAAAGTATCAGATTTCGTACGTAACAAATACGGTTATGACACGGGATCTTTTACTAACTTCCCCGCTGATAACACGAACTTGAAGTTGTTAGGTCGTATCGACTGGAACATCACGGACCAACATAAATTGGCTGTACGCTATAACTACACGAAAAACACGGCTTGGAACGGAACAAATGGTTCTTCAGGAAACACCGGATACCGTTTGAGTTACAACCGTATCTCTGAATACTCTATGGCTTTTGCTAACTCTATGTATTCAATGGAGAACAAGGTTTCTTCTGTATCTGCTGACTTAAACAGCCGTTTCTCAGATAAGATTTCTAACCAATTATTGTTCACATACTCTAACATCCAAGATGTTCGCGGAACGGATTCTTCTTTGTTCCCATTCATCGATATTATGGGTGGTCTTGATGAAAATGGCAACCAAATCCTTGAGCCGTACATGTCTCTAGGTTATGAGTTGTTTACCTTCAATAATGGTGTACACAACAAGGTATGGAACATCACCGATAACTTTACCTACTATTTAGGTCAGCACAAGTTAACGGCAGGTTTCAGCTTTGAGCATCAAATGGCTAACAATGCCTATATGAGAAACGGCACGGGATATTATCGTTATCGTAGCCTTGACGAGTTCTTGAACGGCGCAGCTCCTGAATCTTTCGCTTTAACTTATGGTTACAATGGAAACGATAAACCTGCTGCTCAGGTAACATATAACCAACTTGGTTTCTATTTGCAAGATGAGTGGAGTCTTTCTGAGAAATTCAAATTGACTCTTGGCTTACGCTTAGACGACGTTATCTTTGACAATGATGACTTAATCGCCAACAAAGCTATCGACGCTTTGGATTTCGGTGGACGCAGCCTAACTACTGGTTCTTGGCCAGGCGCTAAAGTACAGGTTTCTCCTCGTGTAGGTTTCGTTTGGGACGTATTTGGTGATAAGAGCTTGAAATTCCGTGGTGGTTCTGGTCTATTCATGGGACGTTTACCTTTGGTATTCTTCACAAATATGCCGTCTAACACCGGTATGATTCAGAACTTACAATCTATCACAACAAAATATAACAAGGATGGTTCTGTTAAATACCGTGACCCGAGATTGGATCAATTGAAGGGTGGTATGATCACAAGCGTACCTGATATGATCAAAGAGTTCAATTTCCCGACAGATGCGGGCGATGGCGTTGTTCCTAGCAGTATCGCAGCTGTTGATCCTGACTTCAAGATGCCTCAAGTTTGGAAATCTTCTATCGCTGTAGATTACGAATTCCCGACCGCATTCCCATTCTCTGTTACTGGTGAGTTCATGTACACAAAGAACATCAACGCTGTTATGCTTGACAACTACAACATCAAGCCGACTGACAACTGGGAACGCTTCAATGGTCCTGACAACCGTTACATCTATCCGAAAGATTATACATACTACAATAATATCAACGATGCCTGCGTCTTGACTAATACTTCTAAGGGTCACGGTTGGACTGGAAACATCACATTAAACGCAAACCCCGTAGAGAACCTTCGCGCTATGTTCGCTTATACACACACTGTAGCGAAAGAGGTTTCAGGTATGCCGGGTTCAAACGCTACTTCTGCTTGGACAAACTTGTTCACGATCAATGGCGCAAACTTCGCTGGTGTTCAAAACTCAAGATATGTAACTCCTGACAAAGTGATCGCTTCTCTTTCTTACTATGTTCCATTCAAGAATGGTAACGTAACAAACGGACTTAGCTTCAACTTGTTCTATTCAGGATACTCTCCTTATGGCAACTCTTATTGCTATACAAACGATATGAATGGTGATAACAGCGCTAATGACTTGATGTATATTCCGAAAGATGACAATGAGATCAAGTTCAAGAACGAGGCTGATCGTAAAGACTTTTGGGCTTTCGTTAATCAAGATCGTTACTTAAAGAACCATAAAGGTGAATATGCTGAAGCATTCGCCGCTCGCGCTCCTTGGGTACACCGTTTCGATTTCCGTATCGCACAGAGCTTCTCTGTTCCTGCAGGAAAAACAAAGAATACTTTAGAGATTAGCTTAGACTTCATGAATATCGGTAACATGTTGAAAAAATCATGGGGTGTTACAAAAACAAATCGTGGTGCAAATGGTGGCCGTATCTTGAAATATGAAGGAATGGACAACGATAAGACTCCTATCTTCTCTTTATGGAGAGATAAAGAGGGTAACGCTCCTACAGAAAGCTACACTTTGAACAGAAACTACGACGAGTGCTGGAAGATGCAATTGGGTATCCGCTACATCTTCAACTAATGATAAGCGCAAATCGAATTATCAAAAAGGTGTCGAGATCTTTTAATTAGACACCTTTTATCAACATAAAAGAGCCGGTCAATTGATATTGACCGGCTCTTTTTTATCCCCAACAAAAACCATATAAACTATCACCTTGAGCGCCTCTTCAAGCGCAAGACTTCCGCTATCTCACGATGCCGTTGAGCCAAAGTTTCATCTCCTGTCAAATGATAACATTCCGCCAAATACTCATGGGTAGCGACATGCTCCGGCTTAACACCTACTGCCTGCAAAAAATCAAGTAATGCCTCTTCATTATATTTCATCTTCAAAAGACATTTACCTCGATTATAACGGGCCTTAAATGACTTGGAATCTATTTTAACAGCCCTATTCAAACAAACTTGCGCATCATAACTCTCGCCCAAATCCAACAAAGTAACACCCTTTCTTACCCAAGCCTCTAAATAATCAGGATTCAAAGACAATGCCTTATCAAAACAACGAATCGCCGCATGTGCGTCATGCGCTTTCGTGACACACTCATTGCCCATCAAAAAATATTCGTGCGCATACTCTTTCTGCGTCTCCCGAAGCGTATGCAACTCCTCTCTCAACACCTTTATCTGCGCTTTCTGACTATTGATAATTTGCAACTTCATCCGCAACAAGCGACTCATCAAGGGGTTTCCAAGCTCATTACGCTTCGACACCGCCAAAATAAAAGAATCGACAGCCTCCTGCATATTTCCCGCACGAAAACTCCCGGCAGCACGACCATACAACAGTTCCGCCTCATTCTCCCGAAGGCTCTTCTCTATTAATTGCTTATCATTAAAAATGCGACTAAAAGCAACTATCTCTTTACGAATAAATATATCACGAGACGAAATTGGACTCTTCAATACTAAACCATCTAAAGAGGTACAACGGCTCAAAGCCACATAGGTCTGGCCACCGGCGAAAACACCTCCTGTCAAATCAACAACCACACGGTTAAATGTCAATCCTTGACTTTTATGAACCGTAATAGCCCAAGCCAAACGAATCGGCAACTGCTTAAATTCCCCGATCACCTCCTCTTCGATACGCTTCTCCTTTTCATTATAGGTATACTTATAGTTTTGCCATAAAGTAGGCTCAACCAAATGCTCCAGTCCATTTTCCAAAAGCACAAATACATTTCCGTTCTCGTCAATACCTGACACTTGACCAATCGTACCATTCACCCAGCGCCGTTCATAATCATTATCAATAAAAATCACCTGGGCCTGCTCTTTAATGGACAAATTCAGCTGCGTCGGCAACGAAGACTCCGGAAATTCCCCCTTGATCTTCCCTACCGACATAAATTCCTTACCCGGCAATTCAGCCAGCTTTTTCTCATTAATAAAATCCACTTGATCACGGCGAGTCGCCAGCGTGATGTACATCTCATCGCCACGCGGCTCAAATGAAGGAAAACAACGCCCATTCAATGTATCCAGCTCCTGCTTCCGCGCCGCATTACAACGTATTCGATCCAATATATTAATAAAAACGGGATCAGTCTGCCTATAAGTCTTACGCAACTCTATCGGAACCAAATTAATCTCTTTAAAAACACGGGCCGAAAAGAAAAATGGATTCGGATAAAATAAGCTCAATATATCTCGCTGATCTGAAGGGACAACAGGCTCTAATTGAAAGACATCGCCTACAAACAATAGTTGCTTACCTCCAAATGGCAACCGCTGATTGCCCGAATAAACCCTCAATATACGATCTACACAGTCAATAATATCCGCACGCACCATAGATATCTCATCTATAATGATCAACTCAACCTCTGAAATGATCTTCTTTTTTTCTTTAGGGTATTTAAAAAAATCAAAGATACGTCCATGCGACAGACTTAAATCGGGATCATCGGGCAACAATGGACGAAATGGCAATTTGAAAAAAGAGTGTAAAGTCACACCTCCAGCATTAATTGCGGCAATGCCGGTCGGAGCTAAAACGACATATTTCTTCTTCGTATGCTCACAAATATACTTCAAGAAGGTTGACTTACCCGTTCCGGCCTTTCCCGTAAGAAAAACAGACTGACGCGTATACGTTATCAACTGTAACGCATCTTGAAACTCTTTATTATTTGTATCTACCTGAATAGCCAATTGTGTAATATCTTTTATAAAAACAAAACTATGAAAAAATCACATATCATACGCTCCTACTTCGTCACGAATCGAATCAAATCCAGCAAGCGAGCCTAAAAGTTTACTAAATACTTTATTTTAAGCACTTTACGCAATGCTACAACAGAAATTGCATATCTTATTACAAGATACTGACTAACAGGTAATTAAGTAAATAGCTAATCACTACTCAAGTGAATAACTAAGCAGTAGTAGTAGTGCTTAGTTATTCTAACGACAAGTGCTTAGTTATTCACTTCAAAAGGGTTCTATTGTTGCCAAATTCACACACCAACCAGCCGGAAAAACGAACACAGAGAAGGCCTTAGCCATAAAATAATAAAGACCATAAATCCATTACGGAAATACGGCCTTTATCGCAAATTTATAAACTTTAGCTGTGACCCGGGTGGGACTCAAACCCACGACCTTCAGAACCGGAATCTGACGCTCTATTCAACTAAGCTACCGGGCCAAACGCATCGCAAAATTACAAAATATCTACAACTAAAGCAAGCAGTCGTATAAATTATTTCATTTTTGATATTTTGCGATAAAACAAGCCGTTTATTATGGCATTTTGCAAATAAAAAACGTACAATACTTTTATTTTTGATATTAATCATTATCTTTGTCATTCACTATTTATAAATATAAAGCATAATACACTATATGAGTTACCTTATTAAACCCACAGGATATAAAGCCCTCCTCAACCTATCACAAACAGAAATGGGGATCAAGAAAATTAAAGATTTTTTCCAACAGAACCTATCTTCTGAATTACGTCTTCACCGTGTAACCGCTCCCCTTTTCGTATTAAAAGGGATGGGTATCAACGATGACCTAAATGGTGTTGAACGAGCTGTCACATTTCCCATCAAGGACCTAAACGACGCGAAAGCGGAAATCGTCCATTCACTCGCTAAATGGAAAAGGCTTACCCTGGCAGACTATCAAATCGAAAACGGCTACGGCATCTATACCGATATGAACGCCATCCGCTCTGACGAAGAGCTAGGCAACTTGCACTCTCTTTATGTAGATCAATGGGATTGGGAACGAGTGATGAACGAAAACGAACGTAACGTTGAGTTTTTGAAAGAGATCGTAAGGCGCATCTATGCGGCCATGGTTCGTACCGAATACTTAGTGTTCGAGATGTTTCCTCAAATACGCCCGATTTTACCTCAACAAATCCACTTTATTCACGCCGAAGAGCTATTGCAAAAATATCCCACACTAACGCCGAAAGAGAGAGAAGACGCTATAACAAAAGAATATGGAGCTGTCTTTATCATCGGTATAGGCTGCAAGCTCAGTAACGGAGAAAAGCATGACGGCCGTGCGCCAGACTATGATGACTGGTCTAGCATAGCAGAGAACGGACAAACCGGATTAAATGGAGATTTACTGGTTTGGAATGAACTTCTAAACCGAGCCATGGAATTATCTTCTATGGGGATTCGAGTCAACAAAGAATCACTTCTCCGTCAACTAAGACTATGCGACGCAGAAGAAAAAAAAGAACTTTACTTTCACCAAAGACTATTAAATGGAGAGCTACCTCAAAGCATTGGTGGAGGTATCGGGCAAAGCCGCCTCTGTATGTTTTATCTGCGAAAAGCACATATCGGAGAGATACAAGCCAGCATTTGGCCTGAAGAAATGAGAAAAGAAGCACGCAAAGCCGGAATGACATTGATCTAAT
Organism: uncultured Parabacteroides sp.; assembly: GCA_963560035.1. Lineage (GTDB taxonomy): Bacteria > Bacteroidota > Bacteroidia > Bacteroidales > Tannerellaceae > Parabacteroides. The sequence continues at coordinate 33,565 of CAUWMZ010000015.1, forward strand.
ATACCTTTATCATAAACATGGACGTAAAAATAGAAGAAAGCTGGAAGCTACGATTATCCGATGAGTTCGAGAAAGATTATTTCAAGCAACTTATCCAATTTGTCAAGCAAGAATATCATCAAGGCACAGTATATCCACCTGGACCCTATATTTTCAACGCCTTTGAACATTGTCCTTTCGACAAAGTCAAGGTAGTTATCTTAGGACAAGATCCATACCATGAGCCCGGACAAGCGCACGGCCTTTGCTTTTCCGTACAAGACGGGACTCCATTCCCCCCCTCACTTGTCAACATCTTTAAAGAGATCCAAAACGATTTAGGCCATCCTATTCCTCAAACGGGCAATCTGATACGCTGGGCCGACCAAGGGGTACTCCTTCTAAACGCAACGCTTACTGTACGTGCGCATCAAGCAGGATCTCATCAAAACAAAGGATGGGAAACATTCACGGATGCTGTCATCAATCGTTTGGCTAAGGAGAGAGACCATATTGTTTACATGCTATGGGGATCTTACGCACAAAAGAAAGGAGCTATCATTGATCCGACGCGCAATCTCGTCTTAAAATCGGTCCATCCCTCTCCTCTATCCGCTTATAGAGGCTTTTTCGGGAATAAGCACTTTAGCAAAGCGAACGATTATCTTATCGCTACAGGACAACCCCCCATTGATTGGTAAAAGACATCACCCCAATTAGAAACCTAAAGAGAATGCCCCACTGATAATCTATGTCAATTATCAATGGGGCATTTCCCTAAAAAAGGACTTCTTCTAAATAATTAATACCATGTCTGTCCATCCCTATAGTTGTTTCGTTTATCATATTTCAAATCCTTCAACAAAGAGGAGCTAACAGCGATACTGAACATATAAGACTTATAACGCCCTACAGGCACGAAGCTCGCGGACATTTGCCAGCAATGCAAATCACGCGTGATGCTACAAGTCATATATGGAATAGATTTCGTATCAAAATCATAAGTAGCGTTAAAGTTAAAGCGCCAATTTTTCGTTGGTTGAATATTACCATTAAAACTCAACGAATGGCTCAAATCATAATTATACTCACGCTTCTCCCTGTTAAATGAGCCATAACGCAAACTCAATCCATAACTAAAAGATAAACTCCATGGGATTTTAGATATCAGATATCCATCAGCATCCATTTCTCCCACCTCTTTTTTCTTTCCTAGTAAACGACCTCCATTCTCTTTATTTCCTTCGTCTGTCTCGGCCTCAGCGTTTAACCCATCCATATTAGGGTCAGTAGCCGACGCTTCAGGAGATTTCTTATCAGACTTACCCTCCGTATCATCCTTGCCAAACCACTTACGGAATGTCTCATTATTAAATGTATAAGAGAAGCTAGTTGACGTACCTCTCAATCGACCAATACCTTTACCGGCCTTCCATCGAGGAATATCCAAACGGCGTCCATTCTCATCGTAGGTATATGTATCAAAGTTTCCACTCAAATTCAATGTATAACTCTTCGACAACTTCAAGCGCAAATTCACGGTCAAGTCACTCCACTTAAATGAATCGGCAGCCATATTATAATTTATTCCGAACGATAAGTTATCAATCAAACTGATTTTCTTAAAGCCTGTTGTATCCTTATCAGAACGAACCTTCATCTCTAGATTGTTCTTAAAATCCAAGCTAATATTACCCTGCTTTCCGATACTCGGCACACCGTACATATTGTGGGCAAAAGGCGAATAACGAAACTCCTGATCCTCACCATTCGCATCTTGATAAACAAAAGTCTCATAAAAACCATAGCGTGAAGAAGAAAAGTCCGGTTGGGCGCTAATCGTAATAGATGGCTCAAAACGATGACGAATCATCTCTATCTTTTTCCCCAAGAATGGCAGTGGCTTATAAAAGCCATATAAAGTCGTTGACGCAGATAAAGAGGCGTTAAAATCATATACACGATAAAAGCCATAAGTCGTATCTCTCGCTACTAACGTTTGCTTTTGTGGATCATACTCCTGCTCTATCTTATTAGTATACCAACGCTCCTTATAGTTGAACGATGGCGTAATATTTAAATATTTAAATGCGGTAAAAGTAGCGGATAACGGAATATAATGCTGCATGGCATTCTTCCAGTCCTTTATCAAATTCGACTTAAAAAGCAAGTTCTCTTTCGTCGTGATACTGTTACTGAACGTACCCGTATATCCCATAGAGATCTTCTCATACCAACGCTCTTTTCCGATCGGATGCTTTCGTTTAAATGGGAAAATACGACTCATCGTCACGGTCATACTCGGCAATGTAACAGCAATAGAGGCATCACGAGTTGTCTGGTTTATACTCATCGTTCCAGAAATAGTAAACGGATTGTTCGGGAAACGCTTCGTGATATTGATAGAAGAGCTCTTCGTATTTTGGTTCACGTCGGCGTAACCATTCATATTGGGATATAAACTATTCTGGTTATTCCTATCGTAAGAAGATGTTGAGAAGTTAACACTCGCCGAGAAAGACAGATAAGGATTCGCCTTAGGATCTTGCGTATGTGTCCAGTTGATCTTAAAGTCCTTAGATAAGCTATAATCAGGCAAACCTTTATCTCCCAATTTCGTAACCAAATAGGAAGCATTAATACTACCCGAGAACTTATATCGCTTACGATAGCTAGAACGAGCGGACAAGCCCCAAGAACCTTTCGTGTAAATCTCTCCCAATACCGCCAAGTCTATATAATCACTCAAGGCAAAATAATATCCACCATCACGCAAGAAAAAGCCCCTTGAGGACTCCTCTCCTATGGTAGGCATGATTATACCTGAAGAATATGTACTGGAGAATGGGAAAAAGCAGAATGGAAGACCTATCGGATATAAAGGCACATCCTCCAAGACCAAATAGACAGGACCCGTCACGATATTTTTCTTAGGCCTCACTTTTGCTTTAGTCATCTGAATATAAAAGTGAGGATGCTCATGCTCGTCACAGGTCGTATATTTACCACCCAACATATTCAAGACATCGCCCTCCATCTTCTTAGTACGCCCGGCGGTAACATACCCCTCACCTTGCTGTGTAATCACATCTGTGATATAACCTTTTTTCGTACCAAAATTATAGCGCATTGTCTTAGACTCATATTGCTGGTCTCCTTCCTTAAACAGCGGATAACCAAACTCCTGTCCAATAGAGTCCAGCCCAAACTTCGCGAATACGATGCTACTATCCATATTCATCTGAATCTGCTCAGATTGCAATTCGATATTTTGATATTTCACATCGCCCTCACCAAACAAATAAGCCCAATTGCCAGCGGTCATCACTATGGAATCCGCCGCTTGATAACTTACCGGAGCATCTAAGCCCGCCTTTTTATTTGAAATCGAATCTTTCGCTATACTATCCGTGGGAGACACTAAAAGAGAATCGGCTTTAGATAAGCTATCGGCCGGTATGACAACCTCTTGTGCTTGCGCACCCAAACCTCCCGCGATAAAAACGATTAAAATGATCAGGATTCTATATATAAACAACATTACTTCGTCCTTTGCAGTGTGTTACAGCGTGCAAATGTATAACAAATAAATGACCATCAACTATTTTATTCCCCTAAAAAGAGTTTACACCACTGATTGAACCGTTCAAGTGTCTCATTTCCATACTTAGAGAGACTTAGTTTTATTTTATCTTTATTCTTCTCTTTGCTCAACTTTGTCTTGCTGAAAAACTTATCAGCGAAACAAATCAACTGTTCTTCCATCGTCACAGGACGCATGTCTCGATGAGGTACAGGCAAATTCTGTTTTTCTATCATCTCCAAAGATAATCCTGTTCCTGTGTGCCGCTCACATACCATCGCATGACGAGGATAGCCCTCTTTTCGCATTAAATCAGCTCCTAAATAGCCATGACAAATATAAGGAGCCTCTCCATGACAATCTATCTCCGGCGCATTGCACATAAAGATACCTATATCATGCAACATTGCCGCTTCTTTAATAAATTCCAAATCTAAATGCATTTCCGGGTGCATCTTAGCGATAGACAACGCTTTCTTCGTTACACTTTGGCTATGAGTCACCAATATCCGATAAGCATCCGAACTCTCCTGGTAATATTTTTTTATTATATCTAAAGATTCCATATACTACATTTTTAATATGGGACAAATATAGAATTTTTTGATCATCCCCGAAATACATATGTTTTATTCTAAAAAACATTTCGTACTTTTGCGGCCATACATATTTTTTAATACATGCCATGAAACAAATCATCATAGCGATCATCTTATGGATCCACATAGCACCTGCCATCTTCGCTCAAAATGCCCCGCTAAAGCTCGGTGCCGAGCGATTAGATGTCGTTACACGACTGCTTAGAAACAAACGAGTGGGCCTTGTGGTAAATCAGACATCCATTTTGGAGATTCAACAGATCCATCTACTAGACGCTCTTTTGGAAAGAGGCGTTCATGTCAAAAAGGTGTTCGCTCCTGAACATGGTTTCCGAGGAACCGCCGATGCGGGACAAGAGATTAAAGATAGCCGGGATGTAAAGACCGGTGTGCCTATTATCTCCATCTATGGCAAAAATAAAAAACCAACAGCAGAACAGGTGAGCGACTTGGATGTCATCGTGTTTGACATTCAAGATGTAGGAGCTAGATTCTACACATATATAAGCACAATGCATTACGTCATGGAGGCTTGCGCAGAAAACGACAAGGAGTTTATCGTACTTGACCGCCCAAATCCAAACGATTTTATTGATGGCCCTATCCGGGAAAAAGAATTTGAATCGTTTGTCGGTGTTGATCCATTACCTATCCTACATGGACTAACCGTTGGAGAGCTGGCATGGATGATCAATGATGAAGGATGGCTAAAAAGTACGCCTAACTCATGCAAGCTTAAAATTGTAAAAATGGAGAATTGGAGACATGGGGATCCTTATTGGTTGCCTGTAAAACCATCTCCCAACCTACCCAATGATCAAGCGATCAGACTCTACCCTTCACTATGTTTCTTTGAAGGGACATTCATCAGTGTCGGACGAGGCACTTATCATCCTTTTCAAGTGCTTGGTTATCCAGACCCTAAATACGGAACATTCACATTTAAGCCTGTATCTCTTCCGGGATTTGATTTAAAACCCTTACATAAAGATCAGACTTGTTATGGAATAGACCTCCGAGAGTATCCCTATCAAGGAGGACTCTCTCTTAAGTTCTTTATGGATTTTTACAAAAAAGCCGGTAAAGACCAAGCTTTTTTCTTCTCTCGCCCCCATTGGTTCGACCTATTGGCGGGAACGAAAAAGCTTCGTTTCCAAATTATTCGAGGATTCTCTGAAAAGGAAATTCGCAATAGCTGGAAACCCGGATTAGATCGATATAAAACTATACGCAAAAGATATTTACTTTATCCTGATTATCCAATTCACACTATTAATAACAAAAAGTAAGTACAATGAATTATTGGGAATCGCATACACAAACAAGCGTTCGTTTCCGTCGATTCGACAGAAAAGGATACTCTGTCTTTAGAAGTATGCACAAAGTCATTAACATTGGAGTCGTTGCGGCTAGTACATTATTATTTGCGTTGCCTGACACAGCACAAGCTCAAAAAGCGCTTGAAGCTCATCGGAACAACGAAGATAAAGCCGTAGAGCTCGATGAAGTGGAAGTAACCGCTTCTCGTGCGCCAATGGCACTTAGCCAAGCGACCAAGATTGTGACAGTTATTCCCGCCCGTGAAATAGAGGCGGCCCCTGTCACCAGTATCCAAGATCTTTTAGAATACGCCACTGGCGTTGATGTCCGGCAAAGGGGTGAAGGAGGAACCCAAGCAGACATCTCAATCAGAGGAGGTACGTTCGACCAAATAGCGGTACTCTTAAATGGCGTAAATCTTTCTAACCCACAAACAGGTCATTACAGCTTTGACCTTCCCGTCAACCTATCGGATATAGAACGTATCGAGGTCGTTTCAGGTCCATCTTCTCGTATCTTTGGCGCTAGCGCATTCGCCGGAGCTATTAATATCATCACTAAAACAGGAAAAGAAAATACGATCATGACAGACAACTACGCCGGCATGCATAAATTATGGAAGCTAGAAGCGGGTATAAATCATGCGACACATAATTTTGGCCAACGCTTCTCCGCAAGCTATGCCTCTTCCGGTGGATATATAGATAATACAGATTATAAACAACTAAATATTTATTGGCAATCGGAAGTCAAAAGCAAAGAGGCCGATTTCCAATTTCAAGCCGGTTATAATGATAAAGGATATGGAGCGAATTGTTTCTATTCCGCATCCTATCCAAATCAATACGACAAAACCCGCCGCTTCTTCTTATCTGCTGGAGGTGAAACTCATGGAAAAATCAAGTTCACCCCAAAAGTCTATTGGACAAGACATTTCGATAAGTATGAATTGTTTCGCGATAATCCGGCTGATTGGTATACAGGACATAACTACCACGAGACACAAGTGTTTGGAGCGAACCTTAATGCCACAACTGATTGGGTGTTGGGTAAAACAAGTGTCGGCGTGGAATTTAGGAACGAAGGCGTAAAGAGTAATGTTTTGGGAAAGCCCATGAAAGAGCCACAAGATGTCCCTTTTGAAAAAAAAGGACAATATCTAAAAAGTGACAACCGTAGCAATATCAGCTATTTCCTTGAGCATAATGTAGCACTACGTCGATTTACTCTTTCTGTAGGTGTCTTGGCGAACTACAACTCCGCACTTAACGATGGCATGCACTTTTATCCGGGCGTAGATGCCAGCTATCGTATCGGCAATGACTTTCGTGTCTATGGTAGTTGGAACCGAGCACTACGTATGCCTACATTCACAGACCTGTATTACGAGAGTAAGACCAATAAAGGTAATCCTGATTTGAAACCAGAAGAAAGTGAAGCCTTTGAACTTGGGTTAAAATATAACACACACTTTTTGAGAGCTCATGTGGCCGGATTCTATCGAAAAGGAAAAAACATGATCGATTGGGTAAAGGAAAAACCTGAGGATATGTGGGAAAGTCGCAACCTCACAAAAGTAGACAACCTGGGAGTTGAAACAAACCTATGCTTACTTCCTCGAGAATTAGGCAATGAACGATTCTTCATCAGAAAAATCGAGTTAGGCTATGCCTATATACATCAGAAGAAAGATAGTGAAGATTTGATCTCTAATTATGCATTAGATTACTTGAAGCATAAATTTACAGCGCAATTGAACCACGCTATTTGGCGAGGACTCTCCGCTACCTGGTTTGTGCGCTGGCAAGACCGTGCGGGAAGTTATACCAAATATGAGGATTTCAAACCCGCTTACGAGGAACCTTACGCACCTTATTGTGTCGTTGATATGAAACTGAACTGGGAACACAAGGGACTAAACATCTATGCCGAATTGAACAATATTTTCAATAAGACATATTACGACCTTGGAAATATCCCACAAGCGGGCATTTGGTTTAAAGCCGGATTCCGATATACTTTCAAATATTAAAATAAAAAAACAGCCGCCTCAATATCGTATTTAGAAACGATTACACTGAGGCGGCTGCTTTTTCTGAAGACCTATAGTCTTACTTATTTATTCGCTTTTTCCAAAACCATCAATACATTACCGTCTTTATCAACAAGCATCATCTCATTCTCGCTCTTTCCAGCTTTTACAGCACGAACTTGTTCCATTGACTGAAGCACGCTTCTCTCCAAATCCATATTAGGGCAAGCCATCATCGTTGTAGCGCCCGGAGCGATTGTGATAGCAGAAACATCCTTGGGATCTAATGTAATAGTAGTATTAAATAAGTTACAGCCTGTATTACCATGCAGTTTTTGGCCAGCGACATCAAAATTCATCTGAGGCAAACCCTCTTCCAATAATTTTTCGCCTTTTACCTCTACTACATTCCATTCTCCTTCCAACTTCTTTACATCAGTCTTAGCAGTTGAACAAGAAAACATCATTCCTACAAATGCAGGAAGTAAAAACGCATAATACAATACTTTTTTCATATTCCTAAATCTTAAAAAATTTGTTTGTTATTTACTAGACGCATCAAAACAACAAAATGTTCCCTCCGCATCTCTTATTTAACTTAATTTAAGTTTGAATCGATATCAATACCTTTCTTAAGGCGGCAAAGATAAAAGCTTTTAGACAAATAAACTCTCTATTTATTTATTTTTCCGTAAGTTTGCCCATAGTTGTGAAACCTTTAATGAATAAACATAAGCAAATGAGTAAAAAACATCCTATTTATATTACACTTTTAATGCTTCTTAGCTGTTTCGCCTGCAACCAACCCAAACAACCAACTGAAGATACTGACATGGATACGCAATGGGTGGATAGCTCTCAACATATCTATCAATATGGCATTTGCATTGACTCCCTGGATGTCAAAGAACATTTGATGAAGTTTGGAGATAACCCCGCTTCAATTTTCGCAGAACTAGGATTTTCTCTCCTAAAAGCCGATAGTATCAGTAAAGCTTCGGCTCAAGTACTTGATCCAACAAAACTGCGAGCGGGAATGCACTACTATACGTTCACTACCGTCGACTCCCTGGAGAGCATTCACTATATCGCATTTGCCAAATCTTTAACAGACTTTGCCGTAATAGACTTAACAACAGACTCTATCAAGGCCTACGAATTTAGCAAACCTATCACACTCAAGCGAAAGTATACGGAAGGCGTTGTCAACTCTTCGCTTTGGAACGTGATCAAAGAAAATGGTGGAGACCCATACCTTGCCATTCGCATCTCTGATGTCTATGCTTGGCAAATCGACTTTTTCGATATTAAAGAAGGCGACGCTTTCAAGGTGCTTTATCACGAGGCTTATATTGACGATACAACCTCTTTAAGTATCGCCTCCATTGAGGGAGCTATCTTTACTCATCAGGGCAAAGATTTCATCGCAATACCTTTCACACAAGATAGTGTATTCGAATATTTTGATGAAAAAGGCAACTCCTTGCGTAAAGAGTTCCTTAAGGCTCCTTTGGACTTCTTCCGTATCACATCACGATTTACAAACGCACGTTTCCATCCTATCTTAAAACGATATAGAGCGCACCACGGAGTGGATTACGCAGCGCCTAAAGGTACACCCGTGCATAGTATCGGCGCCGGAACTGTCATCGCTAAAGGTTATCAAGGAGGTGGTGGAAACTTTCTTAAAATCAAACACAACTCAGCTTATACAACAACCTATATGCACCTTAGTCGCTTTGCAAAGGGCATACAAGTTGGTTCGCATGTGCAACAAGGACAAGAAATTGCTTATGTAGGATCGACCGGACTTTCAACAGGACCACATCTCGATTTCCGTGTTTATAGTAAGTATTCGGCCAACTACAGGTATTAAACCTTTATATACAACAATAGCGA